>JAKLLE010000007.1 GCA_023150295.1 Giesbergeria sp. | reverse complement strand
GAGGGAGCACTGCGGGTCACCCACGGGGGAATCGATGCGATAGCGCTGCGCATTCTTCCTGACAACCGCAAAGTGCTCAAATATTGAGCACCGAAGTGTTTCCGCCATGTTGCGGTTTTGAATTTTGCAAGTCCCTCAACGATCTAATTGCAATTTGCCAGCAATGGCGGCGGGTTCGGTTGCGTGCTTGCGCACTTTTGTTTCCAAGCGCGACAAAAGACACGCATACGAACCTTGCAGCAGCCACTACTAGGTCAGGCGGCCTTGGTCACTTCGGTGCGCAGGGCCTGCACGAAGGCAGCCTTGGCCACTTCGGCAATGGCGATCTGGTTGCGCAGGCGCTGGATTTCGGCCTCCACGATGCGCAGGTTCTGCACCTGGGCACGGGCTGCAGGGTTCAGGCGGTCCAGCGGGTAGGACTTGTCGCCCAGGGTGATGGAGGGAACGGAGGGAGGGGTTTTGGTCATGGATCATTCCTCTGCGCGCGGCAGAGACTGTGCAAAGGGTGTCGAAATTGAGAAAAAACCCCGCCCCTCTTGCGAGGGAACGGGGCTTGGGGTCTGACTGCCCGGCACGCCCCTGCAAGGCAGGGGCGCGGGGCGGTGCAGTTATCAGGCCACGACCGTGATACCGGCACCAGCGCCCGACAGGACATCAGCTCCGGTATCCACCAGCACGCCCACCAGGATGGCAGCGCCTGCACCGGAACCGTCGGCATCGTAGTAGATACCGACATCGTTGTCGGCGGCGCCACCGTAACCCAGGTCACCACCTTCGACCACGTACACGCGGTCGGTGGCGAGGCCACCGTTCAGTGCACCGAAAACGATGTTGCTACCGTCGGCGACCACTTCGGTGCCCACAGCACCAACGTCAATACCAAACTGCGAAGCAGACATCACGATGGCATCTGCATCACCAGCGCTGTGCAGGCCGGTAATGTCGAGACCGCCGGTAGCGACAGTAGTCAGGCCCATGCCGAGCTTGATGATGTCGTTGTTGGTTGCAATGTTGCCATCCAGGTTCAGGTTCACCACAGAGCGGGCCGTGATCTGGCTACCGTCGTAATCCAGCGCCATGGCGGCCACGGGCGCGGTCACGTCCAGGATGCCACCCACGCGCACGGTCAGCGCTTCCTGCTGCGTCGTGGTGGAGGTGTGGTAGGAGTCCACCATGGCGTCTACCACCTGGTCGTTCAACTGCAGCACCATGGTTTGTTCCACGGCCTGGTCGTTGGAGCCGGCCAGAATGCCCACGTTGCGCACGTTGGCCAGGTCGCCCACGGTCACCACGCTGCTGTTACGCACTTCCATGACGTCGATGTTGGCATCCCAGTCGGTCGTGCCGTCGTTGTTCACGGCGCCGCCGTCGATCACGTTCATGCCGTTGACGTTGGCGTCAGACAGCGTGAAGCGGTCGTTGGTGCGCGAACCGCCCTCTTCGCCGTTGTAGCTGAAGTGGTTGGTGGCGTCGAGCTGGCGACCATCGATGGTGACACCGAATTCAGCGTTTGCAGCAAGCGTGGCGGTATCAACGCCCAGTGCTGCGTCGTTGTTGATGTCGTTGTCGTTGATGATGTTCAACAGGTTGGCCGTGGCGTTGGCCGCAATCAGTGCATTGGTCAGCGTCAGGTTGTAGCTGTTCTGGCCATACAGGTTGCTGACCGCCGCAGCGTTGTTGCCCACGAGCTGGATGGTCTCGAAGCCCGTGACGTTGGTCCACTCGGATGCGCTGATGTTCACCTTGACAGCGTTGCCATCGATGACCAGCTTGTCCAGGCCGTCGCCGCCAGCCACGGTGTCAGAGATCGTCAGGCCTGCACGGGTGTCGTTCAGGTTGTCGAAGATCACGACGTCGTTGCCCGTGCCCATGGTGATGGTTTGTGCGCCCGTGGCCGATGCAGCATTGGTGCTGACACGCACGATCACGTTGGAGGTTTCGCCGGAAGCGTCGATGGTGGCCGCACCCAGGCGCACTTGCGTGGCCAGAGCTTCAACGTCCACAAAGTTGCCTGCTGCCAGATCCGCCGCCAGACCGTCGGTGTTGAGACCCATGAAGCCTTGCTGATCGCCACCAGCCAGGGCATCTGCGCCGGTGGTGTTGTCGGTGACGTCGGCACCAGCGGTGTCCACGTCCAGGTTCAGGAAGGTGCCTGCACGACCACCGGTCAGGGTGATGGTGCCCGTGTGCTGGGCGAAGTTCTGCAGCTCGACGCTGTTGGACTCGCTGTCGCTGTCGGTGATGGTCACGTTCTCGAACGTGGAGGCAGAAGCCGTCGTCGAGGTGGCGGTGTTGGCCACCACCGTGTCCAGCGTGAAGTTGAAGCGCGGATCGACGTTGGTGCCTTCGCCAATGGTCACGCCCACCGTGTCGGAAGCCGTGTTGGCCGCGACGGCCGCTTCGATGATGGTGTTGGCGATCTGGCCGTTGCCGGTGGTGGAGTGCTGAACCGTGATGCCGGTGGCCTGGTCTGCGGTCATGTCGTACAGCGTGAAGGTCACGGGGGTTTCGGCCGCGTTTTCCAGAGTCGCACTGTTGAACGAGATGTTGCGCAGCGTCATGCCGGAGGCGTCGGGTGCGAAGTCGTAGTCCAGAGCGATGTTGCCGGTGCCGCCGTCAGCGTACATGGCGGTCACGTCGATGCCCGTGGCCACGCTGTTGAGTGCGGAGCCCGAGTAGAACGACAGCGTGTCGTTGCCACCGCTGCCACCGGAGATGGTGTCGCCCGCCTGCACCACGTCGTACAGAATAAAGTTGTCGTTGCCGGAACCGCCGGTGACAGCCACGTTCTGCACCACACCCGAGGTGTCTGCCTTGCCAATGTCCAGGACGTTGTCCAGCAGCAGGTTGAGGTTGCCGGTGAAGGCGGAGGCGTCGATGGATGCCAGACGGCCACCCGTTTGTGCCAGGCCGGTGTTGGCCAGCCACACGCCGGTAGCTTCGGTCAGTGCGGCGTTGCCGTTGTTGACGATGTTGACCTGTGCGCCCAGCGTCAGGTCTGCAGAACCGGTGATGGTGACCACGCCATCGGTGTCGGTGTCGGCCGGCAGGTTCAGCGTGCTCACCACGTTGGCAGCTGCGCCAGCGGAGTTGATGGTCAGGTTTTCAAAACCACGGGTACCCACGCCAAGCCCGCCGATGCCGGAGGTGTTCTGGCCGATGTTCAAAGTACCAGTAGGGCCACCCAGGTTCACGTTGTCCAGGGTGATGGTGCCGGTGTTGTCGCCTGCCAGTGCGCCAGCAGCGTAGGAGAACTCCACGACGCCATCGTTGTTGGAGTTGGTGTTGGCCAGCGACAGCTGGGCTGCGGCCGTCATGATGTTGCCGATTTCAGCTTCGTTGACCGCCGCCGACACGCGGGTGACGTTGATGGCAGCAATGCCCGTGGCATCCTGCAGGTCCAGAGCCGTCACAGCGTCACCGCCGGAGCCCGTGAAGGCGCCATTGAGGGTCTCGATGCCGACCAGCTTGGGGGTGATGATGTTGGAGCCGTTGTCGTTGGCATTGCCCAGCGTGGCATTGAGCGTGGGGTTGGTGTCCGTGCCGGTCAGGATGTCTTCGTCCTGCAGGGAGTTGATGCGGTCGTCGCCACCGGGGGTGTAGACCAGGCCCGCATTGAACACGTTGGCGGTGGCCACGTCGGTGCCGTTGGTCAGGTTGAACGTCTGGCCGGTGTTGCCGCCATTGACCATGGCCAACAGTGCAGCGTCCACATCTGCCTGCGTGGCAGCGGTGCTGGTAGTCACGCCGTTGAGGAAGTCACGGCCTGCTGCGCGGCCGTCGTCGGTGGAGTACAGCAGGATTTCGGTGTTGGTGTCCAGGCTGGCCACCCACAGCTTGGCGGTGTCGATCTTGGCTGCCAGGATGGCTGCGTCGGCCGCTTGCGCGCCGTTGGCGATGGTGAAGGCTGCTTGCGCCAGGGAGACATTGCCGGTGGCGATCTGGTTGGTCCAGTAGTTCAGACCTTCAACAGCAGCGTCGCGGCCAAACAGGTTGTGGAACACCAGGTTGACCTGCTGCTCGATGGTCTCGCCCGCAAAGAAGGTCTGCGACTCTGCAGAGTTATAGAAGTCGTCGATCACAACACCGAGGCTGCCGCCAGCTGCGTCGACTTTGGTTGCATAGTAATCCAGGCCCGACTGTGCTGGTGGACGACCGAAGTAGCCAACAAACATGGTGTAAACCTGGGTGTAGTAATCGGCTGCTGCCATAAGAAGCTCCTAGTTTCAAAAAAAATTAAAAACGGACCACTTGCGGCTCACCACAGTCAGCCTAGGTCTCCGCGGATTCTATAGCACTATTTCTGGCCGCTGAAGTCAGCTGCGTGAGGGATTTCACATTGTTGCCAGGTTGCAACAATTTTTTCACTGGAGCCATAGTTTTCAAGGGCTGCGGGCAGACTGCGTTGGGCGTGCAGGCCACGCAGAAGGTGGGCCAGGCGGATGGATAGCTGCACTGCACCTTGTTGGCGGGCATGCTGGCTGGCACGCTGGCGCGCCTGGGCCAGTGCCTGGGGGTCGCGGTAGCTGTGCAGCAGCTGGCACAGGCCTTGGGCCAGCTCTGGCGCGGTGGTGCCGGGCAGGGGGTGGGCGGCAGCAGCTACGTCGCTGAAGATGGGCAGTGGCGTGGTGGCAATGGCGCTGCCCGTGGCCAGGGCCATGCGCACGGCGGCAGAGGCAGATTCTTCGGTGTTTTGGTACGGGAAGACCACCACCTCTGCCAGGCTGATGAGGGCGGCGCATTCTTCTTCAGGCAAGAAGCGGGTGTCCAGCGTGACGTGGGCAGCCAGGCCCAGGTTTTGTATGGCTTGCTGCAGGCGCTGCTGTTCGGCGGCAGATGCGGCCTCAGAGTACCAGGCGTTGACCATGAGCAGGTGGGCGTCGGGGTGTTCGCGCAGCAGGGCGGGCATGGCGTGCACCATTTCCAGCAGGCCTTTGTGCGGCATCAAAAACCCGTAGGTGGCCACTATGCGTTTGCCGTGCAGGCCCAGGGCTTGGCGGCGCTGGGTTTGTTGCTCGGGCGTGGGCAGGGCCACGGGGTACACGGCCAGGGGGAACCACATGCTGCGTTCGTGCAGGCCCCAGCGGTGCAGGCGGTGCAGGTCGTCCAGGTTGTGCACGATGAGGCGACTGGCCAGCGCCAGGGCTTGCAGGGTGGCGGGGTCTTCGATGGCTTCGGGGGCGCTGCGGGTGTTGTGGAATTCGACCACCACGCCAATGCCTGCGTCGCTCAGTTGCTGCACTAGGCTGGCCAGAGCCTGGGGGGCCAGAAAGCCCCAGTGGTGTTGTATGACGACCATGTCCAGTTGCAGGGCCTGGGCCTGCTGCACCAGGGGGGCCATGTCGGCCTGGCCGTGGCGCCAGCAGCGGTGCACGTGCGGGGGGTCGGTGCCTTCGGTGGGTTCGATGGCGGCCAGTATGTGCAGTTGCTCTGGTGCCAGGCCGCGCACCATGTGTGCGCTGTAGGCGGCAATGCCGCAGCGGGAGCCCCAGGTGCTGAACCAGCCGGTGCGGGGCGGGCGCTGCGGGCCGGGTTGCTGGCGGATGTAGTCCAGCGCCAGGCGGGTGCGCTGTGCCACGGCGGCCCAGGTGTAGTGGGTTTGCACCAGTTGCCGGGCGGCCTGCGTGCGCTGGCGCACGGTGGCGGCGGGCAGGGTGGGCAGGGTTTCCAGCAGTTCGGCCAGGTGGGCGCGGTCGGGTTCGGCCCACAGGGAGCCGGGCAGGCCCATGTGGCTTTGCGCGGGCTGTAATGTGTATTGCACTTGCCACGCTGTGTGGGGGGTGCAGAAGTCGGTGTGCCCGCCCCAGCCGGTGGCAATCACGGGCAGGTGGTGCAGCATGGCTTCGGCGGCGGGCAGGCCAAAGCCTTCGCCGCGGCTGGGCAGCACAAAGGCCTGGCAGGCCTGGTACAGGCTGACGATCTGGCCGGGGGGCCAGTCTTCCTGGATGAGGTGAACCTGGGGGTAGTCGGGGTCGGCGCTTTGCAGGGCGGCCAGGTCTTGTTCTACGGTGTTGTGCGGGTTGGGGAAGGTTTTGATGACGAGCACCACGTCGTGCCAGATGCGGTAGGCGTCGCCGTAGGCGCGCAGCAGCACGTCCACGCCTTTGCGCGGAAAGCAGGAGGAGATGTGCAGAAAGCGGTAGCCCTGGGGCAGGCTGCAGGGCAGGGGCTGGGGGGGTTCGTGTTCGAGGTGGTCTATGCCGTTGCCCACCAGGGGCATGGGGGTGCTGACGCCAGCGTTTTGCAGCAGGTCGCGGGTTTGGCGCGATACCACGGTGATGAGGTCCAGGGTGCGGTTGAAGTCGGCCGCGTACTGGGGGGGGAATTCGGTTTCTTCCCAGGCGTAGTTGCCCAGCGCACGGCATTGGCCGCGCATGTCGCGCACCACGGGGGGCCAGGCGTTGCGCAGTGCCACGGCGGGTGGCAGGGGGTGCTGGCTGTGTTGCCACAGCTGCTGCAGGCGTGCGGGGTCTTCCAGGTCGGCAAACTGTGGCTGTGGCTGCGGGCCTTGTTCGTAGGTGTACAGGGCCGTGGGCAGGCCGGTGTCTTGCAGGGCCATGGCGAGGTGGCGGTTGACGATGGCCAGGCTGTAGCTGCTGTCGAACACGCCTTCCACGCGCCAGTGGCGTTGCAGGCCAGGGGGTTCCCAGGGGGTTTGGCCATCCAGGGTGCGGCGGCGGGTGGCGGGGTCGGTGGCCAGTTGCACCAGCAGTGCGGCCAGTTCTTGTGGGCTGGCGCCAGCCACGGCCAGGCCGCCTTGCTCTTGGGCGTCCCAGGCGGCAGGGGCTTGCACGCCCAGGTCCAGCACGGTGGGTATGGCCAGTGCGGCCAGGGTGTGGCGCTGGTCCCACAGGGCGTGGGACAGCAGTGCGGCTTCGGCTTGGGCCAGGGCGGCGGCGCTGGCGGGGTCTGCCAGGTTGTGCAGGGTGCAGGCGGGGTGTTGCCACGGTGCGGGGGGCTGGCCTTGGCAGTACACGTGCACTTGGGCCGGCAGGGGCGAGAGCTGGCACAGCCCATCGAGCAGGGCCTGCAGGTGCGCAGGCGCGGTGTTGCCGGTGGCAAACAGGGCGTAGATGTGGTGCTCTTGGGTGGCGCGGTTGTGCAGGGGGGCTGGCAGGTGGTCAAGGAGGTTCATGGCGCGGGCTGGGGGGCGGCTGGTGCGGCGGGTGCGGCGTGGGGCTTGCGGGCAATGAGCGCGTAGTCCTGATCCGCATAAAGCAGTTGTGCCAGGGGTTGGGGCAGGCCTGGGGCTTGGTGTTCGGCGGGCCAGGGGCTGCTGCGGTGGATGTGGCAGTCCACAAAACCAGCGTGCTGGGCCATGTTGAGCAGCAGCGGTGGGGGCAAGGGGCGCTGGTGGGTGGGATCCATCCAGAAGCTGTAGGCGGCCACTTGCAGGTTTTCGGGGTTGGGGGTTTCCAGCACCACCATGCCGCCGGGCCGCAGCACGCGCCATGCGTGCAGCAGCAGTTGCAGTAGTTGGTCGGGCGGGAGGTGTTCCACCACCTGGAAGCTGGTGACCAGGGCGTAGTGTTCGGGCGGCTGTTCGGCCAGGAAGGTGAAGATGTCCTGGGAGTGCACGTTGGCGTCTGCGGCTTCGGCGGGTTGCAGCATGGCGGTGTTGCTGTCGACCCCCAGGCTGGGGTGGCCCAGGCGGGCCAGCAGTTGCACCCATTCGCCGCGTCCGCAGCCCAGGTCCAGCGCGGGGGCTTGCGGCAGGGCCTGCAGCACCGGGGTGACCAGCGGTATGTACTGTGCCTGGCGCTGGGCAATTTGCGATACGTCGCCGCGCTGCGATTCTTCAAAGGCGCTGTACCACTGGGACAGGGGCTCGGAGCTGGCGGCGGCGTTGTGGGCCCCGGCCTGGGGCGCGGCCAGGCTTTGCTGGGCGCGTTTTTCTGCAAGCAACAGCCGCTTGCGCAGGTGGATGTGTTCGCGCTGGAGCTTTTCTTGTTGCTGGCGCAGTTGATGGATTTGCTTTTCCAGCTGGCGTTGCTGGGCTTTCCAGGCGCTTTGGGCACCGAGTTGGTTGTGCTCCAGTGCGGCCAGGGACTGGCGCAGGTTCAGTACGGTGTGTACCAGCAGGTACGCAGGGAGCACGCCGGGTATCTGGCGCGCAACCCAGCGCCAGGAGTAGCCGCTGTCCCGGAATGCGCGCCATGCACGCACTGCCAGGCTGGGCGTGCCTTGGGCTTTTTGCGCGGGGGGGCTGGCTGGCGGTTGCTGTGTGGCGGGCGGGTTCTGGCAGCGGTGCTGCACTTCGACAAGAAGCTGCTCGGTATGTACGGTGCTGCTGTAGAGCTGTGGCATGGGCCTGTGCGGTGGTATGGGGTGTTTGTGTATAGGGGTATGGATCGTCGGTTTTTTTGTGTGCGCAGCTTAGTCAACCACCGTCTTGACCAGTTCTTTTGCCAGGTAGGCGGAGCCTGCGGCCGAGAGGTGGTGTGTGTCGCCGTACAGTACTTGTTGCCCCTGCTTGCCGTGGCAGACCTGGTCGTCGCACATATGCTGCGCGCTGTCGAATATTTTCACCTGGGGGTAGTCTTTGAGCATGGCAAAGACCAATTGGCGGTAGGCCGCGTGGCTGGCTTCAAAGGCTTGGCGGGTGATGGTGCATTGTGCATCGGGGCGTGTCAGGCGATAGGGGCGCACTTCCTGGCAGCGTGCAGGATCAAAGTCCAGGGTGGGGGGTTCGACCACAAACACGATTTTTTTGCCGTTGCGCAGCAGCAGATCCAGTGTGGCACGCAGGCCCAGGTCGAGCACTTTGTGGCGGTCGGTGATGGCAGGGTTGTTCGGCAGGTAGAAATTGCCGTTGCCTGCCAGGTAGCCCGTGCCTCGCGTGACAACGACCACGGTCTGGATGGAGGGCTCCTGGGCCACGAACTGAACCGCTTTGATGCCGCCTCTGGAGACTTCCATTTCAAATTGGTTGCCCTCGGGGTAGGCGGCTACATTGACAAACACGCGCCCGCCGATCATCAGCAAGCTTTCACGGCGGGTTTGCGCCAGTTGCGCCGACAGGCCTGGGTAGAGTGCAGCCGCGTGCGAGTCGCCCAGAAGGGCTATGCGCGGTTTGTCTCCCATTGGGGACGACAGGCGGCAGTAGCGGATTTTCTCGTGGCTCAAGCCGTAGGTGGCCAAGCAGGCCGCGTGGGCCTGGGGGTCGTCGTCGGTCAGGCGTTCTATGGGTGGGGTGACGTGTGCCAGGGTTTGGCGCTGGGCCAGGCCGTCCTGGAAATAGAGGCCCAGGCCGATGGCGGCCATCAGTGTCATCAGCACCCCCAGCACAGCAACGGTGCGTGGCTGCGCCCCTGGGGTACGGATGGGGCGTTCGATCCAGCGGTAGGTCAGCCAGGCCAGCACGATGGACAGCAGCACCGCAGCCAGGCGAGTGGTTGTGCTGGGGGTGGTGCTCTGCACAATCCGGGCAAATGAAAGCAGCGGCCAGTGCCACAGGTAGAGGGGGTAGCTGATCAGCCCTACCCCTGCGGCCAGTCTGTGCGACAGAAGCAGCCGGTTGAGCCAGGCGCTCGGGCCCGCTGCGATGATGAGCAAGGCCCCCAGTACCGGGATGAGCGCCCACGGCCCTGGATAGGCCGTATTTTTGTCGATGGCGGCAAGCCCCCACGCCAACAGGGCAAAGCCTGTTACCGCCATGGCGTGGCTTGTAAAGGGTTCGCCCAGGCGGGGGCGGCGCAGGAGCACCCCAGCCAGTAGGCTGCCGGCGAGCAGTTCCCAGGCACGGGTCATGGGCAGGTAAAACGTGCCTGAGGCGTCGCGCTCCATGCCATGGATGTTGAGCCAGAACGACGCCAGCGCCACCAACAGCGGCAGCATGAGGCGGGCCCAACCGAGCTTGCAGGCCGCCCATGCCAGGAACGGCCAGGCAATGTAGAACTGCTCTTCTATGCCCAGGCTCCAGAGGTGCAGCAGGGGTTTGGTTTCGGCTGCGTTGTCAAAGTAGCCCGCTTCGCGCCAGAGCACGATGTTGGAGGCGAAGGCTGTTCCGGCCAGGGTGTGTTTGCCCAGTTGTTTGTATTCGTCGGCTAGCAGCACATACCAACCCGCAACCACACATGCCAGCAAGACGCAGAGCAGCGCCGGAAAAATGCGCCGGATTCGCCTTGCATAAAACGCCGCAAAACTGAAACGCCCCTCCTCCAGGCTGCGGTAGATGATGCTGGATATCAGGTAGCCCGAGATCACAAAAAAGATGTCCACTCCGATGTACCCCCCGGGGAGTGCACTCGGAAAGGCATGGAACACCACTACCGCAAGTACGGCAACGGCCCTCAGGCCGTCAATGTCGGCACGGTAAGGGGGGGGTGCCAGAGGCGCTGTGCGGCGCTCGGTCAAGGGCATGGCCGCAGGTCGAGCACCAGGCCTTCACCGGGCAGCGTCCACTGGTGCTGCAGTTGCCACTGGTCGTTGTAGATGTGGATCTGACCGTCGGTGAGGTCGCGCTGCTGGCGCTCGGCCAGCTGTGAGATGCCTATGGCGGCGAGCGAGCCCAGCCGGGCCATGCCGCGCGGAAAGCCGCCGGTGACCAGCGCAAAGCCGCTGTCGCCCTGCAGGCGGCCTTCGCCAGACGAGCAGGTGCACCATTGGGCGCCTTGCTGCCAGAGGTTGTGCGCTTGTTGGCCCAGCGGGTGCCGTGCGCGCAGGGTGCGGTCGGGCAGGCTGAATTCCAGCCGTTCGCTGGCGCCCCGGTTGTGGGCCAGCAGGTGCAGGGTGCCGGGGGTGAAGGCGAAGGAGTTGTAGTGGTGCACGTCACGCGGCTCGCCCTGGGGTTCGCCCAGGGGGTACCAGGCTTGCCATTGGCCGTTGGGGTGGCGCAGGGCGACCATGTCGTCGTGCGAGCAGGTGACCCACAGGGTGCCTTCGTGCAGGGCGATTTCGTGGATGTCGCGCAGCGCAAAGGGGGCTTGCCAGGTGTCTTGCAGCCGGAGCTGGCGGTCGAACACGAGGATGGCGCCGCGCTCCTGGCTGGCGGGCACGGCGGAGGATACCAGCCGCTGGCGCGCACCCACGCAGATGCGCTGGGCGTCGGAGGCAATGCCGTAATAGAGGCCTGCGCCACGGTGCAGGGGCTGGGTCTGGCCGGTGAGCGCGTCCATCCACAGGAGCGAGTGCGAGGTGGTGACCAGCAGGCCGGTGCCTGTGGGGCTGGTGGGCACCGGGCGCTGTATGGCCACGCGGGGGTTCAGGTGGCACAGGCCGTTCCAGTGGATGTCGTCCAGGTTGGTGACGATCTGGAAGGCCCAGGCGTCTTGCGTGCGGGCAATGGAGTCGGCCACAGCGCCACCCATCAGCCCGCCCTGGGCCACGCCTGCGGTGAAGGTGTAGTCGCCGGTGACCAGGGGCACGTCGAAGCTGTATTGCACCTCGACTTGCTCGCCCGCCTGCACGGGGCCGATTTTCTGGTGCATGGCGTGGGTGTGCGTCATGAAGACGGCTTCGCCACGCCGGTCGCGGACCTGAAAGCCCACGTGGGGGTCGCTGTAGGCCTGGTGGAACTGCACCACCACGCGCGCGGTGATGCGCGAGCCGCTGATGACGCTGTGTGCGGGTTGCCCGCCGCTGGTGAGCTGTACGCTGGTGATGGTGACGCCGCTGTGGGCGTAGGAGCCTATGGCCCCCCCCGCTTGGGCTGTTGCCGGGGCCGTGTGTGTGCTGGCCGCTGCGCCGGTGATGGCGACGGGCAGCGCGCCGCTGCTGGCGCGCGAGGCGACCAGGGCGTTGTACAGGTCGATGACCTGGCGGGGGTTGCCGTCCAGGGCAACGCACCCGCCATCGATGAGGATGGCCCGGTTGCACAGGGTATACACGGTGGCGGCGGAGTGCGACACGAACAGCAACGTGGTGCCTTGCTGCAGGAAGCTGCGGATGCGTTCAAAGCACTTTTGCTGGAAGAAGACGTCGCCCACGGCAAGTGCTTCGTCCACGATCAGGATGTCGGGCCGCACGGCGGTGGCCACGGCAAAGGCCAGGCGCACCTGCATGCCGCTGGAGTAGGTGCGCACGGGCTGGTCGATGTAGTCGCCAATGTCTGCAAAGGCTTCGATTTCGGCCATCTTGCCTTGCAGTTCCTGGGCGGTCATGCCTGCCAGCAGGCCGGACATGTGGACGTTCTGGCGGCCGGTGAAGTCGCCCTGGAATCCCATGCCCAGTTCCAGCAGCGCCGCTACGCGCCCACGCAGTTCGATGCTGCCTGTGGTGGGCTGCATGACGCCAGCGATGAGCTTGAGCAGGGTGCTTTTGCCCGCACCGTTGACGCCGATGATGCCTACGGCCTCGCCAGGTTGGATCTGAAAGCTGATGTCCTGCAGTACCCAATGGGGCTGGTGGTGTACGCCCATGCCCATCCATTCAAGGATGCGGGCTGATTTTTTGGCGTAGCGCTTGTAGGCTTTGCCGAGGTGGTGGATGTGGATGTGTCCCATGCTCAGAGTTCGTCCGCCATTTCGCCGCCCAGGTCGCGGTGGATTTTGAAAGCCAGAAACAGGCAGACGCCCGCCAGCAGTGCCACCCACGCCAAGCCCTGGAACGCCTGGGCCGAGGGAATGCGGGCATACAGGATGACGCTTTGGTAGTGCTCCACCAGCACGGTCATGGGGTTGGCCTTGATGGCGGCTTGCGCCCAGGCGGGCAGCATATTGAGAGGGTAAACAATGGGCGTGAGCCAGAATAGAAACTGAAATACAACACCCACCAGATGGCCGACGTCACGAAAATACACGTTTATTACACCCAGAAACACTCCCAGCCCCAATGACAGCATTATTTGAATGCTGAGTGCTGGCAGGCCTGCAAGAAGCACCATTCCGGGCCAGTTGCCGGTAATGAGCAAAAAGCCCAGAAACAAGCCTGCAATGACCGCAAAATTGAAACTGGACACGCCCATGGCGATGAGGGGCAGGCAGATGCGCGGGAACTGCGCCTTCTTGATGAGCCCGGCCTGGGCCACGAAGGTGCCGGTCAGGCGGCTGACAGAGTCGCTGAAGTACAGCCAGGGCAGCAGGCCTGCGCAGAGGTAAATGCTGTAGGAAAAAGCCGAGTCCACACCTGCCAGACGGTTCTGGAACAGGTTGGAAAAGATGACCGTGTGCACCGCCAGCAGGGCCAGCGGCCCCAGGAACAGCCAGGCAACGCCAAACAGTGAGCCTTGGTATTGGCCCTGAATCTGGCGTGCAGTGCTGGTGATGATGAAGCCGCGGTACCGGAGAACGTCTAGGAGAAGGCCAGGCACGAAGGCTCCTGGTTCAAGAGTGATGGGGAAGCATGGCTGTGCCGAGCCAGTAGGGCTGGCGCCTCTGCAGCTTCTGCGCCGTGGCTGGAGCGCTGGGCAACTAGGGGCGAGATTTTAGCAGTGCTCCATGGCGACAAAATTTGTGCGCAGAGTGGTTTGGTCTGAGCTTGCACTTGATGTTTGCATCTTCCCGGTTGAAAATTTGGCAGTTTTACACACGAACGTTGAAATCGACATGGGTGATGTAAACCAGCGGCATTAAAGTCTGTGCAATTCATCGACAGAGGAGTGAGAAGATGGTTTCATCATCCTTGCGCAAGGGCCTGGCAGCGTGGCTGTTGGGAGCCGCGCTATTGGCGCCGGCATTGGCGCAGACGGTTTTGCAATTGCCCGAAGCCCGAGGGGGGGGCGCCGATTTGCGCCAAGCACTGACTTTGCCCGCCGGAGGCAAGTTGCGCCTTGAACGTCTTGCGCTGGGTGAGCAGGGCGCGCCATCCTTGAGCGCCGATTTGCAGCGCATCAATGCGGACTCCACGACAGCGTTGCTGGTCGTGCATTCCGATAGTGGTGTGACCACCTCGCGTCCGGAGCCCCGCGCCCATTTCACGGGGCAGTTGGTAGGTGAGCCGGACAGCAAGGTGTTCGTGTCTATCGATAACCAGGGGGCCATGCGCGGTATCGTGCGCCGTGGCGATGAGGTGTTCGTTACCGATGTGGGTGTGCCGGCGGGTTCGGACGCCTCTGTCAAGGCCAGCCTGTCCACTGCAGCGCTTCGTTCGCGCAAGGTGGATTTTTCGGCAGATGCCCCTAGCGAGCCTTTTGTCTGCAGCGTCAGCAATGAGTTCATGGACAAGCACTATGTCTCACCCACACCCACGTTTTTGGAAAAGTGGCGCGACAACAACCAGCGCTCTGGCACCATGGGGCTGGCTGCGAACGGAGTGGAGGCTCTGGGTGCGCAGCGACGCGCCGACCTCATTATTGAAACAGACTATGAGTTGTACCAGCGCCTGGGCAGCAGCGCTGCTGTTCATGCCTATGTGACCGATTTGCTGGGGTATGCCAGTTCGCAGTACCAAACTGAAATTGGTGCGCGTTTGAACCTGACGCAGATCAACGTGTACACCAGCAGTTCGGCGGATCCGTGGAGCAGTACCGCCAGCACCAGTGCCTTGCTGGATGAGTTGCAGGCGTATTGGAACGCTGCAGCGCGCATCAATCAAGCGCGTCACCATGTCCATTTGCTGAGTGGGCGCAACACGGGCGGCGGTATCGCCTATGTGGATACGCTCGATAGCGGCAGCAAGACCTATGCCTATGGCGTCAGCGGCAGCATTACGGGCAGTTTCTCGGCCAGCAATCCTCAGGTGGTGTGGGATTCGGTGGTGGTTGCGCACGAGATAGGCCATGCGTTTGGCAGCACGCATACGCACAACTTTGACAATCCGCCGATGGGCTCCAGCCAGGGCGGGGCTATCGATTGCTGTGTTTCCGGCACCAGTGGACAGTGCGTCACCCAGCTGGGAGGCACTTCGCGCAGTGGTGTTTTGCCGGGGGTGGGATCTACCTCCGGGGGGACGTCGGGAACAGGTGCTGGCACTATCATGAGCTACTGCAATTTGCTGAGCCCGGGTTTGGCCAACGTCAGCTTCAATTTCGGCACCAACCATACCCGGGGCGTGAATCCCTGGCGAGTGGCCAGTGTGTTGCAAAGCAGTGCGCAAGCCAATCTGCCGCTGGACAGTGCAGTGCAAAACTACACCCTGTCGGTGGGGCGCCAGGGCACTGGCAGTGGTACGGTCAGCAGCTCGCCTGCAGGCATCAGCTGTGGCAGCACTTGCTCTGCCAGTTTTGCGGCCAACACGCAGGTCACCCTGACGGCCCAAGCGGCGGCTGGCAGCACGTTTGCTGGCTGGAGCGGCGCTTGTTCTGGAACTTCCAGCAGTTGCAATGTGACCTTGAGTAGCGCCAGCAATGTGACGGCCACTTTCAATCTGGCTTCGTCCACGCGTTTGATTTCGCTCTCCAAATCAGGCAGTGGCACCGGCACTGTCAGCAGTAGCCCCAGTGGCTTGAGCTGCGGATCGTCGTGCTCTAGCGCAATGGGTAACTTTGCCACCTCTACGGCTGTGACTCTGTCCGCTCAGGCCGACAGTGGCAGCACTTTCGCAGGGTGGGGGGGGGCTTGCAGCGGCACGGGCAGTTGCACGGTTGCTGCAGGTACCAGCAGCTCCAGTGTGTCCGCTGTATTCAACACTACCGGTGTGGTGGGCGGTTCTGTAACGTTGATGAATCAGACGGGTCTTGCTGGTGCTACGAACAACAGTGCGAGCTATTCAGTGCAGGTTCCTGCCGGTGCGACCAATTTGGTTGTGTCCACATCGGGCGGTACGGGAGATGTGGATCTGTTTGTGAAGGCGGGCACTGCACCGACGTTGCAATCGTATGACTGTTCATCGAAGAACAACGGCAATACAGAGAGCTGTGGCATTGTCAGCCCAGCAGCTGGCACGTACCACGTTTTGCTGAACGGCTATGCGGCCTACAGTGGGGTGTCTCTGAGGGTGACCTACCGAACGCAGACATCCAAGGTCACATTGAATGTAAGCAAAGCGGGCACGGGTCAGGGTACGGTTTCGTCTACATCCAGCGTGTCTGCACAACTCCCTGTCACCGGTGGGGCGGTGGATGCGCGAATTGTGGGTGGCACAGCCGCTCAACTGGGATCTTGGCCGTGGCAAGTGCGGCTCAATATCACGACGGCACAAGGCTCGTTCTTGTGTGGTGGCACGCTGGTGTCTGACCAATGGGTGTTGACAGCGGCGCATTGCATCGACAACGCGGGTGTAACGGTCTCTCCCTCCAGCGTCACTGTGCGTGCCGGTTCTTTGCAAAAAGACAGCGGCGGCGTGGTGCTTGGTGTGAGCAGCATCGTCAAGCACCATGCGTATGAGCCCAGCACTTACGACAACGATATTGCCTTGCTGCGCTTGTCCGGCGCAATGCCATTGTCCAGTACGGTGAATGTGGTCGCCCCGCTGTCTGGATCTCAAGAAAGCCAGTTGGCCTCCACCAATACCTTGGCTACAGTGACAGGCTGGGGTACTACCAGCCCTGGTGGCAGCACTTCGAGCATGTTGATGCAGGTTCAGGTGCCCTTGCTGACCAGCAGTGACTGTGCTGCGCAGTCGGCATACGGGAGCACCAATATTTCCAGCAACATGATTTGTGCTGGCTACCCTGCAGGAGGAAAAGACTCCTGCCAGGGGGACAGTGGTGGCCCCTTGGTTGTGTCCAATGGCAGCGGTGGTCATGTACTGGCAGGTATCGTGAGCTGGGGAAATAGCTGCGCCCAGCCCAACTACCCCGGTGTGTACACCCGGGTGGCCAACTATCAACCTTGGATACAAAAGCACACCCAACTGGCCTTGGGCGCTCCTCTGATCAATTGCGGTAGTGCATGCTCTGCCACGGTTGATACGGGTACTACCATTACGCTGCGTGCTGTGGCGAGTGCGGGTAGCAGTTTTGCCGGTTGGGGGGGGGCCTGCAGCGGCACGACAGATACCTGTACCGTTTTGCTGGACAGCGCACGGAATGTGACTGCAAACTTCACCGGGGGAACCAGCGCCTACACGCAGCAGGTCGTTACGATGTTTGCCGGATATTTCGGACGCCCGGCGGCTGCAAGTGGGCAGTCTTACTACGAGGGTCTGATGACGCAAAGCGGTGGTAATTACCGCATTCTGGTAGACGATTTCTACAAATCGGCAGAGTCACAGGCCATTTATGGCGGTTTGGGTGTGTCGGCACAGGTGACGCAGGTATTCAGGCAGCTGTTCAGCCGCGATCCTTTGTCGTCTGGTCTGACGTATTGGACACAGCAGGTGAACCAGGGTGTGATTTCTGTTCCAGAGATTGCGTATACCGTGGCTTACAACGCAGCCGATGCAGACAGCGCAATCCTCAATGCAAAGCGTCGTGCGGCTTTGGAATTCACCAAAGCACTGGCTGCCAATTCACAATATGCCAATGCCTATGGTCAGAGCTTGGCCCTGGGTCGGGCCTATCTGAATTGTGTCAACGGTGATGCTGCAGCCGATGCTGCAATTGCTCGACTTCCGACGACTATGGCGAACATGGCGGCAGGAGTTGTCGCCTATACCTGCCCCTGATCTCACTTGGCCAGATGTAAGCCTCCCCTCTTCGCAGGGGGGGCTTATCTTTGTGGACTGGCTTTCAATCGCTCATAGACCCGCACGGTCTGATCAATGCAGCGCTGCCAGCTGAATTGTGCTGCGCGTGCCAATCCTGCTTCACGGGCGTTGGCCCTCCACGTGTCATCTTGCAGGGCGCGTGAGAGCGAGGCGGCCAAGTGAGTGACGTCTTCCGGTTGCACCTGGAGCGCAGCGGTGCCGACGACCTCGGGCAAAGATGAGCAGTTGGAAGTGATGACCGGGGCCCCCGATGCCATGGCCTCCAGAACCGGCAGGCCGAAACCCTCATACAGCGAAGGGTAAACAAAGACCCGGGCACCCGCGTAGAGTGCAGGTAGATCGGCTTGCGCCACATAACGCAGATAGTGTAGCCAGCCCGCGTTGGCAGCGCTGCTCATGCGTTTGTGTGTATTTTCGGAACACCAGCCAGCGCCACCTGCCATGACGAGTGGGTAGCGCATGCGCAGTGCTTGGGGCAAAGACTCGTACGCCGCCAGAAGGCGATCCAGGTTTTTCCGCGGCTCAATGGTGCCCACATAGAGGCTATATCCGTGTGGCTGCAAGCGCAATGGCGCCAATGTGGCCTGAATTTCTTGTGCAGAGTGCGGTCGAAATGCCGAGTTTGCAGCCAGTGGGATGGCTGTGATGCGCTCAGCGGGATAGCCAAAGTGCTCGATCAGTTCTTGACGGACGGATTCTGCATCGGTGATCAAATGATCGGCCCGGCCCAAACTCTCGGGCAGAGCGCGGCGCATGTAGTCAATGCGGGCTGCGGGATGGAACTGTGGGTATAGATGGTGGGAAAGGTCGTGGATGGTGGCGACTGTGCGACCAGCGAATGGTGGCAGGAAGTAGTTCGGCGAGTGATAGATCGCATTGGCGTGGTCTTTGAGCTGCCATCGCTGCAGGTGCGGAACCAGCGCATGGTAGGCGCGCACTGCGAAGCGATTGCCGGCTAGTTTGCTGCGGAGGCTGGGCTTGCTGGAAGCAGTGTGAACGCCCCCTCCGCCTTCTGCATTGAGCAATGACTGTAGTGGAGCCCAGCCTTTGAGCACAAAGTAGCGAACTTGCCTGATATCAGGGTGCTCTGGCATGCCACGCGCAAGCTCCAGCGCGTAGCGACCAATACCTGTGAGTGGAGCATTGATGCTGTCGGCGCCCAGGATCAGATCGATGCCAAGTGTGGTCACAGTCACGCTGTCTCCAACATCCAGCGCAGGGTCTCTTGCAGCGGTGGGCACATCCAGTCGGGTCCAACGAGCGCTTTCAGCCTCTCCGGGGAGCCCAGCAGCGTTCTGACTTCATTGGCGCGTACGAAGGCGGGATTGGTGTGTACTTGTATGTGATGACCGGTGATTTCCTCAGCCATGCCAATGATTTCCCGCAGACTGTGGCTCTGACCAGAACAGAGGTTGACTGTGGTACCGACGGCGGAGGGCGTGTCAAGTAGGCGGCAATAGGCATCGGCTATGGCACGCACGTCAGAAAAATCGCGCCAGACGTCAAGATTGCCCAGTTCGATTCTGGCAGCGCGGCTCTTGAAGTGCATTACGATCTTGGGCAGTAAAAAGTCAGGCGATTGACCTACACCTGTGTAGTTGAATGGCCGAACGATGGTGATGGGCAGGCGTGTTGACCACAGCCGCGCCATGTGCTCCATGGCCAGTTTGCTGACGGCATAGTCGTTGGCAGGTTGCGGTATTGTTTCCTCGTCCAGCATGCCGCCGGTCTGGTTGCCATAGACATTGGCGCTGCTGGCAAGCAGCACATGGGCTGGCGGCTCCGACAGCTGCACCAATGCAGCCAGCAGATGGCGTGTGCCCATCAGGTTGACGTGGTAGAAGGCGTCGGCGTCGTCGTGGCCGACAAATGCAATGGCTGCAAGATGGATGACCGCCTGGGGACGAACTTCTGCCAAGGCTTGTTGCAAGGCGGCACTGTCGGTCAGATCCGCCTGCACATAGTGAGCGGCATGTTGAGGGGCTGGCTGTGCACCCAACCCCCAGACGTCCCAGTCGCGTTGCTCCAGTGCGGCTTGAACATAGCGCCCTGTGAATCCACCCAGTCCGGTCACCAATACCCGCCGAGTGACTGGCGTTGATGGCATCATTTTTAGAACGAGAAACCGCTGGCCACGCGGCGCACATCGGCCTCCACCATCATCTGGCAAAGTGCTTCCAGGCTGGTGTGGGCCTGCCAGCCCAGTTCCTCGCGGGCCTTGGCAGGGTTGCCGATCAGTAGATCCACTTCGGCAGGTCGATAAAAACGCGGGTTGATGCGCACCCGTGTCTTGCCGCTGACCGTATCGATGCCGACTTCGGTGTCGCCCGTGCCCTGGAAATCCAGCGTGACACCGATTGCCTGAAAGGCCATGCGGACAAAGTCGCGCACGGTTTCCGTGCGTCCAGTGGCCAATACATAGGTATCGGGCTGGTTGGCCTGGAGGATGCGCCACATGCCTTCCACATATTCCTGTGCATAGCCCCAGTCGCGCTTGGCATCAAGGTTGCCCAGCTCCAGTACTTCGAGCTGCCCAAGTTGGATGCGCGCTACGGCATCGGTGATTTTGCGGGTGACAAACTCGCGCCCGCGCAGTGGGCTTTCGTGGTTGAACAATATGCCGCTGGAGCCGAAAATACCGTAACTTTCACGGTAGTTGACGGTCATCCAGTGCGCATACAGCTTGGCTACGCCATAGGGGCTGCGCGGATAAAAAGGCGTTTCTTCGGATTGGGGTACCGCTTGCACCTTGCCAAACATCTCTGAAGTGCTGGCCTGGTAGAACCGGATGCGCGGGTTAACGATGCGAACTGCTTCCAGCAGATGCAGTGCGCCTACACCAGTAATGTGTGCAGTGGTGGCGGGCTGCTCAAAACTCACGCCGACAAAGCTCTGTGCGGCAAGGTTGTAGATTTCATCCGGCTGGATTTTTTGCACGAGGGCTATGCTTGCCCCTTGGTCGGTAAGGTCGTACTCGACAAGATGCAAGTGTGGGTGCTGTGCTATGTCCAGTTCTTGCAGGCGCCAGAAATTCACCGAACTGGTACGCCGAAAGGCTCCATAAACGGTGTAGCCCTTGTTGAGTAGCAACTGTGCAAGGTATGCACCGTCTTGCCCGGTGATGCCGGTGACCAGTGCCTTTCGGGAGGAAGGTGTCGTCGTCATGAATTGGTGTGTTTTTTTGTCAACAGGGTTTGGTGCTGCTCAGCACGCGGTACGCCCATAGGAGTCTTCATATCGAACAATATCGTCCTCGCCCAAGTAGCTTCCAGACTGCACCTCGATGATTTCCAGCGGAACTTTGCCTGGGTTTTTGAGGCGATGGATGTGGCCTAGGGGGATGAAGGTAGATTCATTCTCTCCTAGCAAGAAAGTACGCTCACCGTTGGTGACTTCTGCAGTCCCTTTGACTACCACCCAGTGTTCGGCGCGGTGGTGGTGCATTTGTAGGCTCAGACTGGCCCCCGGATGGACCACGATGCGCTTGACTTGAAATCTGTCTCCAGCATCAATGCTGTCGTACCAACCCCAGGGGCGATGCACTTTGCGGTGGGCCTGGGCCAGCGTACGGCGCTGCGCAGGCTGCGCCTGCAGCGCTTGAACCACCTTCTTTACATCCTGGGTGCGGCTTTTATCGACAACCAAGACGGCATCTGGAGTCTGCACGACCACTACGTTGCGTAGCCCCACAGTCGCGACCAGAGCGCTTTCAGCCAGCACCAGGGTGTTGCTGGTGTCAACGGTCAACACCTGACCCGGCTCCTGCACAACCTGAGCGTTGCCTTGAGAATCGCGCTCAAGCACCTCCCACAATGCGTCCCAGGCGCCCAAATCAGACCAGCCTGCATCCAATGCCACCACCCTGGCGGGTATCCCAAGCTGGGAACCCTGATGAGGCAGGTGCTCCATGACGGCATAGTCGATGGAGTCTGCTGGACAGTTGGCAAAGATTGTTGCCTGGGGCCTAATGAAATCAGCGTCCTGAGTGCACTCCACCATGGCGTGTTGGCATTGCATCAGCATCTGGGGCTGCAGTGCTTGCAGCGCTTTGAGCCATTGATCTGCGCGAACCATGAACAAGCCCGCGTTCCAAAGATATTCGCCGCTTTCCAAGTAGGCGCAGGCTTTCTCAGCGCTGGGTTTTTCGGCGAATCCGGCGATCTCACGTCCTGCACCATCGGCAACGGCGCGTCCTTGGTGGATGTAGCCATATCCCGTTTCTGGGCGCTGCGGGGAAATTCCAAACGTCACCATCGCGCCGTCGCAGGCCATGGGCCAAGCCGCCATGACCGCGGCGTGCAAGGCGGGTGCGTTAGCTATCACGTGGTCTGCAGGCATCGCAAGCAAGACTGCACCCGGATCGGCGGCGTGCGCCGCCAAGGCGGCCAGTGTCAACGCTGGAGCGGTGTTGCGAGCGCATGGCTCCAACAACATCTTCGCGTCGGCGACCCCCGCTTCTTGCAGCTGTTGTGCCGCCAGAAAGCGGTGTTCCTGGTTGCAGACGACCCAGGGTGCGTGGCGAGGCACACTGGCATTCAGGCCATCAAGGCGCAGTGCCGTGTCTTGAAGCATGGTGGTGGTGCCGCCTTGCAGCGCCAAAAACTGCTTGGGGTAGGCTTCGCGGGACAAAGGCCACAGGCGCGTGCCTGCACCACCACACAAAATGACCGGGTGCAAAGTATGAAGAACCATTGATCAGACCTTGTCGCAAGAAGGGAAATTTCAAACCGTTAGTTGTCACCACTCGTTCCGCATCAGCTAGGGCCCGTTGCGATCCATTCCGTGCTTGCGCTCTTGCAACTCAAGTTCCAGCAGTGCCAGACGTTGGTTGAGACGGCGGACGTCGCGTTCCAGGCGTGTATGCAACATGTCCGAGTGCAAGGCCTTCAGCAACAGTACTGCACATGCCAGCAGCAACAGCAGTGCGGGGGGATATGCAAATCCCAGCCGGGTCGCTATTGCATCGATCAGCCCGGGCCACGCGCCGAGGATGGCTGCACCAGCGGCGACCACAGACCACAGCAGCCCATGCATGAGATACAAGTGGTCGCGGCGCACCAGATAAAGAATCAGCACCGCAAGCGCCAAGCCAATCAGGCTGGTGCTCAGTTGCATGGACGGCATGTCACTCCAAGGATGAGTAGATTGCGGAGGAAGGCAAAGAGGGGATTGTCACACCAACGCGGGCGACAGAGCATTGCACTAAATTGTCGGTGCGGCAACGGCGGGGATTCCTATATGAATTTTTGCGGTACAATGCAAATCCTATATGAATTTTACCCTCTCCATCCCGCTGGATACATCGCCCGAGCAGGTGCAGCGATTGCAGGCGTTGCAGCAGGGCTTTGCTCAGGTTTGCAATGCAGTGGCTGGGGTGGTTCAGCAGACACGGGTATGGAATCGAGTGGCTCTGCATCACTTGACCTATCGCCAGTTGCGTGAGCGCTTTCCGCAGATGGGCTCCCAAATGGTGTGCAATGCGATCTATTCTGTCTCGCGCACCTGCAGGGTGGTATTCCAACATCCGCACAGTCCGTTCCACCTCTCGCGTCTCGATGGAAAGCCGCTGCCGCTGTTGCGCTTTGCTGATTCGTGCCCTGTGTATTTTGACAGGCACACTTTGAGCATCAAGGGTGGGCAATTGTCAATGTTTACCTTGGACGGAAGAATGCGGTTTTCAATCACTCTGGGTACACAGGCAGAAAGCGCATTTCAAACCCACAAGCTGCGTGAGATCGTGCTTGCACAGGCGGGTGGTGGTTCCTACAGCCTGTCGTTCTCCTTTTCCGATATGACGATGCCCAGCACCGCCGATGGCGAGGTGAGCGCGGACGATGTATCGGCATCTGAATTGCAATCCCAAGATGCTGAAATCCCTGAATATGTGATGGTGGAAGAAAGTCTATGAATCTTCAGCAACGAACGATCGGTTCGTCCCCTTCCGAGTTGCGAGCGGCAATACTCGATTTGAAGCCCTATTTGAGGCGTGCTTTCTTTTTTGCCTTGATCGGTGCACTGCTGATTTTGGTGCCTACGCTCTACATGTTTGAGGTATACGGTCGGGTAGTTAACAGCCGAAACCACATGACCCTGGCCATGCTGACTCTGGGTGTGTTGCTGGCATATGTGGTCATGGAAGTGCTGGACTGGGCGCGCTCGGAGACGCTGCGCGAGGCGGGAAGCGTGTTTGATCGGCGCATGGCTCCTCGTGTGTTCCAGGCGATGTACGAAACCAACTTGCGTCGATTGGGCCAGGCAAGTGCTCAGCCCATGAACGACTTGCGCACGCTGCGTGATTTTTTTCCGCACCCTGTCGTCGGCGCAGTGATGGAGTCGCCGGTATCGCTGGTGTTCATGGTGATTCTGTTTCTTGCCAACCCGTTATTGGGTTGGTTTGCAGTGGCTGGCGCGGTGGTTCAGGTGCTGCTTGCATGGTTCAATGAGCGCGCTACCAACCCGCCATTGGTGCAAGCCAACCGCGCTGCCATTGGAGCGCAGCACTACATAGATGGCGCGCTTCGAAATGCGGAAGTGATAGAGGCGATGGGGATGCTGAAGCACATCCACCGCCTGTGGATGGACAAGCAGCGCGATTTTTTGAACTTGCAGGCACAAGCTTCGGACAAAGGCGGTGCTTTCCAGGCGGGGAGCAAGTTCTTGCAAACGGTCATGGGCTCGGCGCTGCTGGGTCTGGGAGCTTGGCTCGTGTTGCAAAACACTTTGGCTGGCGGTGCTGGGATGATGATTGTCGCTTCTGTTCTGGGCGGACGCATGTTGGCGCCTCTGGTGATGGCAGTGAGCCAGTGGCGCGCAGTGGTCAACTTGCGTGATGCCTGGAGGCGATTGGACGGTATGTTGAGCACTGTGCCCGAGCCGGACGAAAACATGCCCTTGCCAGCACCCAAGGGGCATTTGACGGTAGAGGGTGTGGTGGCCACGGCACCAGGCAGCAGCGCTCCTATTTTGCGCGGCGTCACTTTTGCACTGTCTCCTGGTGAGGTTCTGGGCGTAGTGGGGCCCTCGGCATCTGGTAAATCGACTTTGGCGCGCCTGCTAGTGGGGCTCTGGCCTTCCATGGGGGGCAAGGTGCGATTGGATGGTGTGGATGTGTTTTCGTGGAACAAGCAGGAGCTTGGTCCCAGCCTTGGCTATCTACCTCAGGGCGTGGAATTGCTTGAAGGCACTCTTGCCGAAAACATTGCGCGATTTGGTGAAATTGATAGAACCAAGGTGGAGGCCGCCGCAAAACTGGTTGGACTGCACGATTTCATTCTCTCGCTCCCTTCGGGCTACGACAGCTCCGTCGGGCGCGATGGTGCCATTCTTTCAGGTGGTCAACGTCAACGCGTTGCCCTGGCCAGAGCACTCTATTCGGAACCCGTCTTCGTCGTGCTGGACGAACCCAACTCCAGTTTGGACGAGGCTGGGGACAGAGCCTTGTTGAATGCAATTGCCCATATGAAAGCCCGCGGCACCACCTTTGTGGTGATGACTCATCGTATGAGCGTGCTGGGTGTTGTCGACAAGATGCTGGTGCTGCGCGAGGGCGTGCAACATGCCTTTGGATCGCGAGATGAGGTGTTGGCTGCGCTCAATCCAGCAAGCCAGCAAGCGTCCGAACAGACGCAAGCCTCCGCCGCAGCAACCCTAACCACTCTCGCAGCCCCTGCGGCTTGAATGCAGGCAAACCCCATCATGGCTCCTCCTCCCCGCACATCTGGTTCTATTCGGCGCACCGAACTGGCACACGCGCTGTTCACATTTCGACGTGAATTTATCGTCGTTGGCTTGTTCAGTATGGTTGTCAACGTGCTCATGCTGGCACCCACGTTATACATGCTCCAGGTCTATGACCGTGTCCTGGTGAGCCGCAGTGAAGTGACATTGGTTTTCGTATCGCTGATCACCTTGTTTTTATTTGCGGTCATGGCTTTTGCTGAATGGTCGAGATCGCGTCTTTTGGTGCGCACGGGAGTCAAACTGGATGCACTGTTGAGTACGCGTGTATTTAATGCAAGTTTTGAGGCCAACCTCAGTCAATCTGGCGCTCCAGCGCAGCGGGCTTTTCACGACTTGATCGAGTTGCGTCAATTCTTGACGGGCAATGGAACAATTGCGTTCTTTGATTTGCCCTGGATGCCCATCTACCTTGCAGTGCTGTTTTTCTTGCATCCATTTTTGGGTTGGGTTGCATTGGGATTTACTGCGGTGCAAATGGCGCTGGCTTGGTTCGGCCATCGGCGCACGGTAGCTCCCTCAGAAAAGGCCTCCAAAGCGCTGCTCGAAGTAAATCATTTCTTGCAGGCCAAGCTTCGCAATACCGAAGTCGTCGAGTCCATGGGAATGCTGGCGGGGCTTCGGCAACGCTGGGTGGTGCGTCATTCCCATGCAATGTATGAGCAGGGATGCGCGCAAGCGCTTTCGCACCGTATCGGCGCTATTAGCAAGTGGGTTCGTTACTGCCAACAGTCACTTGCGCTTGCTGCGGGAGCGTTACTGGTCATCGATGGTCAGTTGACGGCTGGCGCCATGATTGCTGCCAACGTGCTGATGACGCGCGCTCTGGCACCTATCGATCAAATTGGTGGCACTTGGAGAAACTATTTGGGTGCGCGCCAAGCTTTTGTGCGTTTGCAAACCTTGCTCGAATTGCATCCCGAGCGTGATCAGGCATTGTCGAGGGTGGCTCCAAAAGGAGCCGTGGAACTGCAAAATGTGTTTGCAAGTGCCCCTGAACGTATCCAGCCCATCCTCAAAGGCATCAATCTGCAAGCGTCCACAGGGTCAGTCACGGTGGTGCTAGGCCCTTCAGGTTCTGGAAAATCTACTTTGGCCAGAGTCCTCATGGGCATTTGGCCCGATGTCAAGGGCGAAGTGCTACTGGATGAAATTCCTCTGAATAGCTGGGATCGTACGGAGTTGGGGCCATACCTTGGTTATCTACCCCAGGACATTGAGCTGTTTGACGGCACCATAGCGGAGAATATAGCGCGCTTTGGTGAAATGGACTCTGATAAGGTGATAGACGCTGCTCGCTGCGCGGGTTTGCATGAAATGATTTTGCGTTTTCCCAAAGGTTACGACACCCCTATAGGTGAAGCTGGTGGGATGCTCTCTGGTGGTCAGCGCCAGCGTGTGGGTCTGGCCCGTGCCCTTTACGGATGCCCGGCATTGGTTGTGCTTGATGAGCCCAATGCCAATCTTGATGATGTGGGTGAACAGGCATTGATGCGTGCAGTGCGCGAACTCAAAAACCGTGGCGCCACAGTGTTTTTGATCACCCACCGCCCTCACGCGATCTCAGTAGCTGATCAATTGGTGGTGATGCATGATGGTCATATTCAAGTGCAAGGGCCACGTGATGCGGTGCTTGCCCACTTGAGACAGCAAGTACAGCAGCAAGCTGCATTGGCTGCGCAGAACCATGCTTCCAGCGGTCATCTTCCTCAAGCTGCCTGAAATTTGGCTAAGTTGCGCTGACCGTCTCTGATCCTGAATTTTCTCAAGATGCGTTGGTTCCCTTGGTGCCCACCAAATAACTCTTGTACCGTCCAATTTTTTACTGTCGTATGGCCAATTCCGAACGTCCCTCACTTATACCAGCCCCTGCGAGCGGGTCTGTCCCTCTCTCCGCCAGCACAGGTCATGCCGCCCGCATTGGTTTGTGGGCACTGGGCTTGGGTTTTGGTGGCTTTTTGCTTTGGGCGGCACTGGCACCGCTCGATGAGGGGGTTCCCAGCTTGGGCACGGTGATGATCGACACCAAGCGCAAGGCGGTGCAGCACTTGAGCGGTGGCATCATCCACCAAGTCATGGTGCATGAAGGCCAGCATGTTCAGGAGGGGCAGCCCCTGATCAAACTAGATGCTGCAACCATGCGCGCCAATTACGAAAGCGTCCGCCAGCGTTATTTGAGCCTCCGGGCCATGCAGGGCCGATTGCAGACCGAACAAGCCGATAAGGAGCGGATTGAATTTCACCCCGATCTTCTGAGCGCCGCCTCCGATCCGCTAATTCAGGTACAAATGCAAACGCAGAATCAGCTTCTGCAGACGCGACGCTTTGCTCTGCGTGCCGCCCTTCAAGCCATTGAAGAAAGCATGCAAAACCAGCAGGGGATGTTGGAAACCTACGAAGGCATGCTTGTACAGCGGCGCAACCAGCTTGCGTTGATGCAAGAGGAGCTAAAAAACACCCGCTCTCTGGTATCTGAGGGCTACGCGCCCAGAAACCGCCAATTGGAGCTGGAGCGTCAGGTGGCCGACATCAATGCTTCTAGCATTGAGTTACAGGGAAATATCCAGCGCGCTTTGCGTACCAAGGCTGAACTGCGTCAGCAAAGTCTCCTGAGACGACAAGAGTATCGAAAAGAAGTGGAGACACAGCTTGCCGAGGTGCTACGCGAGGTGCAGTCTGATGCAGAAAAGCTGAATGCCGTTCGCGCCGACTTGGAACGTACTGAAATTCGTGCACCTGCAACAGGCCAGGTCATAGGTTTGGCGGTGCAAACCGTTGGAGGGGTCATCCAGCCAGGGCAAAAACTCATGGATATTGTTCCAGAGGATGAGCCCTTGCTCCTGGAGGCGCGTATTGATCCACACTTTATCGATCGTGTACATCCGGGGTTGAAGACCGATGTTCGATTCACTGCCTTTGCGCACTCTCCGCAACTGGTTGTGGAAGGTGAATTGCTGTCCTTGTCCAACGATTTGCTGAACGAACAAGTGGGCAGCACGATGGTTTCTTACTACCTTGCGCGTGTCAAGGTCACCCCCGAAGGCATGAAGACTCTGGGTCAGCGTCGTCTGCAGCCCGGTATGCAAGCAGAGGTGGTGATCAAGACGGGGGAGCGTTCCATGCTCACTTATTTGCTCAACCCGCTGACCAAGCGCTTGGCTGCCTCTATGAAGGAGGAGTGACCATGTTTCTGAAAACGATCCCACAATGGGTATGTGCTTCTGTCGTTGGGGGGGCGCTCATAGCATCCAGCCTACCGGTGTGGAGCCTTGGCCTTTCTGAGGCTTACAAAGCGGCGCAAGAGCAAGATCCGCGGATACGAGCGGCGCGGGCAGGTCGCGATGCTGCCTTGGAGCGGAT
The DNA here is from genome assembly GCA_023150295.1 of Giesbergeria sp. Classification (GTDB taxonomy): domain Bacteria; phylum Pseudomonadota; class Gammaproteobacteria; order Burkholderiales; family Burkholderiaceae_C; genus Simplicispira. The sequence goes on along the minus strand of JAKLLE010000007.1, from coordinate 53,464 downwards.
ACCGCAGGCTCGTTCGCAGTTGTTGCCCAGTATTACTGCGAGCGCAGCCCGCTACAAGAACGATCTGGATCAAGTACAAAAGAACCTTCTGGGCAATGAAGTACCAAGCAGCGACAGGTACATCAGTTACAATCAGACCCTGCAAATTCGGCAGCCTTTGTATCGCAAGCCACTATGGGAGGGCCTTCGCCAGGCTGGCTTTATCGTGGAAGATGCACAGGCGACGCTGGAACGCGAAGAGCAAGAATTGGCAACGCGAGTAACCGGCGCTTATATGGAGGCACTTCTCGCCCAGGAGGCACTGACGCTTGCGGAAAAAAAACAATCTGTAACCACCACCCAACTGGACGCTGCAAAGAAGTCACTTATTGCTGGCAATGGCACGCGAACCGATGTTGATGAAGTACAGGCTCGCCTGGACATGGACAATGCCAACGTTGTCAGTACACGCCAGCAACTTGCGCAGTCGAAACAGCAGCTTGAAATCATTATTGCCCAACCAGTCACAAGTTTGGCCAGTGTGGACACAGTCCGCCTGCCGCTCTTGGCACCTGAACCCGCCAGCGTAGAGTATTGGGTTACCCAGGCGCAAGCATACAGCCCTGAAGTGCGTGCGTTCCAGGCGCGTGTGGAAAGCGCACAAGCGGAAATAGAGAAGGCCAAGGGAGGCCATTTCCCTACGCTTGACGCTGTGGCGCAGTTGACCCGCAGTGCAAGTGAGAACGTCACTTCACCTGGGTCACGCTACACAAACCGCACATTGGGGTTGCAGCTGAATGTTCCATTGTTCAGCGGTGGCTACACCCAATCCACTGTGCGACAGGCTGTTGCAGAACTGGTTCGTGCGCAAGAGAACCTGGAGGCTGCACGCCGCGACCTGGCTGTACGGGTACATGGCGAATACCGAGGAGTGAGCGAGGGCATCTTGAAAATCCGCGCGCTTGAACAGGCTGAACGCTCCGGTGAGCAGTTGGTCAAATCAAGTCGTCGTTCGCAAGAAGTCGGAAGCCGTTCTTTGCTAGATGTTCTCAACGCGGAGCAACAGTTACAGACGACACGGCGCGATTTGGCCGAGGCACGGTACCGGTATTTGCTGGCGCGCGTACGCCTCAAAGCTTTGGCAGGCGCTGAGGTCGAGCAGAATATTCAGGAAATCGACAGATGGCTTATGCAATAAGTGCATCTTGACCTGGGCTCGCTCGGCATCGGTGATTTGCCGGAAAATAGTTCAAGCTACTTTTTACGCGCCACACTAGCGCCAGCGTGCCAGGCACAGCAATGTGGTGGCTGCCATGTACCGTGCAACGCTAAGCCAGGAATGGAAGATGCGCGATGCGCCGACACTGCGCAGGTTCATGGAGACGGGCACTTCCTGAATAGTGAGTCCTGCGCGGCGCACAAGGAGCAGGGCGCCCAGGTCCTGGTAGTCCAACATTGTGGCTTGGTGTGACGCCAGCACGGCCATGGCCTGGCGGTTGTAGAGGCGGAATCCCGAGGTCAGATCGCGCAGGTCAAACCCGGCCAAGCGCCTGAACCATTCCCAGGCGATTCTTCGCATGCGGCTTGCGCGTTCTGGGAAGGAGCCTATGACCACATCGGCCTGCGCCCGGGCGCTGAGCAAGGAGGTGATTTCATGCACCTCGTGCTGCCCGTCGGCATCCATGGTGATGACGGATCGAAACCCGTGGCGCATGCCGTAGCGCAGGCCTGCCTGCATTCCGCCCCAGGCACCCACGGGCAACACGGGTTGCAGCACGCGTGCACCGGCCGCCCGTGCAATGTCGCCGGTGCCGTCGGTGCTTTGGTCGTCAATGACGAGCACGTCTTTCCAGCCCGCCTCGTGCAGTTGCTGGAGCATGGCACCAATGGTGGTGGCTTCATCTTTGGCAGGGATGACGATAAGGACGTCGCGGGGGCGGCCTTGCGAGACCGCATCGGGCATTGCCGTGGCGTAGTGGCGGTGCAACTGGCGCGCGCAGGCTGCCATGCTGAATTGCTGCTGCAATGCCTGGTGGCCCCGTTGGCCCATTTCTGTGCGCAGGGCAGGGTTGCGTCGCAGGCTGACAATGGCTTGTGCCCAGCTGGCAGGGTCTTCGGGCTGGGCCAGCAGCCCTGCCTGTGCCTGGGTGACCACCCAGGGCATGCCCGAGCCGGCCAAATTCGACGCAATGCAGGGGCGCGACTGTGACATGGCTTCAAGCAGCACCAGTCCAAAGGCCTCGGTTCTTTCGCGTGATGGCAGGCAAAACACATCGCACCGGGCGAGCAGGGCGTACTTGAGGGTGTCGTCCACATGGCCCAGCAGGTGAACGCGTGGGGTACCCCGTGCCGGGGTGATGGATCGAATGGCCGACTGCAGCGCTGCACGGGATTCCCCTTCGCCTGCGATGACCAGTTCGACCTCGGGGAGGTCGGCCAAGGACTGAATGAGGGTTTCAAACCCTTTGTAGTAGGCCAGGCGACCGATGGCGAGCAGTTTGAAACTGTTTGCCGACCAAGGGTGCGCGTGTTGCTGCGAACTATCGGGGGGGGCGGGTGGCTGGACGGTGAGCCCCAGCGGTACCACGCTGCATTTGTGGCGCCATGGTGCCAGGGGTTCGCTGGCCTGCAGGTAGGGGGGCGATGTGGCAATGATGCGCTCGGCCTGCTCCAGCACGGCCTGTTCGAACGGCCGGTAAAGGCGATAGGCCAGCTTGACCGCAAGCCGGATGCTGGAGGCCACCACATCTGCATGCCAGTGCACCACCCAGGGAATGGTGCGGGCCTGCGCCAGCGTGAGCGCCCAGAACACCGCATTGTTGGGCATGTGCAGGTGCAGCACATCGGGGCGGAGGGCTTGGATGGCGCGCCGCAGTGCCCGCCGGAACCCCACGGCAATGGGGGCGTAGATGATGGTGCCTTGCACCGGAACGCGGTGGAGCCAGGGGGGGTCGTCCGGCAGCGGATCGCCGTGCACCAGGGCGTGGGCATTGATGCCTTGGCTGCGCTGCTCGGCAATCAGGTCTGCCAGGAACACCTCCATCCCTCCCGCACAGGGTGGAAAGTACTTGCCGACATGCAGGACGGTGGGGGCTGTCATGACAGCATCTGGGAGACCAGATGGAAGTGGTCTTCAAAGAACTGTTCTTCCAGGGGGGCTACCTGGTCGATGGGTACCCAGGTGGCCAGGGCTGCGTCGTCGTCAGCACGCACGGGGGGAACAGGGGTATTGCCCAGGTCAAAGCGATGCACATGGGTGATGGTGCGTCCACGCTGGCTGCGGTCGGGGTGGTCGAATACGCGGATCTGCTGCAGGGCGGCACGCCAGGTGGGTTCGGGCAGCTCGCAATGGGTTTCTTCTGCCAGTTCGCGCAGGCACGATTGCCAGAGCGTTTCGTGTGGCTCCAGAAAGCCGCCAGGCAAGGCCCACAGTCCTTTGCCAGGCGCGTGTGCGCGCTGGATGAGCAAGACCTGTTGCTGGCATTGAACCACCGCGTCCACCGTGACGAAGATTGGCGGGTAGGGCGCGCATGCCCAGGATGCGCGGTAGTCGCGCAGCATGCGCCATTCTTCCTGCAGAGGGGCGTACTGCGGTGTCTGCGAAAACGTTGCGAGCCAGCGGCGCGTTGCGGCAGGCACGCCTTCTGCCAGGGGGGAGAGCGCGGCATCAAGCGCGCCAGGGGCGGCGCCGAGGTAGGCGTCGCGGATGGTGTTGGCATCCATGTCGCCCTGGCGCTGCATGCGGATCAGCGTCCAGTCTGGAAAGGCGGCCAGGTAGCTGCTGCTGGCGTCCTTGAAGTGGCCGACCAGCGCGATGCGTGCCTGAGGGCGCGTGTGCGCGGCCACTGCCTGCTGCACCGCCTGGGCCCAGAGCGGTTCGTTGTAGTGGTCGCGGATGGGGAGTACCGTCAGCCGATGGCGTTCGGTCTCGGGCACGCATTCGCGCAGCATGGCGGCGCGCTCTTGCCAGGTGAAGGGGTTTTTGGGCGAGCGTGCCTGGCAGGCGGATCCCACCACAATGAACACCCGTGGCGCCCGCGCCAGGGCTTCGTGCACCAAAGCCAGGTGCCCCTGGTGCACGGGCTGGAAACGGCCAATCAGGACGGCGGCGTCAAGCATTCACGCGCTTTCAGAGCCGACATCTATCGCCCGGCCGCTGCGCGCAGCGTTTGGGCTTTGTCTGTGCGCTCCCAGGTGAACTCGGGCTCCTCGCGGCCGAAGTGGCCGTAGGCGGCGGTCTTGCTGTAGATGGGGCGCAGCAGATCGAGCATCTGGATGATGCCCTTGGGGCGCAGGTCGAAGTGTTCCTGCACCAGCTTGGCGATTTCGTGGTCGGGGATCACGCCCGTGCCTTCGGTGTAGACCGTCACGTTCATGGGCCGTGCCACGCCGATGGCGTAGGCCACCTGGATCTGGCACTGGCGTGCCAGGCCCGCCGCCACGATGTTCTTGGCCACATAGCGCGCGGCGTAGGCGGCGCTGCGGTCCACCTTGGTCGGGTCCTTGCCCGAGAACGCGCCGCCGCCGTGCGGGCAGGCGCCGCCGTAGGTGTCCACGATGATCTTGCGGCCGGTGAGGCCGCAGTCGCCCTGCGGGCCGCCGATGACAAAGCGGCCCGTGGGGTTGATGAGGTACTTGGTGTCGGCCGTGATCCACTCCTTGGGCAGCACGGGCTTGATGATGTCTTCGATCACCGCTTCGATGAAGGCAGGCTTCATGTGCGTGCCGTCGCTCATCTCGGGGCTGTGCTGGCTGGAGAGCACCACGGTGTCGATGCTGTGGGGCTTGCCGTCCACGTAGCGCATGGTCACTTGACTTTTGGCGTCGGGGCGCAGGAAGGGCATGCGACCGTCCTTGCGCAGCTGGGCCTGGCGCTCCACCAGGCGGTGCGCGTAGTAGATGGGCGCGGGCATGAGCTCGGGCGTTTCGTCGCAGGCGTAGCCGAACATCAGGCCCTGGTCGCCTGCGCCGGTGTTGAGGTGGTCGTCACTCGCGTGGTCCACGCCCTGGGCGATGTCGTTGCTCTGCTTGTCGTAGGCCACGAGCACGGCGCAGCCCTTGTAGTCGATGCCGTATTCGGTGTTGTCGTAGCCGATGCGCTTGATGGTGTCGCGCGCTACCTGGATGTAGTCCACATGGGCGTTGGTGGTGATTTCACCGGCCAGCACCACGAGGCCGGTGTTGCACAGCGTTTCGGCGGCAACGCGTGAGCGCGGGTCTTGCGTGAAGATTGCGTCGAGGATGGCGTCCGAGATCTGGTCGGCCACCTTGTCGGGGTGGCCTTCGGACACAGATTCGGAGGTAAAGAGAAAGTCGTTCGCCATTTGAATAAACTCCAGTGTTGCGTTGTCTTGGGCGTTGCCCTGGCCGCTGGAGCCTTGGCGAACGCTTTAGCAGATTTGTTTATCGTCGCCCTGCAAGTTGCTCGGTTAACTCAGCGACTGTCATTCCATTTTAATGTCTTTCCTCTTGCGATTTTTGCCCCTGTGGCCACTGTGGCTGCTGCACGGTCTGGGCGCTGCCCTGGGCTGGGTGGCGTTCTGCGCATCGCCGACCTACCGGCGGCGCTTTCTGGCCAATGCGCAGTTGGCGGGCTACCGCTTCGCGCAGGTGCGTGCTGCCGTGGCCCATGCCGGGCGCATGGTGGCCGAGCTGCCCCGGCTCTGGCTGGGCGCACTGCCGGTGTGCCGATTCGAGAATACCGAATGCGTCGAGCGCGCCTGGGCGGCGGGCAAGGGCATCGTGTTCCTCACACCGCACCTGGGGTGCTTCGAGATGTCGGTGCAGGCCGCCGCCCAGCGCTGGAGCGCCGCACACGGCCCCATCACCATCCTGTACCGCCCGGCGCGCCAGCCCTGGCTGGCCGAGGTGATGCGCACCGCACGCAACCGCCCCGGCGTGCAGGCCGTGCCCACCGAGCTGATGGGCGTGCGCCAGATGATCAAGGCCTTGCGCCGGGGCGAGGCCGTGGGCCTGCTGCCCGACCAGGTGCCGCCCGACGGGCAGGGCCTGTGGGCACCGTTCTTCGGGCGCAGCGCCTACACCATGACGCTGGCAGCACGCCTGGCGCAGCAGACAGGCGCTGCCGTGGTGCTGGCGCGCTGCGAGCGTGAGCCCTGGGGCCGGGGCTATTGCCTGTACCTGGAGGAACTGGCCGCACCTCTGTCTGACGTGCTGGAGCTGGCTGTGCAACAAATCAACCTGGCCATGGAACAGACCATTCGCCAGTGCCCACAGCAGTACCTGTGGGGCTATGCGCGCTACAAGCAGCCGCGCCCCATGCCACAGGCCGGAGGGGGCGCATGAGCGCGCGCCGGGCCGTTCCCAAGCAAGCTCGCACCGCAGTGCGCAGCACGGAGGTTTTTCAATGAGCGCGCGCCGGGCCGCTCCCAAGCAAGCTCGCACCGCAGTGCGCAGCACGGAGGTTATCCAATGATCGCGCGCATGGGTGTTGGGTTCATGCAGCGGGTGCTGGCACGCCTGCCGCTGCCGGTGCTGCGCGCCTTGGGCTGGGCCATTGGCAGGGTGTTGTTTGTGCTGGCAGCACCGCGCAGGCGCGTGGCGCTGCGCAACCTGGAGCTGTGCTTTCCGCAGGCAACGGCTGCGCAGCGCAAGGCCTGGGCGCGCGAGACGTTCGTGGTGTTCTGCCAAACCTGGCTGGACCGCAGCTGGCTGTGGGCCGCGCCGCGTGCGGTGGTCGAGCAACGTGTGCAACTGGTGGGCGCGCTGCACGAGCTCGACGGCGATACGCCCACCATCATCTTCGCGCCGCATTTTTATGGCATGGACGCAGGCGGCCTGGCGCTGCCGCTGCGCACGCAGCGCGCGTTCACCTCGATTTTTTCCACCCACCCCGACCCGGCCGTGGACGCCTGGTTCATGGCCGGGCGCCAGCGTTTTGGCGATGTGCGCATGCTCAACCGGGCCGATGGGGTCAAGCCCATCCTTTCCAACCTGCGCAAGGGGGGCTTGCTCTACCTGCTGCCCGACATGGATTTCGGCCCTGGGGAGTCGATCTTTGCGCCCTTTTTTGGTGTGCCCACGGCCACCGTGCCGTCGCTCTCGCGCTTTGCCCGCCTGGGCCGTGCCAAGGTGCTGGGCATGTACACACGCATGACGCCCACGGGCTATGTCGCCGAGCTCACCCCCGCCTGGGCGGATTTCCCCACCGAGGACGTACAGGCCGACACCGCGCGCATGAACCGAGAGCTGGAGGCCGCCATTCTCACCATGCCGGGGCAGTACTACTGGGTGCACAAGCGGTTCAAGACGCGGCCTGAGGGGGAGCCTTCGGTTTATCGATGAGATTGGCTTCTGGCGCTTATTGGGTAAGCGCTGGTAGCTATTGTTTTGATAGTTTCTGCTGTGGTTTTGGCTTTGCTAAGGGCGGCTGGCCGGGTCTCGCCCCGGCGGGCGAGGTACTTTTCTTTGCTTCGCCAAAGAAAAGTACCCAAAAGAAAGGCGACCCTGCAGTCTGCGACCCCTTCGCGGTGCGAAGGGGCAAACCTGCGTCGGGGCGTTTGCAGGGTGCGCCGTGGAACTCACTGCGCTGCTGCGCAGCTTCGTTCGGACAACCCCGGCGAGTCAGATGACGAAGCATGCGCGCTGCGACGCGCATGCCCACCCCGCAAGCGCCCCGCCGCAGGCGCAGCCAGAAGGGGGTGAAAAGAACACGGGCCATCGCTGCGCTCGGCCCCGCGGGGCGCAGGCGCTGCGCGCCACGCATGCCAGGCCGAGCGCAGCGGTGGCACGGAATCTGCCAAGCCCTTTTGCCCGTGCCGAAAAGCGCAGGGCGTTGGGCGGGCGTGTGCCGCAGGACACACGCCTTTGTGGTCTGACTTGCTGCGGTTGTCCGAACGAAGCGCCGCAGGCGCGCCGTGAGTTCCGCAGCACGCCCCGCGAACGGGCATCGCAGGCTGCCCCCGCGCGCAGCGTGGGGGTCACGGGCAGCAGGGTCGCCCTTTCTTTGCTCACTTTCTTTCGGCGAAGCGAAAGAAAGTGAGTCGCCCGCCGGGGCGAGACCCGGCCAGCCATCCCCCAAAAAAAATATAGAAAATTAGGCTCTTTGTGCATGCCAATAGAGCGCTGCAAGCTATCAATTGCATAGCAAAAATCCACCCAGCGCCCGCACCAGCCGCTCAGGCTGCTCATGCACCAGCCAGTGCGATGCCCCCGGCATCTGCTGCAATTGCAGTTGCGGCACCCAGCCTGGTAGGCCATCGAGCAAACCCGGCAACAGCGCTGGATCGTCCATGCCCCACAGCACCAGTGTAGGCACCGCCACCTGCAGCATGGATTCGGGCAGGCTCACGGCGGCAGCGCCGGGATCGCCCTCGCGTGGCGGGCGCAGGGGGCTGGCGCGGTAGTAGTTGCAGGCGCCCGTCAAACCTTGTTGCCACAGGGCGCGGTACTGCTGGCGCACTGCAGGCGTCAGCCAGGCGGGCGGTGTGCCGTCGGGGGCGTCGAAGAAGGCGAACAGGCGGCGGAAATCGTCCTCGGCGAGCAGTGCCTCTGCGTCCGGGCGGCACAGGAAGTGCATGTACTGGCTGGCGGCCTGTTGTGCGGCGTTGTGTTGCAGCTCGCGCACAAAGGCGCCAGGGTGGGGCGAGTTGACGATGGCCAGGCGGCGCAGCAACTGCGGGTGCTGGTTGGCCAGGTTCCAGGCCACGGCGCCGCCCCAGTCGTGCGCGACCAGGCATTCCAGGGGCGCGCCCTCGCCGCATTCGGCAGCAATCAGGGCGGCCAGGTCCTGCACCAGGAACTTGGGGCGGTAGGCCGCCACGTCCACCGGGCTGCTGGATGCGCCAAAGCCCCGCAGGTAGGGCGCCACACAGCGGTAGCCGCCGTGCGCGGGCTGCGAGAAATGCTCCAGCAGCCCGTCCCAGATGAAGGCGCCTTCGGGAAAACCGTGCAGAAACAGCAGCACGGGCCGACCCCGCTCACCAGCCGTGTGGCAGTGCAGCCGGGTGCCGTGGGGCAGGGTGATGTCGGTATGAGCGCTCATTGTGCTATGAAAATAATAGCTGTTAGCGCTTGATTGATGGGCGCTAGCGGCCAATTTGACTCTTAACCGCTGCGCCTGCCCGTGCGCTGGCTCAGCCGGGGCCTGCCTCGGGTGCGGGGCTGGGCGCGGGGGCTGTGTCGGCGTCGGTGCTGGGGGCTGGGGCCGGGTGGGCCCACTGCCACAGGAGCTGTGCGGCTTCTTCCACGCCCTGTTTCTTGAGCGCGGAGAACATCTTGACCTCGCCGCCGCCCGCTTGCAGTCGCGCAATCGACAGCGCCTTGGCCTGTTCGGCACGCGTGAGCTTGTCTGCCTTGGTCAGCAGCACCAGAAACTTGAGGCCCTCTTCGACGCGCGGGCGCACCACTTCGAGCAGCGCCTCGTCCAGCTCGGTCAGGCCCAGGCGCGGGTCGCACAGCAGCACGATGCCGGTGAGGCTGGTGCGGCTGACCAGGTAGTTCACCATCACCTGCTGCCAGCGCACCTTGTCCGAGCGCGAGACGGCTGCATAGCCGTAGCCGGGCAGGTCGGCCAGCACGGCGTCGGTCTGGCCCTGGCGGCCGAGCGAGAACAGATTGATGTGCTGCGTGCGGCCGGGCTTCTTGGAGGCGAAGGCCAGTTGCTTTTGCTGCGTCAGCGTGTTGATGCAGGTGGATTTGCCCGCGTTGGAGCGGCCCACGAAGGCGATTTCAGGCACTTCGACGGCGGGCAACTGGTTCAGTTGCGCGGCCGTGGTGAGGAAGCGCGCCGTGTGCATCCAGCCCAGGGCGGAGCGGGCGTCGCCGCCGGGAGCGGGGGCGCTGGCATCGGGCGCAGTAACGAAGCGTGTCATGGATCAATAGATGGGTGTGGAACCGCATTGTAGAATCGCGGGGTTTTGCGCCACCATTAACAAGACCCTCGATATGAAGTTGCTCGCCCCCCTGCTCATGGCTGCCGCGCTGGCAGCACCCGCCACTGCGGCCTTCGCTGCTGGTCCGGCTCCCGCACAGGCCAAGCCCGACCTCGAAAAGGGCGCGGCCAGCTACGGCACGGTCTGCGTGGCCTGCCACGCCGAAGATGGAAACTCCAGCCTGGCCGAAAACCCCAAGCTGGCCCAGCAGCATCCCCAGTACCTGGTGAAGCAGTTGCAGGAATTCAAGAGCGGCAAACGCGAAAGCGCCATCATGCAGGGCTTTGCCGGCATGCTGGAAGACCAGGACATGCAGAACATTGCGGCCTGGCTGGCCAGCAAGCCCGCCAAGCCTGGCGAAGCCACCGACAAGGCCCTGGTGGCCCTGGGCGAAAAGATCTACCGTGGCGGTATTGCCGACCGCAACATCGCCGCCTGCGCCGCCTGCCACAGCCCCAATGGCGCTGGCATTCCTGCGCAGTACCCGCGTCTGGCAGGCCAGCATGCGGCTTACACCGAAGCGCAGCTCAAGGCCTTCCGCGACGGCGTGCGCAAGAACAATCTGCAGATGACCGGCGTGGCTGCCAAGCTGAACGACCGCGAAATCAAGGCTGTGTCGGACTACATCGCCGGCCTGCGGTGAGCGCTTCCCGCCCAGGCTCCTGAGGGGCCTGGCGGAACCAATTGCTGACAATCAAACCCTAAGCCGGGCGGGCCCATCGAACGATGGCCCCGCCTTTTTTCTTTCGGCGCTGCATACTCCACCCCCATGTCCGAGACCACCCACGGTGTCCGTATCCGCAACGGCTCCCAGGCGCTGCGCTCCAGCATCGAACTGCTGTCGTCGATGCGCTTTGCCATTGCCCTGCTCACGGTGATCTGCATTGCCTCGGTCATCGGCACGGTGCTAAAGCAGAACGAGCCCACGATCAACTACGTCAATCAGTTCGGGCCTTTCTGGGCCGAGCTGTTTGCGCGGCTTCAGCTGCATGCGGTGTACAGCGCCTGGTGGTTCTTGCTGATTCTGGCGTTCCTGGTCATCAGCACCTCGCTGTGCATTGCGCGCAACACGCCCAAGATTTTGGTGGACCTGCGCACCTACAAGGAAAATATCCGCGAGCAGAACCTGCGCTCGTTCCACCACAAGGCCGAGGCGACCTTGGCACAGGATGCTGGCACCGAGGCGCGGCGCATTGGCCAGATGCTGGCCGGCGGCGGCTGGAAGGTCAAACTGCAGCAGCGCGACACGGCCGCAGGTCCTGGCACCGGCTGGATGGTCGCGGCCAAGGCGGGTGCGGCCAACAAGATCGGCTATATCGCCGCGCACAGCGCCATCGTGCTGGTGTGCGTGGGCGGCCTGCTCGATGGCGACCTGATCGTGCGCGCACAGATGTGGTGGGGCGGCAAGAGCGCCTTCCCCGGTGGCGGCATGATTGCCGACGTGGGCCCCGAGCACCGGCTCAGCGAGCGCAACCCCACTTTCCGGGGCAACCTGGTGGTGACCGAGGGCGCGCGCGCCAGCACGGCCATCCTGAGCCAGTCCGATGGCGTGTTGCTGCAGGAACTGCCTTTTTCCGTGGAGCTCAAGAAGTTCATCATCGAGCACTACCCCTCGGGCATGCCCAAGCTGTTTGCCAGCGAGGTGGTGATCCACGACAAGGCCACGGGCGAAGCCACGGCAACGCGCATCGAGGTCAACAAGCCCGCGCACCACAAGGGCATCGAGATCTACCAGTCGAGCTTTGACGACGGGGGCTCGTCGGTGGTGCTGCGTGGCATGCCATTGGGCTCGGAGACCGCTGCGCCGTTCGAGGTCAAGGGCGTTGTCGGGGGCAAATCCACCCTGGGCCCCGAGGGCGCGCCGGAATCCCTGGTGCTGGAGTTCACCTCGCTGCGGGTTATCAACGTGGAGAACATGGGCGCGGGCGCCGAGGGTTCGGGCGCAGATGTGCGGGCGGTCGATCTGCGGTCCTCGATCGACGCGCGCCTGGGCGCGGCCAACAAGACGGTGGAGAACAAGAACCTGCGCAACGTGGGCCCCAGCATCGGCTACAAGCTGCGCGACAACGCGGGCCAGGCGCGCGAATTCCACAACTACATGTTGCCGGTCGACCTGGGCGAGGGCGGTGCGCCCATGTTCCTGTACGGTGTGCGGGAAAAGCCTTCCGAGCCCTTCCGCTACCTGCGCATTCCCGTGGACGACCAGGGCAGCATGGATGGCTTTCTGCGCCTGCACCGCGCGCTGGCCAGCCCCGCCCTGCGCGATGAGGCCGTGCGCCGCTATGTGGCGCGCGCCATCGATCCGTCGCGCAAGCAACTGGCCGAGCAGTTGGCCGAGTCGGCCTCCCGGTCGCTGTCCATGTTTGCCGGGCGTGTGAAGGCCCCAGGGGAGCGTGAAGGGGGGCTGGCCGCCGTGGCGCAGTTCCTGGAAACCAACGTGCCAGAGGCCGAACGCGACCGCGCTGGCGAAGTGCTGATGCGGGTGCTCAACGGCGCATTGTTCGAGCTGGCGCAGCTCACCCGAGAGCGTGCCGGGCTGGCTCCATTGCCCAACAATGAGCAGACCCTGGGGTTCATGACCCAGGCCGTGCTGGCGCTGAGCGATGTGCAGTTCTACCCGGCGCCCATGCTGCTGGGGTTGCAGGACTTCACCCAGGTGCAGGCCAGCGTGTTCCAAGTGGCGCGCGCGCCGGGCAAGAACATCGTGTACCTGGGTTGCGCCCTGCTTATCCTGGGGGTGTTTGCCATGCTCTACATTCGCGAGCGCAGGGTGTGGGTCTGGGTGACGCCCCGCGAGGGGGCCACGCACGCCATGATGGCGCTGTCCACCAACCGCAAAACCATGGATGGCGACCGTGAATTCGCCCATCTGACTGAAAAACTCATCGGCGTGGCCCCCACGCCGCCCCGCCACGGAGGTTCTGCATGACCACGGCATCCACCCACACCACCACCATCACCCTGAACGAGGGCTATTGGTCCCGTCGCAACTGGTTCGACTGGCTGTTTGCCGCGCTGGTGGTGGCGGGCGGTCTGTTTGCGCTGCAGCGCTATGGCAGCTTCATGGATGGCTACGAAAAAGGCATCTTGCTGGGAGCCGTGCCCACACTGGTCTGGCTGGGGTGGTTCTGGCGCCCGTTGCGCACCCTGATGCTCTCAGTGGCGGTGTTTTCGCTCATGGCCATCGCCCTGTACCAACAGGACGGTGCGGGCAGCCTGGCACGCGCCGAGGCGGTGTTCGGACTCAAGTACTTTCTGTCGAGCCAGTCTGCCATTCTGTGGATGAGCGTGGTGTTCTTCATGAGTACGCTGTTCTATTGGATTGCCATGTTCTCGCGCGGTGAGGGCACTGCCCTGTCGCTGTTGGGCTCGCGGCTGGCGTGGGTGGCGGTGGCCATGGCGCTGATCGGCACCATGGTGCGCTGGTACGAGAGCTACCTGCTCGGCCCCGACGTGGGCCACATCCCGGTGAGCAACCTCTACGAAGTGTTCGTGATGTTCTGCTGGATGACGGCGCTGTTCTACCTGTACTACGAGGCGCAGTACCAGACCCGCGCCCTGGGCGGTTTCGTGATGCTGGTGGTCAGCGCTGCCGTGGGCTTTTTGCTCTGGTACACCGTGGTGCGCGAAGCCCATGAGATCCAGCCCCTGGTGCCCGCGCTGCAAAGCTGGTGGATGAAGCTGCACGTGCCGGCCAACTTCATTGGCTACGGCACTTTTGCATTGGCCGCCATGGTGGCGTTTGCCTATCTCATCAAGCAGCAGGCCCAGGAAACGCGTTGGTACAAGCTGGCACCGCTGTGGCTGTTGGGCGTGGTGCTGTGCTTCGAGCCGCTGGTCTTCCGTCAGGGCTCCACCGAGGCGGGCAGCAGCTACTGGATGGTGTATTTCGGCGTGTCGGCCCTGGCGGTGGCGGGTATCTTGCTGGGGCGCAAGCGCATCGGCGAGCGCCTGCCGTCGCTGGAGGTGCTGGACGACGTGATGTACAAGTCCATCGCCGTTGGTTTTGCCTTCTTCACCATCGCCACGGTGCTGGGCGCACTCTGGGCCGCCGAGGCCTGGGGCGGCTACTGGAGCTGGGACCCCAAGGAAACCTGGGCGCTGATTGTCTGGCTCAACTACGCTGCCTGGCTGCACATGCGCCTGATGAAGGGGCTGCGCGGCACCGTGTCGGCCTGGTGGGCGCTGGTGGGGCTGGTGGTGACCACCTTTGCCTTCCTGGGCGTCAACATGTTCCTCAGCGGCCTGCACAGCTACGGCAATCTGTGATGTAGGGTCTTGCACCGCACGGTGCAACGCCCAGGGGCTGTGCGCTGTAACCTGCGGCGCTGGCGGTACGAATAGCAAGGCATGCCATGGCGCTGCTGCCATGCATTCACCGCCCATCGCAGGAGCCCGACATGCATTTTTCCCGTGACAAGGGGTTTGTCCACCCCATCGCTTCGGACATCACGCCCCGCACGGTGTACGAGGGCCGCCGCCACCTTCTGCAGACCATGGCGCTGGGCGGCGCAGGCGCGGCGCTTGCGGCCTGGGCTGGGCGCGACGCGCTGGCGCAGGCCACCACGCGCCCAGGCAAGCTGGCACCCCTGGCCGCCGTGCCCTCGGGCGTGCCCGGTGCCAGCACGCTGGACAAGCCCACGGCCTACCAGGACGCGAGCGGCTACAACAATTTCTACGAGTTCGGCACCGACAAGACCGACCCGGCGCGCAACGCCCACACCCTCAAGCCCCGGCCCTGGACGGTGGAAGTCTCGGGCCTGGTGAAAAAGCCCGGCCCCTGGGCGCTGGACGATCTGCTCAAGCTCTCGGCGCAGGAAGAGCGCATCTACCGCATGCGCTGCGTGGAAGGCTGGTCCATGGTGATCCCGTGGGTGGGCTATTCGCTGGCCGAGTTGATCCGGCGCGTGGAGCCCCTGGGAAGTGCCAGGTATGTAGAGTTCACCACGCTGGCGGACAAGGTGCAGATGCCAGGCCTGGGCTCACGGGTGCTCGATTGGCCCTATGTGGAAGGGCTGCGGCTGGACGAGGCCCTGCACCCGCTGACGCTGCTGGCCTTTGGCATGTACGGCGAGGTGTTGCCAAACCAAAATGGCGCGCCCGTGCGCCTGGTGGTGCCCTGGAAGTACGGGTTCAAGAGCGCCAAGAGCATCGTGAAGATCCGTTTCACCGAGCACGAGCCTTCCACTTCGTGGAACAAGGCAGCGCCGCAGGAGTACGGCTTCTATTCCAACGTGAACCCGCAGGTGGACCACCCGCGCTGGAGCCAGGCCGCCGAGCGGCGCATTGGCGAGGACGGCCTGTTTGCCAAGAAGCGCAAGACGCTCCTGTTCAATGGCTACGAGGCGCAGGTTGCCGCCTTGTATGCGGGCATGGATCTGAAAAAGCACTTCTGATGTCCAACAGCACCGGTGCCCAGGCGTGGTTAAAGCACCCGGTGGCCAAGCCCGTGGTGTTTGTGCTGGCCCTGCTGCCCCTGGTGTGGCTGGTGGCGGGGGCTGTGGGCGGCGGCCTGGGGGCCAACCCGGCAGAGGCCTTGATCCGCGCCCTGGGCGACTGGACGCTGCGCTTTCTTTGCCTGGTGCTGGCGGTCACGCCGCTGCGCGTGTGGGCGGGCTGGCCGGCGCTGGTGCGCTTTCGGCGCATGCTGGGCTTGTTCGTGTTTTTCTATGCCCTGCTGCACCTGCTGGCCTATGCCTGGTTCGACATGGGCCTGGAACTGCCGGAGCTGGCGCGCGACGGTGCCAAGCGCCCTTTTATCCTGGTGGGCATGCTGGCCTGGCTGCTGTTGGCCGTGCTGGCTGCCACGTCGTTCCAGCGGGCCATGCGCTGGCTTGGCGGGCGGCGCTGGCAGGCGCTGCACCGCAGCGTGTATGCCGTGGCGCTGCTGGCGCTGCTGCACTTTTACTGGATGCGCTCAGGAAAGAACGATCACGCCGAGGTGCTGGTGTACGCAGTGGTGCTGGGGGGCTTGCTGGCCTGGCGCTTGTGGCGCGCCTGGCCGCGCAGCAAGCCTCTGGCGCCTTCCTGATTTGCTATTATATTGATAGCTGCTTGCGCCCTATCCATGGGTGCTGGAGGCCTATTTGAGCAAAATTTCTGAGCGAAAGGTGTCTGCCGCCGTTTCGCGCGTGCGGATGGCCTGGGCCCGCTCGCCATCGACCAGCACCTCGGCCGCGCGGCCCCGGGTGTTGTAGTTGCTGGCCATGGACATACAGTACGCCCCGGCCGACAGCACGGCCAGATGGTCGCCCGGCTGCACCACCAGGCTGCGCTCGCGCCCGATCCAGTCGCCGCTTTCGCACACCGGGCCCACCACGTCGTAGAGCTGCGCTGCGTTGCCTGCGCGCGCCTGCACCGGCACGATCGCGTGGAAGGCTTGGTACATCGCCGGGCGCGGCAGGTCGTTCATGGCTGCGTCCACGATGCAGAAGTTCTTGGCGTCGCCGGGTTTGAGGTAGAGCACCTCGGTCACGCACAGCCCAGCGTTGCCGACCAGCGAGCGACCGGGTTCGATCAGGAACTCGCGCTCGCCAAAACCGCGCGCATCGAGCTTGGCCAGCAACTGGTGCCACAGGGCGTCGGCGGCGGGCGGTGTGTCGCCGTTGTAGTCGATACCCAGGCCGCCGCCAAAGTCTATGTGGTGGATGGGGATGCCCTCGGCCTCGATGGCTTGCACCAGGTCGAGCAGCCGGTCGGTCGCGTCAAGGTAGGGGGTTGCCTCGGTGATCTGCGAGCCGATGTGGCAGTCGATGCCCACCACGCGCAAGCCCGGCAGCGAGGCCGCGTGGCGGTACACCGCCACGGTGCGCTCGTGCGCCACCCCGAACTTGTTGCCCTTGAGGCCCGTGGAGATGTAGGGGTGGGTCTTGGGGTCCACGTTGGGGTTGACGCGGATGCTCACGGGGGCGCGGCTGCCTTCGGCCAGTGCCACGGTGTTGAGTACTTCCAGTTCGGTCTCGCTCTCCACGTTGAAGCAGCGGATGCCCGCGCGCAGGGCTTGGCGCATCTCTGCGCGGGTCTTGCCCACGCCCGAGAAGA
This sequence comes from Giesbergeria sp., assembly GCA_023150295.1. GTDB lineage: Bacteria > Pseudomonadota > Gammaproteobacteria > Burkholderiales > Burkholderiaceae_C > Simplicispira. The sequence goes on along the minus strand of JAKLLE010000007.1, from coordinate 36,551 downwards.
TCACCTTGCCAGGGTCGCCGCCAGCGGCCAGCACACGTTCGAGCTCACCGCCCGAGACGATGTCGAAGCCGCAGCCCTGGCGTGCAAAGAATTGCAGCAGCGCGAGCGACGAGTTGGCCTTCATGGCGTAGCAGATCTGCACCTTGCGACCCGCAAAACCACGCTGGTAGGCCGCCAGCGCGTCGCGCATGGAGGCTTGCGAATACACGAACAGCGGCGTGCCGTATTGCTGCGCCAGGGCGTGCACCTGCACACCCTCCACGCACAGCTCGCCGTCCCGGTAGGCGATATGGGGGTGTCCGGGCAAGGTGGGTGTCGTCATGGTGTGGATTGGGATGCGGTCGAGGCAGGGGAAGGGGCGGGCTGTGCCGGGGCGCTGGCCTGTGGTTGGGGCTGGGGCAAATACAGGGGGCCGCGTTGTCCACAGGCGGCCAGACATGCCATGCCGACACCAAGGCCAATGGCCCTCACTAGAATTTGGGGAGCTTTCAACATACAGAAATTGTAATGACCGACCTTGAATACATGGACCGAGCAGAGCAGTTGCTCAAGGCTGTGGAGCGCAGCTGCGACCGCATCAACGACGACAGCGATGCCGATGTGGATAACCAGCGTACCGGCGGAATGGTTACCTTGGTGTTTGCCAACCGCAGCCAGATCGTGGTCAACCTGCAAAAGCCGTTGCACGAGGTGTGGATGGCCGCGCGCTCGGGAGGCTACCACTTCCGCCATGACGGCACGCAGTGGCTGGATACCAAGGGTGCCGGAGAGTTCTTCGCCTGCCTGAGCCGCGAGGCCAGTGCCCAGGCAGGGCAGGTGCTGGTTTTTGCCAGTGCCTGACACCCACGCCAGCCGAGCGGTGCCGTTTCAGTTGCGGAACAGATCCAGGATCTGGTTGCGCTCCTCGGGCGCCGGGGGCTGGGCGGCGGCACCTGGCGCGCTTGCCTCCAGGCCCAGGCTGGAGATGCCGGTGTTGCGCGCGTACTCTTCGTAGTACCACTCGCCCGCCACGTTCACCAGGCCGGGGGGCACGGTGGGCTCCATCACCGGCACGCCTTTGAGGGCCTTCTCCATGTAGCTGATCCAGACCGGCAGGCTCAGGCCGCCGCCGGTTTCGCGGCTTCCCAGGTTGCGCGGCGTGTCGTAGCCGATCCAGGTCACGGCGGCCACCGTGGGCTGGAACCCGGCGAACCAGGCGTCCCAGGCGTCGTTGGTGGTGCCGGTCTTTCCATAGAGGTCGGGCCGCTTGAGCGTGCCCTGCGCGCGCGCGGCGGTGCCGGAGCGGGTGACTTCCTGCAGCAGGCTGTTCATCACAAAGGCGTTGCGCGCGTCGATGGCGCGTTCGTGCTCCTCGGTTGCGGGCGGCGTGAACTCGGTCAGCACCTTGCCCTTGTGGTCGGTCACCCGCGTCACCAGCCATGGGTTCACGCGGTAGCCGCCGTTGGCAAACACCGAATAGGCCACCGCCATTTGCATCGGCGTGACCGAGCCAGCCCCCAGGGCCATGGTCAAGAAGGGCGGGTGCTTGTCCGCCTCAAAGCCAAAGCGCGTGGCCCACTCCTGGCCATTGCGGGCGCCCACGGCCTGCAGGATGCGGATGGACACCATGTTCTTGGAGCGCGCCAGGGCTGAGCGCATGGTCATGGGGCCATCGAATTTTCCGTCGTAGTTCTTGGGCTCCCAGGGCTTTCCGCCGGTGAAGCCGGCGTCGAAGAACAAGGGGGCGTCGTTGATGACCGTGGCGGGCGTGAAACCCTTCTCCAGGGAGGCGGAATAGATGAAGGGTTTGAAGCTCGAGCCCGGCTGACGCCACGCCTGGGTGGCATGGTTGAACTTGTTCTTGTCAAAGTCGAAGCCACCCACCAGCGAGCGGATGGCACCGTTGCGCGGATCGATGGCCACCAGGGCGCCTTCGACTTCGGGCAACTGGGTGGCCTCCCAGGTTTTCTTGGGTGTTTGCACCACGCGGATGATGGCGCCGCGCCGTATCTTGATGTTCGGCGGTGCCTTGTCGCTGAGCCCGGATTGCACGGGCTTGAGCCCCTCGCCGGTGATTTCCAGCACGTCGCCATTGGGGCGCATGGCGGCAATCTTTTTGGCATTGGCCTCCAGCACCAGAGCAGACAGCACATCGCCATTGTCGGGGTGGTCGGCCAGCAGGTCGTCGATGTGTTCTTCCAGGTCGGCGGCGTTGGCCGGGGGAGTGACGAACTTTTCCGGCCCCCGGTAATGCTGCCTGCGCTCGTAGGTCATGATGCCCTGGCGCAAGGCTTGGTACGCGGCGTCCTGCTCGCCGGCATTGATGGTGGTGTAGACATTCAGACCTCGGGTGTAGGCCTCGTTGCCGTACTGGGCATAGATCAGCTGGCGCGCCATTTCCGCGACGTACTCAGCATGCACGCGCGTGCTGTCGGAGTGCGTGCGGATCCTGAGTTTCTCTTCCCGGGCTTGCTGGGCTTCGTCGGCGGTGATGAAGCCGTTTTCTTCCATGCGGTCAATGATGTGCAGCTGCCGCACACGGGCGCGCTTGAAGTTGCTGATGGGGTTGTAGGCAGAAGGCGCCTTGGGCAGCCCGGCAAGCATGGCTGCCTCGGCAATCGAGATGGATTTGAGGGGCTTGCCAAAATAGACCTCCGAAGCAGCGGCAAATCCATAGGCCCGATTACCGAGAAAGATCTGATTCATGTAAATCTCAAGAATCTGATCCTTGGTCAGAAAATGCTCCAACTTGAAGGTTAGTAATATTTCGTAAATTTTGCGTGTAATTGTTTTCTCGGAGGAGAGGTACACATTGCGCGCCACCTGCATGGTGATGGTGGAAGCCCCCTGGCTTTTCATCTTGCCCAGATTGGCCAGTACGGCGCGCAGCATGCCCTTGTAGTCCACGCCACCGTGCTGGAAGAAGCGGGCGTCTTCAATCGCCAACACGGCATCCTTCATCACCTTGGGGATTTCGGCGATGGGTGTCAGGTTGCGGCGCTCTTCTCCAAACTCGCCCAGTAGCGCGCCCTCCGCGGAATACACCCGCATGGGCAGCTTGGGGCGGTAGTCCGCCAGATCCGAGATGTCGGGCAGGTTGGGGTAAGCCATGGCCAGCGCGATGGCAATGCCCAGAACCACGGCCACGGCACCTGCCACCGCCAGCCCGACCGACCACGCCAACAGGCGCAGCAGCCAGCGCAGCCAGCGGGGGCGCGTTGAGGAGGGGGTGGGGTCGGGCGACTTGGACGAGGCAGACGGCGGCATAACGCTCCGAAATGGCAAAGCTGCCCATTATAAAAATGGACACTGTTCAGAAATGGCGTGCTGGATGGGTGAGGGTAATCAATACCGACGAAGTCGCGACAAGTGGATGCCCTCAACGACCAAGCGGCCTTGCAAACGTCTGCTTTTGACAACGTTCAAAGGAGACCAAAGCCGGAAAAGCCTTTGCTGGAGAAGTATCTTACTGATAGCATTCATGTGAAATGTTAAGTTTTGTTGTGTCAGGATGACAATTTTCAGGGGGCTATCTTGATCTCCACGGGATCTTTGTTCAGTCGCCAGCCTGCGCCGCTGCTGGGAATCGACATCAGTTCCTCTAGTGTCAAACTGGTTGAGCTTGGGCGTGACAAGGCGGGGGCGCTGGTGTTGGAGCGTTGCGCCATTGAGCCGCTGGAGCGCGGTTGGATCACGGATGGCAACATCGAGAAATTCGATGAGGTGGCCGATGCCGTGCGTCGCGTCGTCAAGAAGAGCGGCGCCAAGACCAAAAATGTGGCCATGGCCCTGCCTCCTTCGGCGGTGATCACCAAGAAGATCGTGTTGCCTGCGGGCATGAACGATCAGGAGCTTGAGGTTCAGGTGGAATCCGAGGCCAACCAGTACATCCCTTTTTCACTGGACGAGGTCAGCTTGGACTTTTGCGTGATCGGGCCGTGCAAGAGCTCTCCAGGGGATGTGGATGTGCTGATTGCAGCATCTCGCCGCGAAAAGGTGCAGGATCGGCAGGGCCTGGCGGAGGCTGCGGGGCTCAAGGCGGTCATCATCGACGTGGAGTCCTACGCTTCCCGGCTGGCGACCAGTCGGTTGATCGAGGGGCTGCCCAACAAGGGTGTGGACACCATGGTGGCCTTGTTTGAGATGGGAGCCTTGACCACGAGCATGCAGGTCATTCGCAACGATGAAGTGTTGTATGACCGAGACCAGGCTTTTGGTGGTGCGCAGCTGACGCAACTGATTGTTCGTCAGTACGGCTTTTCGCCCGAAGAGGCGGAAAGCAAAAAGCGCAATGGCGACCTGCCAGATGACTACGCCAGTGCAGTGCTTCGTCCATTTGTGGAGAGTCTTTCCCAGGAAATCGGCAGGGCCTTGCAGTTTTTCTTTACCAGCACCCCGCACAACCGTGTCGATCACATCATGCTGGCGGGCGGTTCCGCGCCGTTGCAAGGTTTGACCGAGTCGGTCACGCAGCACACTGGTTTTCCATGCTCTGTTGTCAATCCTTTTGACGGCATGGAGATGGGGAGTTCCGTCCGGATGAAAAAAATGGTGCGTGAGGCGCCGTCCTACCTGACGTCCTGCGGCTTGGCCATGCGGAGGTTCATGCAGTGATTCTTATCAACCTTCTTCCCCACAGGGAGGCCGCACGCAAGCGTCGGCGTGAAACATACCAGGCCGCCATGCTGGGCGCAGCCTTGGCAGGCATGCTCATTGCTGGCGGCATTTACTGGTGGTTCCAGATGATGATCGAGGGTCAGCAGGCTAGTAACAGTTTTCTGCAGAGTGAAATCACGGTGCTTGAGGGCCAGATCAAGGAAATTGCCACCATTGAAGAGGAAATCGCGTCTTTGCGTGCGCGGCAGAAAGCGGTGGAAGACTTGCAGTCGGATCGCAATCTGCCCGTGCATTTGCTGAGCGAATTGGTCGAGCAGCTTCCGGACGGCGTGTACATCACCATGCTCAAACAGACCAACCAGACGGTCGAGATGAAAGGCATGGCGCAGTCCAACGAGCGGGTGTCGGAATTGCTGCGCAACTTGTCCAGCAATACCCCTTGGTTGTCCAAGCCGGAACTCGTGGAGATCGTTGCCAAGAACGTGGCGCTGTCCCCACGGGACTTGCGCCGGGCCTCTGAATTCAATCTGCGCTTTCAATTGGTTCGCTCCAGCGAGGCCAAGAAGGCGATGGAAACCGCCAGCGCGGCAGGGAAGTAAGCGATGGCCAAGACGAAAACGCCCAAGATCGACATGGCGCAACTGCAGGAGCAGTTGCAGCGCCAGTTCACCAATCTGGATACCAAAGATCCCTCGCTGTGGCCCATCCTGCCACGCGTCTTGCTGTGCATCTTCATTGCAGCCGCTGTGGCTGTGGCACTGTGGTACGTCAAACTGACCGATTACCAGGCGGAGTTGGAAACCGAGCGTGCCAAGGAAGTCAGCCTGCGAGAGGATTACAAGAAGAAACTGCAAAAAGCGGTCAGCCTGGAGTTGCTCAAGAAGCAGCGTGAGCAGGTTCAGCAGTACGTGTTGCAGATGGAGAAGCAATTGCCCAGCAAGGCGGAGATGTCTGCACTGCTTTCGGACATCAACCAGGCGGGCCTGGGGAGGAGCCTGCAGTTTGATCGTTTCAAGCCAGGGCAGGTTGTCGTGCGTGAATACTATGCAGAGCTGCCCATTGCCATCCGTGTCACTGGACGCTACCACGACATGGGGGCGTTCGCATCCGATGTTGCGCATCTCTCGCGGATCGTGACGCTCAACGATGTGGCGATCAGCGTCCCAGCCAAGGACAAGGAGAAATTCTCCGGCAGTCTGATCATGGATGCGACGGCGCGTACGTTCAGGTATCTGGACAACGAAGAAGTACAGGCCCAGCGTGCTGCAGCGAAGGATCCGAAAGGGGCCAAGAAATGACATCACCTCGGATCGCAGCGGTCTCTTTGGCTTTGATTTCCCTGGTTGGTTGCACCTCGTCGGATGAAAGCGTGTTGCGTGACTGGATGGCCAGTGAGCGTGCCCAGGCAAGGCCCCGTGTCACACCGTTGACGGAGCCCAAGCAGTTTCAGCCAGTCGGCTATGAGGTGAACTCGGAGATCGATCCGTTCGATCCAATGAAGCTCACCCAGGCATTGCGCCGGGAGTCCGCACAGATGGCTTCCAATGCGGCACTCATCGCGCCTGAACTGGCGCGTAGAAAAGAGCCGCTGGAGGTTTTTCCGCTGGATGCCGTTGCCATGGTGGGCAGCCTCAACAAGCAGGGCAAACCGACGGCTCTCCTGAAGGTCGACAAACTGCTCTACCAAGTACAGGCAGGCAACTACCTGGGTCAGAATTACGGGCGAATTGTCGCCATCAATGAGACATCCATCCAACTGCGCGAAATAGTGCAGGACCCGGCAGGGGACTGGATAGAACGCACCACTACGCTCGAGTTGCAGGAGGAGGCGAAGAAATGAAACACCAACGAACCTCAATGATGAAATGGATGCAGCACGGCGTCTTGGCGACCGCTGCCGCACTGTGTTCCACGGCCACTTGGGCGCAGGCAGCGATTGAAGCAGTCACGGGGTCCCTTCAGGGGGGTGCCGAGGTGGTGCGCATCGATCTGTCGGAGCCCTTGGCCGCCGTGCCCAACGGGTTTGCCACGCAGTCACCAGCGCGCATTGCCTTGGATTTTCCGGGATCTACCAACGCCATGGGCCGTTCGGCGATCGAGGTCAATCAAGGCAACCTGAAGTCGGTCAACGTCGTGGAAGCGGGCGGCCGTTCCAGAGTCGTTTTGAACCTGAAACAACCCACCAGCTACCGTGCAGAGTTGCAGGGCAAGGCGGTACTGATCCAGTTGGATCCGGTTGCCGCAGTGGCAGCAGCCCAGGCGCCGCAGGCAGCGGTTTTTGCCGAAAGTGGTCATTCGGACGTCCTGCCCATCAAGGATGTCGATTTCCGCAGGGGCGCGGACGGTGCCGGACGGATTGTCATCGGTTTGGCCAGCAACCAGGTCGGTGTGGATTTGCGCCAGCTGGGCAAGGGACTGACGGTGGAGTTCATCCGTTCCTCTTTGCCTGAAGGGTTGCGCCGCAGGTTGGATGTCGCCGATTTCGGTACGCCCGTGCAATCCGTGACCACCACCCAGCAGGGTGACAAGGTTCGTATGGTCATTGAGCCGGTGGGCGAATGGGAGCACAGTGCCTACCAAAGTGACAACCAGTTCGTGGTTGAGGTGCGCCAGAAGAAAGTGGATCTGAACAAGCTCACCCAAGGCCCGGGTTACAGCACCGAAAAGCTGTCGCTCAACTTCCAGAACATCGACCTGCGCTCCTTGCTGGCGGTGTTTGCAGACTTCACCAACATCAACATTGTGACGTCCGACACGGTGACCGGGGCGATGACGCTTCGATTGCAGGATGTTCCCTGGGATCACGCCCTCCAGATCATCATGGAAGCCAAGGGCTTGGGCATGCGCAAGACAGGCAACGTGCTCTGGATCGCGCCGAAGGATGAAATTGATGAGCGGATGAAGAAGGATTTCGAGGCAGCGCAGACCATTCTGAAGCTCGAACCCCTGCGTACCCAGGCCTTTCAGTTGAATTACGCCAAGGCCGTGGACATGGTGACCCAACTCACGACCACCAGCGGCAGCTCTGGAAGCACCAGCAACCGCTTTCTGTCTGAGCGTGGTACTGCCATTGCCGAGCCACGTACCAACCAGATCTTTGTGACCGACACCCCCACCAAGCTTGAAGAGGTGCGTCAGTTGCTTGCGTCCTTGGATGTTCCTGTGCGTCAGGTGATGATTGAGGCGCGAATTGTCGAAGCGTCCGATACCTTTGGCCGGTCGCTGGGCGTGCGCCTTGGTGCTACTGATTTGCGTGCCAACCGCGGCGGAACGGGTGGCTATGCGCTCAGTGGTGACAACCGGGTGGCGTTCGGAACGGGGTACAGCAACGCAGTTGCTTCTACGGGCGCCGGCGGCTTGACCAACACACTTGGTAACTTTGTCAATCTGCCCGCGCAGGCCATTGGAGGCTACGATCCTGGAAGTTTTGCAATTTCCATTTTCAATTCGGCGGCGAATCGTTTTCTCAACCTGGAGATTTCTGCGCTCGAAGCCGATGGAAAGGGCAAGGTTGTTTCCAGTCCACGGGTGGTGACTGCCGACCAGACCAAGGCTGAAATTGAGCAGGGTACCGAGTTTCCGTACCCCGTGACTGCGCCGAACGGTGCGACGGTCATTGCCTTCAAAAAGGCGGTGCTGAAGCTGGAAGTGCTTCCGCAAATCACCCCCGAGGGCAACATCATCATGGATCTGACGGTCAACAAAGACAGTCCTGGTGAAATCCTGCAAAACGTCCGTGCCATCAATACCAAGCGCGTTAAGACGCAAGTCTTGGTTGAAAATGGTGGAACGGTGGTGATTGGTGGCATATTCGAAATTGAAGAGACCGATGGGGATACCAAGATTCCTTTCCTCGGCGATGTGCCGGTGGTAGGAAATCTCTTCAAAACCTCCAACAAAGAGAGCAAAAAGCGGGAGATGCTGGTTTTCATCACTCCCAAGGTAATCACGGACCGCGTTTCGGTGCGTTGATGGTTTAACTGTGATAGGAAAGAAAATGCGGAAATTATTCAAATTTCTGGCGCTGTCGGTAGTGACGGCAGTTGCGGCCTGTGGTGGTGGTGGTGGTAGTTCAGGCGATACCAATTTGCCCTACACCATCAAAGTCACGGCGGCAAAACCCCAATTGCCCATCAACCTGGTGAATGAGCGGGTGAGCATTGGCGCCTACGCACGGTATACCACCACACTGTATGTTGAGGCGCGTGAAGGCAGTGCACCCATCCAGGGGGGAGAAGATATCTTTGGATGCATGATCGTTCAAGGATTGGATTCTGGTGCACTTTATTACTTGGATGACGAGCACGAGGACGAAGACGGCAATCCGGCTGCGTTCCGTTCCATCACCTTGGACGCCAATTCGGGCGCGGCCTCATTCCATTTCCATGCGGGCGACAAAGCCGGTACGGCGCGCATCACCTGCTCTGTGACCAACCCTGCAGACAAGCAGGTTTCCAGTGCAAGCGTGGATATTGTCGTTGGAGCCCAAACAGGTCAGCCTGCCAACGTGCTCGCCACGGCTCAGGCTCCGGGGTATCTCGGAACCAGCACTAACACTCAAAATCTGCGCAACAACGTCGCCATCAGTGCGCTGATCATGGACGATGCCAACCAGCCGGTTCCTGCGCCGTCCGCTGCCAATTTGCAAGTCAACATTCGCCCCTTCGGTGCCTCGGCAGGTGCTCGACTTTTGGCGGGTAGCCAGTCTGGGACGTCGGTGCAGGTCAAGACCATCGGTGGCGAGGGACAGTTCTCACTGTCCGCTGGTCCGAGCGCGGGTGTTATCCTGCTGGAGTTGACGACGGATCGATTGGACAACAATGTGTCCAACGGTATTCAGGATGCGGTCATGCAACTGATGGCTGTCAGCGTGCACAAAGCAGTGCGCACTGCCCCATTGGCGATCTCTGATTCGGAAATTACTGTCACCAACGGTTTGCCGTTCTCCTATGCGCTGACAGCACAAGGGGGCGTTCCACCCTACACATGGTCAGCAAGTGGGTTGCCTACAGGTTTGACATTGAGTGCTGATGGTGTGATCTCTGGGACACCTACTGCTCCCAAGGGCTCGTACAAGGTGGTGGTCACCGTCAATGATGAGGTGGGCCCGGTGACCAAAAACATCACAATCATGGTTGAGGGCGAATTGGCGATTGATGGTTGCACGAGCGACGTGAGTGCGCCATGTTCCCTGCCTGCGGCAAAAGTTGGCGAGGTCTATTCCTATACTCTGTCCTTCTCGATAGGTGATCCGTCGGTGCCGGTGGTATGGACAATCACCGGTAATCTGCCAAGCGGTCTGACCATGGATGCGAACGGAACCATTTCCGGCACACCGTTACCACCTCCAGGCACTTACACATTTATTTTGACCGCGACGCGTGGAAGCCTGAAAGTGAGTCGACAGGTTCAAATCGTTGTCAGTTGACCGATGTGATCCTCTGTTCTGTGTGTCTTGGGTCGGGTGGGTGCTGAATCTTCACTAAATCCGACCTGTTCAGCAGAGATCTTCAGCCCCTTGGATACACTCCGAGGGGCTGTTTTGTTTTCTCTGCCTTTAGATTTGCTTGTCGAAGGTCATGCACTGTTCCACCCCATCCGATGAAAAGCTGGTCATAGATCTCGCAGAGAGAAGCTATGAAATTCTTGTGCGAGGCGATGCCATGGATGCTGTCCACGAGCATCCGGCATTGCCCGCGTCAGCCCAGGCGCTTGTGGTCACCAACCAAACGGTAGGTCCGCTGTATGGGGAGCGGTTGGTGAATACCTTGAAGCATCGCTATTCCGTTGTTCATACCCTTGAACTTCCTGACGGAGAAGAGCACAAAAACTGGCAAACCCTGAACCTCATCTTTGACGCCTTGCTGCAGCATGGATGTGACCGGAAAACGGTGCTGTTTGCCTTGGGTGGCGGGGTGGTGGGTGATATGACAGGGTTTGCCGCCGCCAGTTATATGCGTGGCGTACCGTTTGTGCAGGTGCCGACCACGTTGCTGGCGCAGGTGGATTCGTCGGTGGGTGGCAAAACCGGCATCAACCACCCGCTGGGAAAGAACATGATTGGTGCGTTCTACCAGCCGCGCCTGGTCGTGTGTGATTTGGCGACGCTGGATACCTTGCCCGAACGTGAGCTGTCAGCCGGTTTGGCGGAGGTCATCAAGTACGGTCCGATTGCCGACATGGAATTCATGGCCTGGCAGGAGGGCGCGATGGAGGCATTGCGTGCGCGGGATCGCGCAGCGCTTGCCCATGCGGTGCGACGCAGCTGTGAAATCAAGGCCTGGGTGGTGGGGCAGGATGAGCGCGAATCGGGCTTGCGTGCCATTCTCAACTTTGGCCACACCTTTGGCCACGCCATCGAGGCAGGCATGGGATACGGTGTCTGGCTGCACGGTGAGGCGGTGGGCGCGGGCATGGTCATGGCGGCCGAGTTGTCCATGCGCATGGGTCTGGTGGATCAGGCGTTTGTGCAGCGTCTTCGCTCCCTGATCGCGCGTGCGGGCTTGCCGGTGAAGGCGCCGGTACTGGACGCTGCTGACAATGCGGGCCGCTACCTGGAACTCATGCGTGTGGACAAGAAGGCGGAATCTGGCGAGATCCGCTTTGTGCTGATCGATGGGCCGGGCAAGGCGGTGCTGCGTGCGGCACCGGATGCCTTGGTGCGCGATGTCATCGATGCATGCTGTTGATTGCTATAAAAATTATAGCTGCTTGCGCTTTATTGATGGGCTTTGTGAGCGTATTTTATGCATGAAGCGGGCCTTGCGCCGTACGCGTGCGATCCCCAGCAGTCGCGAGGGCGCCGGTATCCCGAAGAGCCCGCGCCGACCCGTACGCCGTACCAGAGGGATCGCGACCGCATTGTTCACTCCACGGCATTCCGGCGCCTGGTTTACAAAACACAGGTTTTTCTGAATCATGAGGGCGACTTGTTTCGCACCCGGCTCACCCATTCGATTGAAGTGGCCCAATTGGGGCGCTCCATCGCGCGTTCCCTGCGTTTGAATGAAGACCTGGTCGAGGCGATCTGCCTGGCGCACGACCTGGGGCACACGCCTTTTGGGCACGCAGGGCAGGATCAACTCCACGCCTGTATGGCGGAGCATGGGGGCTTCGAACACAACCTCCAAAGCCTGCGGGTGGTGGATCGGCTGGAGCGGCGCTACCCCCAGTTCGATGGGCTCAACCTGTGCTTCGAAACCCGCGAAGGGATTTTGAAGCACTGCTCGGCTACGCACGCGCGGGTGTTGGAGGTGGACGAGCCCGGCGGTGTGGGAGCCCGATTCCTGTTGCGCCAACAGCCCAGCCTGGAAGCGCAGTTGTGTAACCTCTCCGATGAAATCGCCTACAACGCCCACGACATCGACGATGGCGTGCGCTCGGGCCTTCTCACTCTGGAGCAGCTCCAGGCCATCCCCTTGTTTGAAACACGCAGGCAGCAGGCACTTGCGGAGTATCCTGCTCTGGCGGCTGCCGGGTCGCAGCACCGTCTGTTGTACGAGACGATACGGCGTATGCTCAGCGCCCAGGTGTATGACGTGATAGATGCCACCCGGCAGGCCTTGCAGGACCATTGCCCGGGCCATGTGAGCGAGGTACGCACCATGCCCGTGCTCGTGCGCTTCAGCTCAGAAATGCACGACCAATCGCAGGCGCTCAAACGTTTTTTGTTTGCCCACCTGTATCGCCACCCGCAGGTGGTGCAGACCACGGACAGCGCACGCCAAGTGGTGCGTGAGCTCTTCGCCGCCTACACGCAGCAACCGCAGGCCATGAAGCCCGTTTTTTTGCAGCGTTGGGCTGAGGCAAACACCGCCTCGGAGCGTGCGCGGGTTGTGGCAGACTTCATCGCTGGCATGACCGACCGCTTTGCCGTGAAAGAGCACGAGCGGTTGACCGGTCAGCGCCTGCTGGGGTAATGCCCGCAAGGTGTGCACCCCCGAAATCACCGCACATGAAACCCACTGCCCCCAAGACCGCCAAGGCCCGAACGGAAACTCCGCTGCAAGAGCTATTGCCCTCACTGCGACCCGGGCAGTCAGTCGAGTTGTTGAAAGAGCTGCACATTTTGACGCGCGATGGGCGTCTGAACCAGGACTCCCGCCGCAAGCTCAAGCAGGTTTACCACCTGTACCAGTTCATTGAGCCCTTGTTGCAGGATTTGTCTGAAGACGGGCATGCGCCCAGCCTGGCGGACCATGGCGCTGGAAAATCCTACTTGGGGTTTATCCTGTTCGACCTGTTTTTCAAGCCGCTGGGGCGTGGGCACATCTATGGCATCGAGTCGCGCCAGGAACTCGTGCATCACTCGCGCCAACTTGCCGAGCGATTGGCCTTCGGGCGCATGTCCTTTCTGAACCTCTCGGTGGCACAGGCCACGGAATCCGAAACGCTGCCCGATCGTATCGATCTGGTGACAGCGCTGCATGCCTGCGACACCGCCACCGACGATGCCATAGCCTTTGGCTTGCGCAAGCATGCACGGGCCATGGCCATCGTTCCCTGCTGCCAAGCCGAGGCGGCAGCCCATTTGCGGCGCAACAAAGCCCTGCAACTGGCGCGCACTCCGCTGGCAGAGCTGTGGCGCCACCCCTTGCACACCAGGGAAATCGGCAGCCAAATCACCAATGTGCTGCGATGCCTGTACTTGGAGGCCAGTGGCTACCAGGTGACCGTCACCGAGTTGGTGGGTTGGGAGCACAGCATGAAGAACGAACTCATCATTGCGCGCTACACGGGCCAGCGCAAACGCAGCGCACGAGAACGCCTGCAGGAAATCCTGCAGCAGTTCGGGTTGGAGCGGGCGATGGCCCCCCGTTTTGGGCTGGCGGAGGACGGCAGTGCCGAGATCAGCGGCGCAGCGTCATGAGGTTTTTGACACCCTTGATGCCATGCGTCTGAAGGGCCACTGTCTCGGCCATCTGGCGCTCTTCGGCAGAGCGGGCTTCGCCAAGCAGTTCGGCCTGGCCGTTCACGACGTTGACATGCACGGTGTCGCGCAAAACTTGCCGCTCATCGGCGCGGATACGTGCCTTGACCCGGGCCGCGGTGTCCAGATCCATGGCGGCGGCGCGGTGCCGCTCGTGGGGGCTGGCAACGTAGGTGCCGTTGGAGGTGCAAGCGCCGAGGGCAGTGGCGGCCACCAAAGAGATCAGTGCAATGTGCAAGGTTTTCATGTCGCTCTCCTGTGCCGGGAGTATGGCATGGAGCCGCAAGCTTGATGCGCCGATCCGGCGCCCATTTTTGACCCATGGCCCGACTCTCCCGACTCTCCCTGCCAGGACAAGTGCACCATGTGCTGCAGCAGGGCAACAACCGGCAGCCTATTTTTCTGGACGCCGAGGATCGAGACACCTTTCTGCACACCTTGGCGGAATGCGCTCGCCAGTATCAAGTGGCGGTACATGCCTATGTGCTGCTGGAAAGCCGTTACCACCTGCTGGTCACCCCTACGTCGGCGCAAGGGGTGTCGATGATGGTGCAGGCGCTGGGACGCAGCTATGTGCGTTACTTCAACCGGCGGCACGGGCGCAGCGGCACCCTGTGGGAGGGGCGCTTTCGCTCGTCGGTGCTGGAGGCCGAAGCCTATTTGCTGCAGACCATGGTGGGCATGGATCTGGCGCCGGTGCGCGAAGGGCTGGCCGCCCAGGCGCAAGACTGGCCCTGGTCCAGCCATTCGCATTACCGAGGTGTGTGGACGGATCGTGTGGTCACACCCCATGCGTTGTACTGGGCCTTGGGAAACACCCCCTTTGACCGCGAAAACGCCTACGCCGAGCAGGTACGCAACGGTTTGGCGGAAACGCAGTGGCACCGCATGGAGAGTGCAGTGCGTGGCGGGTGGGCTTTGGGCAGTCCAGCGTACCTGGCGGCATTGGCTGCACAGGGGCCTACACGCAGACTCACGCAAGCCCGCCCTGGGCGGCCGCGACGCCCACCCGCTGCGGCATAACAAGCATCCGCTGGCCCGAATAGCGTGAAGTTTTAATGTGTCCCCAATTAATTTGCAAAATTCGATTTTGATTCTGTATTAGTATCTGACCCCATTTATTCTGCTTGCCACAAGATGTTGCAATGCACTAAGCTTGCGTTCCCGCGAATGAAAAGAGGAGTGCGCCATGACCACGGCTGCCGAGATTGAACACCTGAAAGAGCACGGTCTGTATTCGACCGCCCACGAACACGACGCCTGCGGCCTGGGCTTTGTGGCGCACATCAAGGGCGTCAAGCGCCACGACATCGTGACGCAGGCGCTCAAGATCCTGGAAAACATCGACCACCGTGGCGCTGTGGGTGCAGACAAGCTGATGGGCGATGGCGCGGGCATCCTGATCCAGATTCCTGACCAGCTTTACCGCGAAGAAATGGCCAAGCAAGGCGTGGCGCTGCCCCCGGCAGGCGAATATGGTGTGGGCATGGTGTTCCTGCCCAAGGAGCACGCTTCTCGCCTGGCCTGCGAACAGGAGCTGGAGCGCGCCATCAAGGCCGAAGGCCAGGTGCTGCTGGGCTGGCGCGATGTGCCTGTGAACCGCGACATGCCCATGTCGCCCACGGTGCGCGCCAAGGAGCCCATCCTGCGCCAGCTGTTCATCGGTCGTGGTTCCGATGTGATCGTGCAGGACGCGCTGGAACGCAAGCTCTACGTGATCCGCAAGACGGCCAGTGCCGCCATCCAGGCGCTGGGCCTCAAGCACAGCAAGGAATACTACGTCCCCAGCATGAGCAGCCGCACCGTGGTGTACAAGGGGCTGCTGCTGGCCGACCAGGTGGGCCAGTACTACCTGGACCTGCAGGACGAGCGCTGCGTGTCGGCCGTGGGTCTGGTGCACCAGCGCTTTTCCACCAACACCTTCCCCGAATGGCCGCTGGCCCACCCCTACCGCTATGTGGCGCACAACGGGGAAATCAACACCGTCAAGGGCAACTACAACTGGATGAAGGCGCGCGAGGGCGTCATGTCCTCGCCCGTGCTGGCAGCCGACCTGAAAAAGCTCTACCCCATCAGCTTTGCCGACCAGTCCGACACGGCCACGTTCGACAACTGTCTGGAGCTGCTGACCATGGCGGGCTACCCCATCAGCCAGGCCGTGATGATGATGATTCCCGAACCCTGGGAGCAACACACCACCATGGACGAGCGCCGCCGCGCCTTCTATGAGTACCACGCCGCCATGCTGGAGCCCTGGGACGGCCCGGCCTCTATCGTGTTTACTGACGGCCGCCAGATCGGCGCCACGCTGGACCGCAATGGCCTGCGTCCCTCGCGCTACTGCATCACCGATGACGACCTCGTCATCATGGGATCCGAGTCGGGCGTGCTGCCCGTGCCCGAGAACAAGATCGTGCGCAAATGGCGCCTGCAGCCGGGCAAGATGTTCCTCATCGACCTGGAGCAGGGCCGCCTGATCGAAGACGACGAGCTCAAGGCCAACATCGTCAACACCAAGCCCTACAAGCAGTGGATCGAGAACCTGCGCATCAAGCTGGACAACATCGAGGCCGACGGCCAGGCCGCTTCTGCGCCAAAGGCTGAGATGCCCTTGCTGGACCGCCAGCAGGCCTTTGGCTATTCGCAGGAGGACATCAAGTTCCTCATGGCGCCTATGGCGCAGAACGGCGAAGAAGGCATCGGCTCCATGGGCAACGACAGCCCGCTGGCTGTGCTCTCCAGCCAGAACAAGCCGCTGTTCAACTACTTCAAGCAGTTGTTCGCCCAGGTGACCAACCCGCCGATCGACCCGATTCGCGAGGCCATCGTGATGTCGCTCAACAGCTTCATCGGCCCCAAGCCCAACCTGCTGGACATCAACCAGGTCAACCCGCCCATGCGGCTGGAAGTGTCCCAGCCTGTGCTGGACTTTGCCGACATGGCCAAGCTGCGCGACATTGGTCACTACACGCAGGGCAAGTTCCGCAGTGAAGTCATCGACATCACCTACCCGCTGTCCTGGGGGCATGAGGGGGTGGAGGCCAAGCTGGCTTCGCTGTGCGCCCAGGCCGTGGATGCTATCCGGGGCGGAGCCAACATCCTGATCCTCAGCGATCGGGGTGTGAGCTCCGCGCAGGTGGCCATCCCCGCGCTGCTGGCGCTCTCCTGCATCCACCAGCACATGGTGCGTGAGGGCTTGCGCACCGCAGCAGGCTTGGTGGTAGAGACCGGCTCCGCCCGTGAAGTGCACCATTTCGCGGTGCTCGCAGGCTATGGCGCCGAGGCCGTGCACCCCTACCTGGCGCTGGAAACCCTGGTGGACATGCACAAGGAGCTGGGCGGCGACCTCTCGCCCGAAAAAGCCATCTACAACTATGTCAAGGCGATCGGCAAGGGGCTGTCCAAGATCATGTCCAAGATGGGCGTGAGCACCTACATGAGCTACTGCGGTGCCCAACTCTTCGAAGCCATCGGTCTGAACACCGAAACCGTGCAAAAGTACTTCACTGGCACGGCCAGCCGCGTGGAAGGCATTGGCGTGTTCGAGATTGCCGAGGAAGCCATCCGCACGCACAAGGCCGCCTTTGGCGACGACCCCGTGCTCGAAACCATGCTGCACACCGGCGGTGAATACGCCTGGCGCGCCCGCGGCGAAGAGCACATGTGGACGCCCGACGCGATTGCCAAGCTGCAGCACTCCACGCGCGCCAACAACTGGAGCACCTACAAGGAATACGCCCAGATCATCAATGACCAGACCAAGCGCCACATGACGCTGCGCGGCCTGTTCGAGTTCAAGTTCGACCCGGCCAAGGCCATTCCGGTCGATGAGGTCGAGCCCGCCAAGGGCATCGTCAAGCGGTTTGCTACTGGCGCCATGTCGCTCGGTTCCATCTCCACCGAGGCTCATGCCACGCTGGCCGTGGCCATGAACCGACTCGGCGGCAAGAGCAACACCGGCGAAGGCGGCGAGGACGAGCGCCGCTACCGCCAGGAGCTCAAGGGCATCCCGATCAAGCAGGGCGACAGCCTCAAGAGCGTGATCGGCGAAGAGAACGTCGAGGTCGATCTGCCGCTGCAGGACGGTGACTCGCTGCGCTCCAAGATCAAGCAGGTGGCTTCGGGTCGCTTTGGCGTTACCGCTGAGTACCTGTCGTCGGCCGACCAGATCCAGATCAAGATGGCCCAGGGCGCCAAGCCCGGCGAAGGTGGCCAGCTGCCCGGCGGCAAGGTGTCCAACTACATCGGCAAGCTGCGCCACAGCGTGCCCGGCGTGGGCTTGATTTCGCCCCCGCCGCACCACGACATCTACTCCATCGAGGACCTGGCACAGCTCATCCACGACCTGAAGAACGTGGCGCCCCATGCCGACATCTCGGTCAAGCTCGTGTCCGAAGTGGGCGTGGGCACCATCGCCGCAGGCGTGGCCAAGTGCAAGGCCGACCACGTGGTGATCGCCGGCCATGACGGCGGCACGGGCGCATCGCCCTGGTCGTCCATCAAGCACGCAGGTGGCCCCTGGGAGATCGGCCTGGCAGAAACCCAGCAGACCCTGGTGCTCAACCGCCTGCGCGGTCGCATCCGCGTGCAGGCCGACGGCCAGATGAAGACCGGCCGTGACGTTGCCATTGGCGCGCTGCTGGGTGCCGACGAATTCGGCTTTGCCACCGCTCCGTTGGTGGTGGAAGGCTGCGTGATGATGCGCAAGTGCCACCTCAACACCTGCCCGGTGGGCGTGGCCACGCAAGATCCGGTGCTGCGCGCCAAGTTCTCGGGCAAGCCCGAGCACGTGGTCAACTATTTCTTCTTCGTCGCCGAGGAAGTGCGCCAGATCATGGCCCAACTGGGCGTGCGCAAGTTCGAAGACCTGATCGGCCGCACCGATTTGCTCGACATGCGCAAGGGCCTGGAGCACTGGAAGGCGCGCGGCCTGGACTTTGCCCGCCTGTTTGCGCAACCCCTGGTGGGAGCCGAAGTGCCGCGCCTGCACGTGGACAAGCAGGACCACAACATCGACCACACGCTGGACCGCAAGCTCATCGAGCGCTCGCGCCCTGCCATTGAAAAGGGCGAGCGCGTGCAGTTCATCGAGGTGGCGCGCAACGTCAACCGCTCGGTGGGCGCCATGCTCTCGGGTGCCGTCACGCGCGTGCACCCCGATGGCTTGCCCGACGACACCATCCGCATCCAGCTCGAAGGCACGGGCGGCCAGTCCTTTGGCGCCTTCCTGTGCAATGGCGTCACGCTGTACCTGATCGGCGATGCCAACGACTACACCGGCAAGGGCCTCTCGGGCGGCCGCGTGGTGGTGCGCCCCAGCATCGACTTCCGGGGTGATGCCTGGCGCAACATCATCGTGGGCAACACCGTGATGTACGGCGCCACCAGTGGCGAAGCCTTCTTCAGCGGTGTGGCAGGCGAACGCTTTGCTGTGCGCCTGTCGGGCGCCACCGCGGTGGTCGAAGGCATGGGTGACCATGGTTGCGAGTACATGACCGGCGGCACCGTGGTGGTGCTGGGCAAGACTGGCCGCAACTTTGCCGCAGGCATGAGCGGCGGCATTGCCTATGTGTACGACGAGGACGGCCAGTTCGAGGCGCGCTGCAACAAGGCCATGGTGGCGCTGGAGCGCGTGCTGTCGGCTGAAGAGCAGGAGGTCAGCGTCCCGCGTGCCATTTGGCACCGCGACCAGAGCGACGAGTCCCAGCTTCGCAAGCTGCTCGAAGACCACAACCGCTGGACCGGCAGCAAGCGCGCGCGCGAGTTGCTGGACCACTGGGCCGCCTCGCGTGCCAAGTTCGTCAAGGTGTTCCCGCTCGAATACAAGCGGGCCCTGTCTGAAATCAATGCAAAGAAAGTGCCCCAGGCACCCGAAAAAGCTGCGCCGAACGCTACAAAAAATGTAGCAAAAACCGCGCATTGAACGGGCCTACCGCCAAGGAACACATTCAAAAGGACACAGACATGGGAAAGATCACCGGCTTCATGGAATACGAGCGCGTCGAGGAAGGCTACCTGCCGGTGGCCGAGCGCTTGAAGAACTACAAGGAATTCGTCATCGGCGTCGATGACGCACAGGCCAAGATCCAGGCGGCGCGCTGCATGGACTGCGGCACGCCGTTCTGCAACAACGGCTGCCCGGTCAACAACATCATTCCGGACTTCAACGACCTGGTCTATCGCAGCGACTGGAAAAACGCGTTTGCGGTGCTGAACTCGACGAACAACTTCCCCGAGTTCACCGGCCGCATCTGCCCCGCACCCTGCGAGGCGGCGTGCACGCTCAACTTCAACAACGACGCGGTGGGCATCAAGAGCATCGAGCACGCCATCATCGACCGCGCCTGGGAGCATGGCTGGGTACAGCCCCAACTACCCAAGCTCAAGACGGGCAAAAAGGTGGCCGTGGTCGGTTCCGGCCCGGCCGGCATGGCGGCAGCCCAGCAATTGGCGCGCGCCGGGCACGATGTGACGCTGTTCGAAAAGAAC
This sequence comes from Giesbergeria sp., assembly GCA_023150295.1. Lineage (GTDB taxonomy): Bacteria > Pseudomonadota > Gammaproteobacteria > Burkholderiales > Burkholderiaceae_C > Simplicispira. The sequence goes on along the minus strand of JAKLLE010000007.1, from coordinate 16,537 downwards.
GACCGCGTGGGTGGCCTGCTGCGCTATGGCATTCCTGACTTCAAGATGGAAAAGTCGCACATCGACCGCCGAGTGCAGCAAATGCAGGCCGAGGGTGTCACCATCCGCACGGGCGTGTTCGTCGGTGCAGCGCAGGACGGCCTGGGCAAGGACTCCAAGGTCACCAACTGGGCCAAGGAAACCGTCACGCCCGAGCAATTGCAGGCGCAGTTCGATGCGGTGCTGCTCACCGGCGGTGCCGAGCAAAGCCGCGACCTGCCCGTGCCAGGCCGCGACCTGGACGGCATCCATTTCGCGATGGAGTTCCTCCCGCAGCAGAACAAGGTCAACGGTGGCGACAAGCTCAAGGGCCAGTTGCGCGCGGACGGCAAGCATGTGATCGTGATTGGCGGTGGTGACACCGGCAGCGACTGCGTGGGTACCAGCAACCGCCACGGCGCCAAGAGCGTGACGCAATTCGAAGTCATGCCCATGCCGCCCGAACAGGAGAACAAGCCCCTGGTCTGGCCCTACTGGCCACTCAAGCTGCGCACCAGCTCCAGCCACGAAGAGGGCTGCACGCGCGAGTTCGCCATCTCGACCAAGGAGTTTGTCGGCAAGAACGGCAAGGTCACTGGTCTGAAGACAGTGCAGGTGGAGTTCAAGGACGGCAAGCTGGTCGAGATCCCCGGCACCGAAAAGGAATACAAGGCCGACATGGTGCTGCTCGCCATGGGCTTTGTGAGCCCGGTGGCGGCCGTGCTCGACGCCTTCGGGGTCGAGAAGGATGCGCGTGGCAATGCCAAGGCCAGCACCGATTTCATCGGCGGCTATGCCACCAATGCCCCCAAGGTGTTTGCCGCTGGCGACATGCGCCGTGGGCAGAGCCTGGTGGTCTGGGCCATCCGCGAAGGCCGCCAGGCCGCGCGCGCGGTGGACGAGTTCCTGATGGGCGCCAGCGACCTGCCGCGCTGATTGCTGAGAGGCAGGGGTGGCAGCGCGGCTCAGCCGCGCTCCACGCTGTGCACCTGCGGCTGCTGCGGTGCAAAGGCCGCCACCAGGGCGGCGAACAGCGCTTGCGCCTTGGCGCGGTTGTCGGCCGAATAGTTGCACACGTACACGTCGAGCGTGACGTAGGCCGCCTCTGGCCAGGTGTGGACGCACAGGTGCGACTCTGCCAGCACCACCACCCCTGTCACGCCACCGCCCTGCGCAAAAGCGTGGAACAGGCTGCCCACGGGCGTGAGCCCGGCAGCCGCCACTTCGGCGCGGCACAGCGCTTCCAGGGCCGGGGCATCCTGCATGCAGGCGCCGCCGCCTTGGCAGCCGTGCAAGTCACCGATGAGGTGCAGCCCGCTGGTCTGCTGTGGCAGGGGGCTGCGGGTGGAAGGGGGGCGCTCAGGCATGGAAGGTGGTTGCAAAAAGTGGCTGGCGGTCATCATACCCAGCAGGGGCGAACAGACGGTTACGGCAGCGGAAAAGGGTTTTCCCCTATGATGGCGGGCTTCGCACGCCTTGCTCCCGCCCCCTGCCATGCAGGCGTTTGCACACCATGCTTGCTTCCGGCACCTCCACTTTTCCCGACGCTTTGATTGAGCTGCGCAATGTCCATTTTGGGTATGGCGATCGCCCGGTGCTGCGCGGTGTGTCGTTGACCGTCCCGCGCGGCAAGGTCACGGCCATCATGGGGGCCTCGGGGGGCGGCAAGACGACGGTGCTGCGCCTCATCGGTGGCCAGCAGCGTGCGCAGCAGGGCGAGGTGTGCTTTGATGGGCAGGACGTGGGCCGCATGGATCAGGCCCAGCTCTATGCGGCGCGGCGCCGCATGGGCATGCTGTTCCAGTTCGGTGCGCTGTTCACGGACATGAGTGTGTACGAGAACGTGGCCTTCCCGCTGCGCGAGCACACCGACCTGCCCGAGGCGTTGGTGCGCGACATTGTGCTCATGAAGCTGCATGCGGTGGGCCTGCGCGGTGCACGCGAGCTGATGCCCAGCCAGATTTCCGGCGGCATGGCCCGGCGCGTGGCGCTGGCGCGAGCCATTGCGCTCGATCCCGAGCTGGTGATGTACGACGAGCCCTTTGCCGGGCTCGATCCGATCTCGCTGGGCACGGCAGCCCAACTCATCCGCCAGCTCAACGACGCCATGGGGCTGACCAGCATTTTGGTGTCGCACGATGTGGAGGTCACCTTCGCGCTGGCCGACCACGTGGTGATTCTGGGGCCGGGCACCATCGCCGCCCAGGGCACGCCCGACGAGGTGCGCCACAGCCAGGACCCGCTGGTGCACCAGTTCGTGCACGCGCTGCCCACGGGGCCGGTGCCCTTTCATTACCCAGGGCCCACCGCGGCGCAGGACTTTGGCCCGCTGCCGGGAGGGCGCCCATGAGCTGGTACCGTCCCGCCGCCCTGGGCAGTGCTGTGCGGCGCCTGCTGGCCGACATCGGTCAGGCGGCGCGCCTGTTCCTTCGCCTGGTGCTCTTGGCGCCCGACGCCTTGCGCCGACCCGCGCTGGTGCGCGACCAGGTGCATTTCCTGGGCAACTATTCGCTGGCCATCATCACCGTGTCGGGCCTGTTCGTGGGCTTTGTGCTGGCGCTGCAGGGCTACTACACGCTGCAGGACTTTGGCTCGACCGAGGCGCTGGGCCAGCTGGTCGCCCTGAGCCTGCTGCGCGAGCTGGGGCCGGTGATCACCGCCTTGCTGTTTGCCGGGCGTGCGGGCACGTCGCTCACGGCAGAAATCGGGCTGATGCGCGCGGGCGAGCAGCTCAGCGCCATGGAGATGATGGCCGTGGACCCGGTGCGCCGCATCCTGGTGCCGCGCTTCTGGGCGGGCGTGATTGCCATGCCGGTGCTGGCGGCCGTGTTCAACGCGGTGGGCGTCATCGGCGGCTGGGTGGTGGCCGTGCCCATGATCGGTCTGGACGGAGGCTCCTTCTGGAGCCAGATGCAGGGCGGTGTGGATGTGCTCAGCGACGTGGGCAACGGCGTTGCCAAGAGCGTGGTGTTTGGCTTCACGGTCACCTTTGTGGCGCTGCTGCAGGGCTACACGGCCCGGCCCACGCCCGAGGGCGTGTCGCACGCGACCACGCGCACCGTGGTCATGGCCTCGCTGGCCGTGTTGGCGCTGGACTTTGTGCTCACGGCGCTGATGTTCAGCATTTGACAAGGATGGACGCGATGCAAGCGCACAAGAACGATGTTTGGGTGGGGCTCTTCGTCATGCTGGGGGCTGTGGCGCTGGTGTTTCTGGCGCTGCAATCGGCCAACCTGCTGAGCCTCAATTTCGACCGGGGCTACCAGGTCACGGCACGCTTTGACAACATCGGCGGGCTCAAGCCCAAGGCGGCCGTGCGCAGCGCCGGGGTGGTGGTAGGGCGTGTGGAGTCGATCACATTCAATGACAAAACTTACCAGGCGCAAGTCACTTTGTCGCTGGACAAACGCTATGCTTTCCCCAAGGACAGTTCGCTCAAGATCCTGACCAGCGGTCTGCTGGGCGAGCAGTACATCGGCATCGAGGCCGGGGCCGAAGAAGCATCGCTCGGCGCAGGCGATGCGGTGGCGTCCACCCAGTCGGCCCTGGTGCTCGAAAACCTCATCAGCCAATTCCTCTACAGCAAGGCCGCCGAAGGCGCAGACAGTAAGAAATGACTTCCTTTCCAACCTCCGCAGGCCCACAGGTGGCGCGTGCGCTGTGTGCGGGTGTTCTGGCGTGCCTGGCCGGAACGGCGCTGGCGCAGCAGGCCGACCCACTGGAAGCGTACAACCGCAGCATGACGCGCTTCAACGACACGGTGGACGAGGCCGTGCTCAAGCCCGTGGCCACGGCGTACCAGCAAGCCATGCCCTCACCCGTGCGCACGGGGGTGAGCAATTTCTTTGGCAACTTGGGCGATGCGTGGTCCTTCGTCAACAACACCCTGCAATTGCGTGGCGAGGCCGCCATGGCCAGCTTCTTCCGTGTGGGCATCAACTCCACCATGGGCCTGGGGGGGGTGTTGGACGTGGCCAGCGAGATGCGCATCGACCGCTACAAGCAAGACTTCGGCCTGACGCTGGGCCGCTGGGGCGTGCCCACGGGGCCGTACTTCGTGCTGCCCCTTCTGGGGCCCTCCACCGTGCGCGACACGCTGGCCCTGCCGGTGGACTGGCGCGGCAACCCGCTGCGCGAGCTCACGCCCGTGTCCACGCGCAACAGCCTGTATGCACTGCGCATTGTCGACACCCGTGCCAACCTGCTGCGCGCCGAAAACGTTCTGGACGATGCGGCGCTCGACAAATACAGCTTCACGCGCGACGTGTACATGCAACTGCGCAGTGGGGCACGCAATGGTGACGGCTCCCTGCCGCCCGAACCCGAGCAATGACGGGGCGGGGCTCTTGTCCCTACAAGGAGAACACACGATGACGAAACGATGGTTCCTGGCTCGCCTGCTGACCGCTGGCACTGCGGCTGCGGCCATGTCTTTGGGCCTGGTACTGCCAGCCTACGCTGCCGACGAGGCCCCCGATGCCCTGGTGCAGCGCCTGTCCGGCGAGGTGCTGGACGCGCTGCGCAACGACAAAACCATCAAGGCAGGCGACGTGGACAAGATCATGGTGCTGGTGGACAAGACCATCATGCCCAACGTCAACTTCCGCCGCATGACGGCCGCCGCCGTCGGTCCAGGCTGGCGCCAGGCCAGCCCCCAGCAGCAGCAGCGCCTGCAGGACGAATTCAAGCAGCTGCTGGTGCGCACCTATGCAGGCGCGCTGGCGCAGGTGAGCGACCAGACGGTGAGCGTCAAGCCGCTGCGCGCAGGGGCCGAGGACAAGGATGTGCTGGTGCGCACCGAGGTGCGCGGCCGGGGCGACCCGGTGCAGCTCGACTACCGCCTGGAAAAAACCCCGGGCCAGGGCGCAGGCTGGAAGATCTACAACCTCAACGTGCTGGGTGCCTGGCTGGTGGAGACCTACCGCAGCCAGTTCGCACAAGAGATCAACGCCAAGGGCATTGACGGCCTGATCCAGACCCTGAGCGCCCGCAACAAGGGCAATGCCGCGCGCGGCTGAGCCACCATGCTGGCATTGCCCCCGGAACTGACCCACCGCCAGGCGCGCGCCACGCTGCAGCAGTTGCTGGCGGCGCTGGCTGCTGCACCTGGGGGGCAGGCCTGCGTCGATGCGCATGCACTGCGCGTATTCGACTCGTCGGCGCTGGCGGTGCTGCTCGAATGCCGCCGCGCCGCCCTGGCCGCTGGCCGCCGTTTTGCCGTGCAGGGCCTGCCCCCGGCGCTGGTGGGCATGGCGGGCCTGTATGGGGTGCAAGACCTCATTCAAGGGCCAGGCTAATTCGTCAGCCGCGGCTTGCCCAAGGCCCAGGACGTAAAATCGCGGGTTCCGATGCCTGCAGTCTCCTTCCAGTCCGTCTCCAAGACCTATTCCACCCCCCGAGGGCCCTTTCACGCACTCAGCGGGGTATCGCTGGACATCGAGGAGGGCGAATTCTTCGGCCTGCTCGGCCCCAACGGCGCGGGCAAGACCACGCTCATCAGCATTCTGGCCGGGCTGGCGCGTGCCACCCAGGGCAAGGTCACGGTGCTGGGCCACGATGTGCAGCAGGACTTTGCCGCTGCCCGGCGCAAGCTGGGTGTGGTGCCGCAGGAGCTGGTGTTTGATCCCTTCTTCAACGTGCGCGAAGCGTTGCGCTTCCAGTCGGGCTACTTTGGCGTGCGCCACAACGACGACTGGATCGACGAGCTGCTCGCCCACCTGGGCCTGGCCGACAAGGCCAACGCCAACATGCGCCAGCTCTCGGGCGGCATGAAGCGCCGCGTGCTCGTGGCGCAGGCGCTGGTGCACAAGCCGCCCATCATCGTGCTCGATGAACCCACGGCCGGGGTCGATGTGGAGCTGCGCCAGACGCTGTGGCAGTTCATTGCCCGCCTCAACCGCGAAGGCCACACCGTGCTGCTGACCACGCACTATCTCGAAGAAGCCGAGGCCCTGTGCGGGCGCATCGCCATGCTCAAGAGCGGTCGCATCGTGGCGCTGGAGCGCACCAGTACGCTGCTCAAGGCCGCCTCGGGCAGCGTGCTGCAGTTCAAGACCGACACCGAACTGCCCTTCGATCTGGCCGTGCAGGCCCGCGTGATGGGGCGCATCGTGCAACTGCCCGCGCAGGACGCCGCCGAGATCGAGCAGCACCTGGCCGCACTGCGCCTGGCCGGTGTGCCGGTGCACGACATGGAAATCCGCCGCCCCGACCTGGAGGACGTGTTCCTGCAGGTCATGTCCACTGCGGCCACGCAGCCGGAAGGGGTGGGCGCATGACCGGCTGGCAGATGCTGTTCTACAAAGAGGTGCTGCGCTTCTGGAAGGTGAGCTTCCAGACCGTGGCGGCGCCAGTGCTTACCGCCGTGCTGTACCTGCTGATCTTCGGCCATGTGCTCGAAGACCACGTGAAGGTGTACGACCGCATCAGCTACACCGCCTTTCTGGTGCCCGGCCTGGTGATGATGAGCGTGCTGCAGAACGCTTTTGCCAACAGCTCGTCCAGCCTGATCCAGAGCAAGATCATGGGCAGCCTGGTGTTCCAGTTGCTCACGCCGCTGTCGCACTGGGCCTGGTTTCTGGCCTACGTGGGCTCGTCCACGGTGCGTGGCCTGGTGGTGGGGCTGGGGGTGTTTGTCGTGACGATCGGCTTTGCCACGCCGCAATTTGCCGCGCCGCTGTGGATTGTGCTGTTTGCCCTGCTGGGCGCCGCGCTGTTGGCCACGCTGGGCGTGATTGCGGGGCTGTGGGCCGACAAGTTCGACCAGCTCGCGGCGTTCCAGAACTTCATCATCGTGCCCATGACCTTTCTCTCGGGCGTGTTCTATTCCATCGCCTCGCTGCCGCCGTTCTGGCAGGCCGTGAGCCATCTCAACCCGTTTTTCTACATGATCGACGGCTTCCGCTACGGCTTCTTCGGGGTGAGCGATGCCTCGCCCTGGCTCAGCCTGGGCATTGTGGGCGGCGCCTGGCTGGTCGTGAGCTTTTTGGCCGTCCACCTGCTGCGCACGGGCTACAAAATCAGAAATTGATGAACACCCCTCTGAGTCGCTTCGCGCCTTCCCCCCGCTCTCGCATGGCTGAGCCATGCGGGCAGGGGGACGCCGCCAGTGCGGCGGGGCGGCCCTTGCACGGCGGCCCTGGCCTGGGTCGCGCCCGTTGGATGCGTTGCGGGTGCCAACTACGCTGAATGGATCAATGAAATGACTGCTGACCAAATCAAAGACCTCATCGCTGCGGGCATGGCCTGCGATTACATCCACCTCGACGGCGATGGGCGCCACTGGTATGCCACCATCGTCTCGCCCGAGTTCGAGGGCAAGCGCCCCATCGCGCGCCACCAGCGCGTGTACGCCACGCTGGGCAGCAAGATGCAGAGCGACGAGGTGCACGCCCTGTCGATGAAGACGCTCACCCCCGCCGAATGGGCTGAGCTGAACCAGTGATTTTGCTATAAAAACAATAGCTGCTTGCGCTTTATTGATAAGCGCTGCAGGCCAATTTCATTCAAAGAATACTGACCATGGACAAGCTCCTCATCCGCGGCGGCCGTCCCTTGCGGGGGCCGGTGGACATCTCCGGCGCCAAGAACGCTGCGCTGCCCGAGCTGTGCGCTGCGCTGCTCACCGCCGACCCGGTGGAGCTGCGCAACGTGCCGCGCCTGCAGGACGTGAGCACCATGCTCAAGCTCATCCGCAACATGGGCGTGGCGGTGCAACAGGGCGACGATGGCTGCGTGCGCATTGACGCCAGCGGCCTGTCCACCCCCGAGGCGCCCTACGAACTGGTCAAGACCATGCGCGCCTCGGTGCTGGCGCTGGGCCCGCTGCTGGCACGCTTTGGCGAGGCCACGGTGTCGCTGCCCGGCGGCTGCGCCATCGGTTCGCGCCCGGTGGACCAGCACATCAAGGGCCTGCAGGCCATGGGCGCCGAGATCGTGGTCGAGCACGGCTACATCATCGCCCGCCTGCCTGCTGGCTGGCAGCGCCTGCGCGGTGCGCGCATCACCACCGACATGGTCACCGTCACCGGCACCGAGAACCTGCTCATGGCCGCCACGCTGGCCGAGGGCGAGACTGTGCTCGAAAACGCCGCCCAGGAACCCGAGGTGACCGACCTGGCCGAGATGCTCATCGCCATGGGCGCGCAGATCGAAGGCCACGGCAGCAGCCGCATCCGCATCCAGGGCGTGGAGCGGCTGCACGGCGGCACCCATACCGTGGTGGCCGACCGCATCGAGGCTGGCACCTTTCTTTGCGCCGTGGCTGCCAGCGGGGGCGATGCGCTCTTGCGCCATGCACGCGCCGACCACCTGGACGCCGTGATCGAAAAGCTGCGCGACGCTGGCGTGCAGGTCGAGGCGGCCCAGGACGGCCTGCGCGTGCGCAGCCCCGGCGCCGCGCAGCTCAGGGCGCAGGGCTTTTGCACCACCGAATACCCGGGCTTTCCCACCGACATGCAGGCGCAGTTCATGGCGCTCAACACCGTGGCGCAGGGCACGGCTACGGTGACCGAAACCATTTTTGAAAACCGCTACATGCACGTGAACGAGCTGCTGCGGCTGGGCGCGCGCATCCAGGTCGATGGCCGCGTGGCCGTCACCGAGGGCGCGGCGCGCCTGTCGGGCGCCACCGTCATGGCCACCGACCTGCGGGCCTCGGCCAGCCTGGTCATCGCGGCCCTGGTGGCCGAGGGCGAGACCGTGGTGGACCGCATCTACCACCTCGACCGCGGCTACGATTGCATGGAAGCCAAGCTGCGCGGGCTGGGCGCCGATATAGAGAGAATCCGATGATCACGCTTGCACTGTCCAAAGGCCGCATCTTTGAAGAAACCCTGCCGCTGCTCGGTGCCGCTGGCATCGAGGTGCTGGAAGACCCCGAAAAATCGCGCAAGCTCATTCTGCCCACCAACCACGAAGACGTGCGCGTGGTGCTGGTGCGTGCCTCCGACGTGCCCACCTACGTGCAGTACGGCGGCGCCGATATGGGCGTGTGCGGCAAGGACACGCTGCTGGAGCACCGGGCCGAATGGGGCGGCGCAGCGCGCTCGGGCCTGTTCCAGCCGCTGGACCTGCGCATTGCGCGCTGCCGCGTGAGCGTGGCCGTGCGTGCCGACTTTGATTACCAGCAGGCCGTGCGCCAGGGCTCGCGCCTGAAGGTGGCGACCAAGTACCCCGGCATTGCCCGCGAATTCTTTGCCGCCAAGGGCGTGCACGTGGATCTCATCAAGCTCTACGGCAGCATGGAGCTGGCGCCGCTCACCGGCCTGGCCGACGCCATCGTGGATCTGGTCTCCACGGGCAACACGCTCAAGGCCAACCACCTGGTCGAGGTCGAGCAGATCATGGACATCAGCAGCCACCTGGTCGTCAACCAGGCCGCGCTCAAGCTCAAGCAGGCCCGGCTGCGCCGCATCATCGACGCCTTTGCCTCGGCCATCCGCAAGGATTGATTTACTATGAAATTGGTAGCTGCTCCCGCCCGCCTGTCAACCGCTAGCGCCACTTTTGATGCGGAATTTGCAGCACGCCTGCACTGGTCTGCGGAGCAGGACGCCGCCATCGAGCAGCGCGTGGCCGCCATCCTGGCCGACGTGCAAAAGCGTGGCGACGCCGCCGTGCTCGAATACACCGCCAGGTTCGACGGGCTGAACGCTGACGGCATGGCCGCACTGGAGCTGACCCAGGCCGAACTCCAGGCCGCCTACGACGCGATCCCCGAGGCGCAGCGCCAAGCCCTGAGCGCCGCCGCCGCTCGCGTGCGCCAGTACCACGAGGCCCAAAAAAAGGCCTGTGGCGAGAGCTGGAGCTACCGCGACCAAGATGGCACCCTGCTGGGCCAGAAGGTCACGCCGCTGGACCGCGTGGGCATCTACGTGCCCGGCGGCAAGGCCACCTACCCGTCCTCGGTGCTGATGAACGCCATCCCCGCGCATGTGGCTGAGGTGGGGGAAATCATCATGGTCGTGCCCACCCCGGGTGGCGAGAAAAACGCCATGGTGCTCGCTGCCGCCTACGTGGCAGGCGTCACGCGCGCCTTCACCATCGGCGGCGCGCAGGCCGTGGCCGCACTGGCCTACGGCACGCAGACGGTGCCCAAGGTGGACAAGATCACCGGCCCCGGCAACGCCTACGTGGCCAGCGCCAAAAAGCACGTGTTCGGCACCGTGGGCATCGACATGATCGCGGGCCCGAGCGAAATCCTGGTGCTGGCCGACGGCACCACACCCGCCGACTGGGTGGCCATGGATCTGTTCAGCCAGGCCGAGCACGACGAACTGGCCCAGAGCATCCTGCTGTGCCCCGACGTTGCCTACATCGATGCGGTGCAGCGCGAGATCGACCGCCTGCTGCCCACCATGCCGCGTGCCGAAATCATCGCCAAGAGCCTCAACGGCCGTGGCGCGCTGATCCATACCAAGAGCATGGAAGAGGCCTGCGCCATCAGCAACCGCATCGCCCCGGAGCACCTGGAGGTGAGCAGCCGCGAGCCGCACCGCTGGGAGCCGTTGCTCAGGCACGCGGGCGCCATCTTTCTGGGCGCCTACACCAGCGAATCCCTGGGCGACTACTGCGCAGGCCCCAACCACGTGCTGCCCACCAGCGGCACGGCGCGCTTCTCCAGCCCGCTGGGCGTGTACGACTTCCAAAAGCGCAGCAGCCTGATCGAAGTCAGCGAGCAGGGCGCCCAGGTGCTGGGCCGCATCGCCAGCGTGTTGGCGCACGGCGAAGGCCTGCAGGCGCACGCGCAGGCGGCAGAGTTCAGGCTCAAGAACTGAGGCCCAAACGCTGAGGACGCTGGCGCGGCATCGGCGGGGTGTCTGCCACGCTGGTGCGCTCCAGCACCCAGCGCAGGCGTATCGGTGAGGTGGCTGGTGCGATGGCTTCGGCAACCAGCCAGCGGCGCGCGTAGGGCAACGATGGGAACTATCGCGAGGGGAGCCCTCGACGTTGATCGCGCAGCATGAACAGGTACAGCCCCTCCACCTTCTCGCGCGCCCAGGGCGTTTTGCGCAGGAACTTCAGGCTGGACGACACGCTGGGCTCGCTGGTGAAGCAACGCACCGGAATGCGCCGACCCAGATCCTCCCAGCCATAGTGCGCCACCAGCGCCGTGACGATGGCCTCCAGGGTCAGACCATGCAAGGGGTTGCGTGGCTGGGTGGGTGGAGCGGTCGGGGGCAAAGAGGTCATGGCGTGGCCGTTTCAAAGAAGGCTGCTTTGGGCCGGCGCAGCTGGGGCGCGGCTTCAAGAGCCCAAGCTGTGCTCCGCGCCTCCCATGGCTGCCGGTGTCCAGCAGAGGCTGGTGCGGGCGCGGGGGGAAAAGACGGCCATCTTATCGCCGGGCTGGTGGGTCGAGCTTGGGATTTGTAGTCACACGAACTTCGTGGTTCACGAAGTTCGTGGTATCCTGTGTTCCATGAAAAACGTCACCATCACCATGGACGACGCGGTGGCCGAATGGGTGCGCGTAGAGGCGGCCAAGCGCGGCAGCAGCGTGTCGCGCCTGCTGGGCGAGTGGCTGGCCGAGAAAATGCGCCAGGAAGACGCCTACGCACAGGCCATGCGCGAGGCGCTGGGGTTCGAGTCCTGGGGGGTGTCCACCCGGCCCTACCTGGCGCGGCCTGAGTTGTTGGACCGCTGAAACCATGGCGCCGCCGCTGCTCTTCGTCGATACCTCGGTGCTGCTGGCCAGCGTGGACGAGCGCGATGGTGCCCGCCAGGCGCGGGCGCGCGAATGGCTCACGCTGTGCTGGCAGAGCCGCTGCGGGCGCATCAGCTCGCAGGTGCTCAACGAGCTGTACCACAACGCCATTGCCTGCTTTGCCGGGCCGCAAACCTTGCACCTGGTGCGCGCCCAGGTGCGCCGCCTGCGGGTGTGGCAGCCGCCGCACCTAGACGCCTACACCGTCGATGGCGCCTGGGACCTGCAGGACCGCTACGGCCTGGGCTACTGGGACGCGCTGGTGCTCGCCTCGGCGCACCAGCAGGGCTGCCGCTACGTGCTGGGCGACGTGCTGCCGCACGGCCAGCAGTACGACGCCGTGCGCGCCATCAACCCGTTTGTCACCTCTCCCGCTGAACTGGAATCGCTCGAATGACTGCCGTGCCCGCCAACCCCCTTGACCGCATCCGCCCCGACGTGCGCGCCATGCACGCCTATGTGGTGCAGGACGCCACCGGCTACCTCAAGCTGGACGCGATGGAGAACCCGTATTCCTTGCCACCGGATTTGCAGGCCGCCTTGGGCCAGCGCCTGGGGCAGCTTGCGCTCAACCGCTACCCCGGCCCGCGCTATGCCGACCTGCAAGCCGCACTGGCGCAGCACGCGGGCTTGCCCGAGGGGCATGCGCTGATTCTGGGCAACGGCTCGGACGAGCTCATCAGCCTGGTCGCCCTGGCCTGTGCCCAGCCCCGCGCCATGGTGCTGGCGCCCGAGCCCGGCTTTGTGATGTATGCCATGAGCGCCAAGCTGCAGGGCCTGGGCTATGTGGGCGTGCCGCTGACGCCCGACTTTGAACTGGACGAAGCCGCCATGCTGGCCGCGATTGCACAGCACCGGCCGGCCATCACCTTTCTCGCCTACCCCAACAACCCCACGGCCACGCTGTGGGACGAGGGTGCGATGCAGCGCATCATCGACGCGGCGGGCGCACAGGGCGGCCTGGTGGTGGTGGACGAGGCCTACCAGCCCTTCGCCAGCCGCACCTGGCTGGACCGCATGCGCGCCGAGCCGCAGCGCAACGCCCATGTGCTGCTGATGCGCACGCTCAGCAAGTTCGGCCTGGCTGGGGTGCGGCTGGGCTACCTGATCGGCGCCACCAACCTGGTGGGCGAGATCGACAAGGTGCGCCCGCCCTACAACGTGAGCGTGCTCAATGGCGAGGCGGCGCTGTTTGCTCTGGAGCATGCCGCCGTGTTTGCCGAGCAGGCACACCAGTTGCGCTTGCAGCGCACGCTGCTGGTGGAAGCCTTGCGCGCCATGCCCGGCATTGAAAAATGCTGGGACAGCGAAGCCAACATGGTGCTGGTGCGGGTGCCAGACGCCGCGCGCACCTTTGCCGGTCTGCGTGAGCGCAAGGTTTTGATCAAGAACGTTTCTACAATGCACCCATTGCTGGCAAACTGCCTGCGCCTGACCGTGGGCACCGCTGCCGAAAATGCGATCATGCTGCAGGCACTCCAGGCATCGCTATGACCTCTTCCGCACTTGTTCCTTCCGCATCCACCGACCGCACGGCCGAAGTCAGTCGCAACACGGCCGAGACGCGCATCACCGTGCGCCTGAACCTCGACGGCACGGGCCAGTCCAGCCTGCACACCGGCATCGGGTTTTTTGACCACATGCTGGAGCAGATCGCGCGCCACGGCCTGATCGACCTCGAAGTACACGCCGACGGCGACCTGCACATCGACGGCCACCACACCGTGGAAGACGTGGGCATCACCATCGGCCAGGCCTTTGCGCGCGCCGTGGGTGACAAAAAGGGCATCCGCCGCTATGGCCACGCCTATGTGCCGCTGGACGAGGCGCTCTCGCGCGTGGTCATCGACCTGTCGGGTCGCCCCGGCCTGGTGCTCAACATCCCGTTCACCAGCGGCATGATCGGCGCCTTCGACACCCAGCTCACGCACGAGTTCTTCCAGGGCTTCGTCAACCACGCGGGCGTGACCTTGCACATCGACAACCTGCGTGGCGTGAACGCGCACCACCAGTGCGAGACCGCGTTCAAGGCCTTCGCCCGCGCCCTGCGCGCCGCCGTGGAGCGCGACCCGCGCAGCGCAGGCACCATTCCCTCGACCAAGGGTTCCCTCTAAATTTCAAGCCAAATAGGCCTCCCGCGCTTATCCAGATTGCGCTAACAGCTATGAATTCAGTAGTAAAAACCGTGGCGGTGGTGGACTATGGCATGGGCAACCTGCGCTCCGTGTCGCAGGCCGTGCAGGCCGCTGCGCAGGGCACAGGCTGGACGGTGGTGGTCACCTCGCGTCCCGAGGACGTGCGCGCTGCCCAGCGCATTGTGCTGCCCGGCCAGGGCGCCATGCCCGACTGCATGCGCGAGCTGCGCGAGTCGGGCCTGCGCGAATCGGTGCTGGAAGCCGCTGCCGTCAAGCCGCTGTTTGGCGTGTGCGTGGGCATGCAGATGCTGCTCACCCACAGTGCCGAGGGCGACACACCCGGCCTGAACCTGATCCCCGGCGAAGTGCTGCGCTTTGACCTGGCGGGCCGGCTGCAAGCCGACGGCAGCCGCTACAAGGTGCCGCAAATGGGCTGGAACACCGTGCGCCAGGTGCCCCACGGCGGCGCCGTGCACCCGGTGTGGCAAGGCATTCCGGACCAAAGCCACTTTTATTTTGTGCACAGTTTTTTTGCCCGCCCCGCCGATGCGCGCCACTGCGCAGGCGAAACCGACTACGGCGGCGCCTTTGCATCGGCCATTGCGCGCGATAATATTTTTGCTACACAGTTCCACCCGGAAAAAAGTGCGGAGCAGGGCCTGGCGCTCTACCGCAATTTCCTGCACTGGAATCCGTGAGCCAAGACACTGAATTTTCAACCCAGCCTTTGTCAATGCCCGGGCGGCGTTCGCCAAAGCCCATCCACCCCTTCGCACCACCATGCTTTTGATTCCCGCCATCGACCTCAAGGACGGCCATTGTGTTCGCCTCAAACAAGGCGATATGGACCAATCGACCACCTTCGGTGAAGACCCAGCCGCCATGGCGCGCAAATGGCGCGACGCCGGGGCGCGGCGCCTGCATCTGGTGGACTTGAACGGCGCGTTCGCGGGCAAGCCCAAGAACTACGCGGCCATCAAGGCCATCCTCAAAGAGGTGGGCAGCGAGATCCCGGTGCAGCTCGGCGGCGGTATCCGCGACCTGGACACCATCGAAAAATACATCGACGGCGGCCTGCGCTACGTCATCATCGGCACGGCAGCCGTCAAGAACCCCGGCTTCCTCAAGGACGCCTGCACCGCCTTCGGCGGCCACATCATCGTGGGCCTGGATGCCAAGGATGGCAAGGTGGCCACCGACGGCTGGAGCAAGCTCACCGGGCATGAGGTTGTCGATCTGGCCAAGAAGTTCGAGGACTGGGGCGTCGAATCCATCGTCTATACCGACATCGGCCGCGACGGCATGCTCACCGGCATCAACATCGAGGCCACCGTCAAGCTGGCGCAGGCGCTCACCATCCCCGTCATCGCCTCGGGCGGGCTGGGCAGCATGCGCGACATCGAGAACCTCTGCGCCGTAGAAAACGAAGGCATCGAGGGCGTGATCTGCGGCCGGGCCATCTACTCGGGCGATCTCGACTTTGCTGCCGCGCAGGCACGTGCCGATGAGATCCAAACATCCACCTGAGGCGCTGCGCGCCTTCCCTCTGCTCTCGCATGGCTGCGCAATGCGGGCAGGGGGGCGCCACCGGTGCGGCGGGGCGGCCTTGCGCCGGAGCCCTGGCTTGGACTGCGGCCGTTTCATACGTTGCGTAGCTGAGACGGAAAACGTCAAGCTTGAAACACGTGGTTGAAACCTATCGCGGCCAGCCCTGCATCCGTCTGCACGCGGGCAACGGCGACACCGCCCTGGTGGCGCTGCATGGCGCGCAGGTGCTGTCCTGGGTTTCTGGCGGGCGTGAGCGCCTCTACCTGAGCCCACAGGCCGTGTTCGACGGCCAGGCCGCCATTCGCGGCGGCATTCCGCTGTGCTTTCCGCAGTTCAACCAGCGCGGGCCGCTGCCCAAGCATGGCTTTGCGCGCAACCTGGCCTGGCGTACCGATGGTGCGCAGGCCGGGGAGGGAGCCACCCGGCTGTCGCTGCACCTCACGGATGACGAGCGCAGCCGCGTCTGGTGGCCGCAGGCCTTTGCTGCGCAGGTGGATGTGGTCTTGTCCGAAGGACAGTTACAGGTGGCCTGCACCGTGCGCAACACCGGCGCCGTGGCCTGGGACTTCACCATTGCCCTGCACAGCTACCTGCGCGTGGACGACATTGCCCAAGCCTGCTTGCAGGGTTTGGAGGGTTGTGCGCGCTGGGACGCAGTGGCCGATGTGCGCAGCGTGCAGCAAGGCCCCATCGGTTTTGCGGGTGAGTACGACAGTGTGTTTGTCGCAGCCTCGGCCCCCTTGCAGTTGCACGATGGCACGCACCGTTTGGAAGTGGCCCAGAGCCCGACCATGGGCCAGACCGTGGTCTGGAACCCTGGGGCGGCGCTGTGCGCGCGCTTGGCCGACATGCCTCCCGAGGGCCACGCCCACATGCTGTGCGTGGAGGCAGCGCAGATCGACACGCCAGTGCACCTGGCGCCAGGCGCCAGCTGGACGGGCTGGCAGCACTTGCGCGCCTGAGAGCGGACTCCAAGAACGGGTTCTGAGGGGCATCCCTTTCAAGGTGTTTAGAGCGTAATCATCTAAGCTGCAGATTGCCCGGGATATCCAGGCGATTTGGGAGCAGAAGATCTGGCAAGAAGTCATAGAACGGTTTGAACAGCAAGCCCCCGGCGCAGTGATGGCGCATC
>JAKLLE010000006.1 GCA_023150295.1 Giesbergeria sp. | reverse complement strand
GAGGGAGCACTGCGGGTCACCCACGGGGGAATCGATGCGATAGCGCTGCGCATTCTTCCTGACAACCGCAAAGTGCTCAAATATTGAGCACCGAAGTGTTTCCGCCATGTTGCGGTTTTGAATTTTGCAAGTCCCTCCTTCATGAAGCGTTTTCCCGAGCCACGCCCGGGCAAGGGGCAAGTGCCCTTCTTCTGGGGGGCGGCCACCGTCAACTGGGTGGCCTGGCAAGTGCCTTCGCTGTTGGGCATCGTGCTGGCGCACGCCATTCCCCTGTCCTGGGGGTTGGGCTTTGCTGGCGTGCTGGCCTTGCTGGGGGTGTTGCTGTCACTGTTGGTGGACCGCGCCACCTGGACGGCAACCGCCGTGGCGGCCACGGCGGCCGTGGCAGCCTTTGCACTCCCCCTCAAGCTCAATATCCTGGTGGCGATAGCGGCAGCCGTGGCTGCGGGGTTGTTGGTGGAGGCTGTGCAGGCGCAAAGCGGGCGGGCCCCGGAAACGGAAAGTGCGCCATGAGCGGTGACGACCTGCAGGCCCTGCTGGCCATTGGGGGCCTGGCGCTGATCACCCTGCTCACACGGGCCTTTTTCATGATTCCCCAGCGCGAGATACCGATGCCTGGCTGGTTGCGCCGCGGGCTCAAGTACGCCCCCCTGGCGGCGCTGACCGCCGTGATCGCCCCGGAAGTGTTCATGGCGCAGGGGGCACTGTTGACCACCTGGCAGGATGCCCGGTTGCCCGCCGTGCTGTGCGCCTGTGCCTATTACTTCTACCGGCGCGGCATTCTGGGCACCATTGTCGTGGGCATGCTGGTGTATCTGCCGCTGCACGTGGGGCTGGGCTGGTAGCTGCGGCGTGCGCGTCGCTCAGCCGCGCTTGCCTACAATACGGCCCAGCCGCCACTGGAACCGGCGACCGCCGCTTTCCAGGGCAATCTGTCTGTCCCCTATCTTCATACCGATGAACATCCTTCGCTTCTCCGATCTGTGCGCCAGCGGCCAAGTGGCCGGCAAGCGCGTCTTCATCCGCGCCGACCTCAATGTGCCCCAGGACGATGCGGGCCGCATCACCGAAGACACGCGCATTCGCGCCTCGGTGCCCGCCATCGAGATGGCGCTCCAGGCAGGCGCCGCGGTCATGGTGACCAGTCATCTGGGCCGCCCGACGGAGGGTGAGTTCAAACCAGCAGACTCTCTTGCTCCGGTGGCGCAACGCCTGGGCGAGCTGTTGGGCCGCGAAGTGCCGCTGGTGGCGGACTGGGTGGCTGGCGTGAGCGTGGCGCCCGGCGAGTTGGTGCTGCTGGAAAACTGCCGGCTGAATGTCGGTGAAAAGAAGAACAAGGAAGACCTGGCACGCAAGCTGGCCGCACTGTGCGACATCTTTGTGAACGATGCCTTTGGAACCGCCCACCGCGCCGAGGGCACCACCTACGGTATTGCGCAGTTTGCGCCCGTGGCCTGCGCGGGCCCGTTGCTGGCGGCCGAGATCGACGCCATCAGCAAGGCATTGGCCAACCCCAAGCGCCCGCTGGCGGCCATCGTGGCGGGCTCCAAGGTGTCCACCAAGCTCACCATCCTGCAAAGCCTGGCCAGGAACGTCGATCAGCTCATCGTGGGCGGTGGCATTGCCAACACCTTCATGTTGGCGGCGGGCCTGAACATTGGCAAGAGCCTGGCAGAAGCCGACCTGGTGGGGGAGGCCAAAGCAGTGATCGAGGCCATGAGGGCGCGCGGTGCCGAGGTGCCCATTCCTGCCGACGTGGTCGTGGCCAAGACCTTTGCCGCCGACGCTGCGGCCACGGTCAAGAAGGCCACGGAGGTTGCCGACGACGACTTGATCCTGGACATCGGCCCAGAGACGGCGGCCAGGCTGGCCGCGCAGCTCAAGGAAGCGGGCACCATCGTCTGGAACGGGCCCGTGGGTGTGTTCGAGTTTGCTGCGTTCGAAAATGGCACCAAAGCCATCGCGCAGGCCGTTGCCGAGTCGCCCGCTTTCTCCATAGCGGGTGGCGGAGACACACTGGCGGCCATTGCCAAATACGGCATTGAAGAGAAAGTCGGCTATATCTCCACCGGCGGTGGTGCATTCTTGGAAGTGCTGGAAGGGAAAACCCTGCCAGCGTTCGAAATTCTGGAAAAGCGGGCTGCTGGCTGAATTGAAACTGCCTGTTACAGGTCGGGTGGGCACTGTGACAAAAACAACAAAGCGTCTGTGCCAAAGCGCAGTTAGCGCATCTTTTTCTTGTTTTTGTTGAGGGCTGCGCCCAAAATCAATTTCAATCGTGTAGTGGCCCGCTTTCTAGGCCTTCTACCGTTCAAGTCCGTAGGAGGGAAATCATGGTGTTTTCAAGGGCAATCAGCCTGGCTGTGTTGGCTGGCGCTGTGGCAACGATGGTGGGTTGCGCAAACCGTGCACCCATTCCCCTGGCCGAGAATTTTGAGTTGACCGTGCAGCCCAAGGTTCGATCTGCCGGGCACTGGGAATTGGTTTCGCGCGATGTCGTGTCCCAAACCCTGGCCACGTTGGACAAGGCTGGTGTAGCGCCGGGCACGCCAGTGCATGTCGCTTTGCCGTCCAATCCCAGCGCATTCGATGTGGGTTTCCGCGATTTTCTGATCACCAAGCTGGTGCAAAGTGGCGCGGTGGTGCAGCAGATGCCGGGCCAGACCCTGGATGTGACCTACCACGCTCAGGTGGTGCGCCACAACAGCGAGCGACCGCATTTCATTCCAGGGCAGTTCACCATGCTCACGGCCGGTTTGATGGCCGCCTATGGCTTGCGTCATGAGCACTTGGATGCGCAGCTTCTGGCTGGTTTGGGCTTGGCCGTGGCCGCCGATTACGGCGCCAGCATCAATTCTGGGGGGCCCACCAACACTGAAATGATCCTCACGACCACGGTGATGCGTGGTGGTCAGTACCTCGCTCGCAAGACAGACGTGTACTACCTCGAAAATGTCGATACGCCGCTGTTCATGCGGCCTCCAACCATCAAGAGCGTCAACATGAAGGTGGTGTCGCAATGAGCTTCAAAACAACCGCACTCTTGACTGCGTGCGCTGCCGCGCTGTTGGCAGGCTGCGCATCGAACAATGCGCCAGTGCGCACGGAGCCCACATACCAGGAGGCTGCCAGTAGCCAATTCCTGCAGGCCAATGCCGAAGCCGTGGGCAAGCTGGTTGCTGGGTTTGATATGTCCACCCTTGGTGGCGGCCCGGTGCTCGTGGCGACGGTGGTCAATGTCAACGACATGAGCCGCGCCGCTCCTTTGGGGCGTACCCTGTCGGAGCAATACGCTTCGGTCATGTCCGGCAAGGGTTTCAACGTGAAGGAAATCAAGCTGCGCGGTGACGTGTTTGTCAAGGAAGGCGCTGGCGAGCTGCTGCTCTCCCGTGAAATCAAGGACATCGCACGCAGCCAGAACGCCACGTTGGTCTTGGTCGGCACCTATTCTGCTGCGGCCAATTTCACCTATGTGAGCCTCAAGCTTGTGCGAACCGAGGACAGCCGCATTGTGCGGGGCCACGACTACGCACTGCCCAACGACCGTGACGTGCAGCGCATGCTGACGGTACCGCGCTGATGGCTTTCCGTACCATGAAAAAACCGCCCTCGGGCGGTTTTTTCATGGGCATTTCCCAGCTGCCGCGAACGGCAACTTGTTGCGCGGGTGTAACTCTTTCTGTGTAAAAATCGAAACCCAATTACATCGCCCAAAGGGAACCCATGTCTCTCACTCCACGCCGAGCCACAAAGATCGTTGCGACCCTGGGGCCTGCCTCCAATGAGGTGGGGTTGCTGGAGAAGATGATCGCCGCAGGTGTCAATGTGGTGCGCCTGAACTTCAGCCATGGCAGTGCCCAAGACCATGTCGATCGTGCACAAATGGTGCGCGAGGCCGCCCAGCGTGTGGGTCGGGAGGTCGCGATCATGGCCGACCTGCAGGGGCCAAAAATCCGGGTGGGCAAGTTCGCCCAGGGAAAAATTCTTCTGGAGGCGGGTGCTGCGTTTGTGCTGGATGCCTCACGCACCGAACTGGGAGACCAGGATGGCGTCGGCTTGGACTACAAGGAGCTTCCCCGCGACACGCGCCCTGGGGATGTGCTTTTGCTGAACGATGGCTTGATCGTGCTCACCGTGGAGGCGGTGCGCGGCGAGGCGGTGCATACCACGGTGCGCATTGGTGGTGAGCTCTCCAACAACAAGGGTATCAACAAGCAGGGCGGCGGGCTCACGGCGCCCGCGCTGACGGCCAAGGACATGGAAGACATCCGCACCGCCATGCGGTTTCAGGCCGACTATGTCGCAGTGAGCTTTCCCAAGAACGCCACAGACATGGAAATGGCGCGCCAGTTGTGCAATGTCGCAGCGGCCGAATACCGGCACAAGCCCGGACTGATCGCTAAGATCGAGCGTGCAGAGGCCATTCCGCATCTCGAATCCATCCTGCGGGCCAGCGACGGCATCATGGTGGCGCGGGGCGACCTGGCCGTTGAGGTGGGCAATGCCGCTGTGCCCGCCTTGCAGAAAAAGATGATCCGCATGGCGCGTGACATGGACAAAGTTGTGATCACCGCCACCCAGATGATGGAAAGCATGATCACCAACCCGGTGCCCACGCGTGCCGAGGTCAGCGACGTGGCCAATGCCGTGCTCGATGGAACCGATGCGGTCATGCTCAGCGCCGAGACGGCAGCGGGCAAGTACCCGCTGGAAACAGTGCAGGAAATGGCCAAGATCTGCGCCGCCGCCGAGGCTGCAGAGGATCCGCAGCTGGATGCGGATTTCTCCGGCCGCACCTTCACGAGCATTGACCAGTCGATTGCTATGGGGGCTTTGTTTACCGCCTTCCATCTCGGTGCCAAGGCCATTGTGGCCATGACGGACAGCGGTTCCACCGCGCTGTGGATGAGCCGCTATCGCATCCATATCCCGATCTACGCGCTCACCCCCAAGATTGCGACGCAGCGGCGCATGGCGCTGTTCCGCAACGTGCGCCCGCTGCTGATGGATACCAGCGCAGACCGTGACACCGCGCTGGAGCAGGCCGAGAGCCACCTCAAGATGCGCAACATCGTGGGCAGCGGCGATGTGTATGCGATCACCTGTGGTGAGCCCATGGGCGCGCCTGGGGGCACCAACATGCTGAAGATCTGCCGGGCATCGTGAGGCCGGACACGCGCCGGTAAGGCCGGTGCGGGGTTGGGGTCGGTAGAATTGCGGGTTACAAGGCGGTTACGGCCCATGGGCTGCCGCTCCCGTTTTTCAACCTTCACGGACCCTCCACCATGCCTCTCGTCTCGATGCGCGAACTGCTCGACCATGCCGCCGAAAACGGCTATGGCATCCCCGCTTTCAACGTCAACAATCTGGAACAGGTCCAGGCAGTGATGGCGGCCGCCGATGAGGTGGGTGCGCCTGTGATCCTGCAGGCCAGTGCTGGCGCGCGCAAGTATGCGGGCGAGTCCTTCATCAAACATCTCATCCAGGCCGCCTGCGAAGCCTATCCCCACATCCCGCTGGTCATGCACCAGGACCATGGCACCAGCCCCAAGGTGTGTGCGGGCGCCATCGACCTGGGCTTTGGCTCGGTCATGATGGACGGCTCGCTGATGGAAGACGGCAAGACCCCTGCCGCCTTCGACTACAACGTGGATGTGACGCGCAAGGTCGTGGACATGGCCCACAAGGTGGGTGTGACGGTGGAGGGCGAACTTGGTTGCCTGGGATCCTTGGAAACAGGGGAAGCCGGTGAGGAAGACGGCATCGGCGCCGTGGGCAAGCTGGACCACAGCCAGATGCTGACCGACCCCGAAGAGGCAGCGCGCTTTGTGCAGGCCACGCAACTTGACGCGTTGGCCATTGCCATCGGTACCAGCCACGGTGCCTACAAGTTCACGCGTCCCCCCACGGGCGACGTGCTGGCGATCAGCCGTGTGAAGGAGATCAACGCCCGCATTCCCAACACGCACCTGGTGATGCACGGCTCCTCGTCGGTTCCGCAAGAGTTGCTGGCCATCATCAACCAGTACGGCGGCAAGATGAAAGAGACCTATGGCGTACCGATCCAGGAAATCCAGGAAGCCATCAAGTACGGTGTGCGCAAGATCAACATCGACACCGACATCCGCTTGGCCATGACTGGCGCGGTGCGCAAATTCATGGCAGAGAACCCCGACAAGTTCGATGCGCGCGAATGGCTCAAGCCCGCCCGGGAGGCCGCCAAGGCGGTGTGCAAGCAGCGTTACCTGGAGTTCGGCTGCGAGGGCCAGGGGAGCAAGGTCAAGGGCGTGACCTTGACGGCCATGGCGCAAATGTACGCGGCGGGCTCCCTGGCCCAGGTGGTCAACTGAGAGACTGAGAGTCTTTTGCCTATGCCCGCCTTGCACGCCAAAACCCCCCTGCTCGTCGTTGCAAATGCTCGCCATAGCCCGCGCTATGGCTGCGCTTTGCGCCTCGATCAGCGGCGCTTTGACGCGCCTTTCGGACACGGGCAAAAAGCTCTCAGCCTCTGAGCGGTTGCAAGCCTGCATACCTCCAAACGGCAGCCTGCGCGCTGCCGTTTGCGTTTTGGGGGCGCTTCTCTATGCGATGCTGTCCTGTGTGGGATAGAAGCGCCTTGTTCTTCATGTAAGCTCACGGTCAGTAAAAAAATGCGAGCGAGGGCGGGCTGGCAGCGAGCGGGCCCGTCCATCCCCCTGCGAGCCTTCCCGGGTTCGCGCAACGGCCATGCCATCTGGAGGAGACCATCCATGACAACCAGCCCCACTGCACCGGTGCAATGCATCGGTGTTCCCAGGGAAACCTTTCCCGGCGAAAAGCGCGTGGCCACTGTGCCCGATGTGGTGGAAAAGCTCATCAAGCTGGGATTCACCGTGGCGATCGAGTCCGGCGCGGGCGCGGCTGCGAACTTCAGCGATGAGGCCTATCGCGCCGTCGGCGCTCAAGTGCTGCCCGATGCAGGGGCGCTGTGGGCAGCCTCGGACGTGGTGCTCAAGGTGCGCCCGCCCAGCAATGACGAAGTGGCGTTGATGCGCGAAGGTGGAGCGCTGATCGGTTTTGTCTGGCCGGCCCAGAACCCTGAACTCATGCAGCAGCTCGCGGCCCGCAAGGTCACGGTGCTGGCCATGGACTGCCTGCCACGCACCCTGAGCCGTGCTCAGAAGATGGATGCGCTCACCTCCACGGCGGGCGTGAGCGGCTACCGTGCCGTTATCGAGGCGGCCAATGCCTTTGGCCGTTACTTCAACGGGCAGATCACGGCGGCGGGCAAGGTTCCACCGGCCAAAGTGTTTATTGCTGGTGCCGGTGTGGCGGGCCTGGCGGCCATCGGCACGGCGGCCAACCTGGGCGCCATCGTGCGTGCCAACGATACGCGCGCCGAAGTGGCCGACCAGGTCAAGTCCCTGGGCGGCGAATTCGTCAAGGTGGACTACGAGGAAGAAGGCTCGGGCGGCGGCGGCTACGCCAAGGTCATGAGCGAGGGCTTCCAGGCCGCACAGCGCCAGATGTACGCCACCCAGGCCCAGGATGCGGACATCATCATCACCACCGCCCTGATTCCCGGCAAGCCGGCGCCCAAGCTGATTACCGCCGACATGGTGCGGAGCATGAAGCCCGGCAGCGTGATCGTGGACATGGCCGCCGAGCAGGGCGGCAACTGCGAACTGACCGTGCCGGGCGAGGCCGTGGTGCGCCACGGCGTGACCATCATCGGCTACACCGACCTGCCCTCGCGCCTGGCCAAGCAGTCGTCCACGCTCTATGCCACCAACCTGCTGCGCCTGGTCGAGGAACTGTGCAAGGCCAAGGACGGCGTGGCCGTGGTCAACATGGAAGACGATGCTATCCGTGGCCTCACGGTCATCAAGGACGGCACCGTCACCTGGCCCGCGCCACCCCTCAAGCAGGCCCCAGCGCCCGCTCCCAAGCCAGCGGCTGCGCCGGTAGAGCAGAAGAAAGGTGGCCACGGGCACGGCAGCAGCGGCCCCTTGCCCGCCAAGACCCTGGCCATCATTTTTGCAGTGGCGGCCGTGGCCTTCTGGTTCATTGGCGCCTACGCGCCAGCGGCCTTCCTGGGTCACTTCACGGTGTTCGTGCTGGCCTGCTTCATCGGCTACATGGTGGTGTGGAACGTCACGCCCGCGCTGCACACGCCGCTGATGAGTGTGACCAACGCCATCTCCAGCATCATTGCCATCGGGGCCCTGGTGCAGATTGCCCCGCCCGAAGCCGGGGTGAACGGGAGGCCTGACGGGCTGATCCTCTGGCTGGCCTTTGCCGCCATCGTGCTCACGGCCATCAACATGTTCGGTGGCTTCGCCGTGACACGCCGCATGCTGGCCATGTTCCGCAAATAAACACGAGACCCACAGGAAAGGTAATCCCCCATGTCCCAAAGTCTCGCCACTGTCGCCTACCTCGGCGCTGCCATCCTCTTCATCCTCAGCCTCGGAGGCTTGTCCAACCCCGAAACATCCCGCCGCGGCAATCTGTTCGGCATGATCGGCATGGCCCTGGCTGTGCTGGCCACGGTGTTCGGCCCGCGCGTCAGCCCCTCGGGCATCGTGTGGATCGTTGGTGCCCTGGTCGTTGGCGGCAGCATCGGCCTGTATGCCGCCAAGGTCGTGAAAATGACCCAGATGCCCGAACTGGTCGCGCTCATGCACAGCCTGGTCGGTCTGGCGGCCTGTCTTGTGGGCTTTGCCAGCTATGTCGATACCTCGATCCAACTGCAAGGTGCGGAAAAGGCCATCCATGAGGTGGAGATCTACGTCGGCATCCTGATCGGCGCTGTCACGTTCTCGGGCTCTCTGATTGCGTTCGGCAAGCTCAACGGCAAGATCGGCGGCAAGCCCCTGCTGCTGCCTGGGCGCCACTGGCTCAACCTGGTCGCGCTGCTGGTGGTGATCTGGTTCGGCAAGGAGTTCCTGGCCGCGCACGATGTGCAGTCGGGCATGTTGCCCCTGGTGGTGATGACCGTGATCGCGCTGCTCTTCGGCATCCACATGGTCATGGCCATCGGTGGCGCAGACATGCCGGTGGTGGTATCCATGCTCAACAGCTACTCCGGCTGGGCCGCGGCGGCCACGGGCTTCATGCTGAGCAACGACCTGCTGATCGTGACCGGCGCGCTGGTCGGCTCCTCGGGCGCCATCCTGTCCTACATCATGTGCAACGCGATGAACCGCAACTTCATCAGCGTGATCGCGGGTGGTTTTGGTTCCGGCGGTGGAGCCCCGGCCAAGACGGGTGATGCGGCCGCGCCCCAGGGCGAGGTGGTCCCTGTGAGCTCCGCCGAGACGGCAGAGATGCTGCGCGAGGCCAAGAGCGTCATCATCGTGCCCGGCTACGGTATGGCCGTGGCCCAGGCACAGCACACCGTCAACGACATCACCAAGACCCTGCGCGACAAGGGCGTGCAGGTGCGTTTTGCCATTCACCCCGTGGCGGGCCGCATGCCCGGTCACATGAACGTGCTGCTGGCCGAGGCCAAGGTTCCCTACGACATCGTGATGGAGATGGACGAAATCAACGAGGACTTCCCGGACACCGATGTGGCCATCGTCATTGGCGCCAATGACATCGTCAACCCGGCTGCGCAGGATGACCCGACCAGCCCCATCGCAGGCATGCCCGTGCTTGAGGTGTGGAAAGCCAAGACCTCGATCGTGATGAAGCGCTCCATGGCATCGGGTTACGCCGGCGTGGACAACCCGCTCTTCTACAAGGAAAACAACCGCATGCTGTTCGGTGACGCCAAGAAGATGCTGGATGAAGTGCTGGGCGCGCTCAAGGGCTGACAAGGCATAATTCCCACAGGAAAAAAGCACGACCGTGCGGAGTATTGGGCACGGTTTTCACACACAACAGAGATTGAACCATCAGGAGACTTGGAGATGACCGACCGCATTTGGCTCAAGAGCTATCCGTCTGGCGTACCTGCAGACATCGACCCGGGGCAGTACCCTTCCCTCGTGGCGCTGATGGAAGAAGCCTTCCAGAAGTACGCAGACCGCGTGGCCTACAGCTTCATGGGCAAGGATGTCAGTTACGCGCAGACCGACTCGCTGAGCAAGGCCTTTGCGGCATACCTGCAGGGCCTGGGCTTGGTCAAGGGTGACCGCGTGGCCATCATGATGCCCAATGTGCCCCAGTACCCCGTGGCCGTGGCGGCCATCCTGCGCGCCGGCTTCGTGGTGGTCAACGTCAACCCGCTGTACACGCCGCGCGAACTGGAGCACCAGCTCAAGGACTCGGGCTCCAAGGCGATTGTCATTATCGAAAATTTTGCCACCACGCTGCAGCAGTGCATCACGCACACGCCGGTCAAGCATGTGGTGCTGTGCGCCATGGGTGACCAGTTGGGCTTGCTCAAGGGCGCGCTGGTCAACTACGTGGTGCGCAACGTCAAGAAGATGGTTCCCGCCTACGACCTGCCGGGGGCCGTGCGCTTCAACGAGGCCATTGCCCAGGGCACCCGTGGAACGCTCAAGAAGCCGGACATCAAGCCCGATGACATTGCCCTGCTGCAATACACCGGCGGCACCACGGGCGTGAGCAAGGGCGCAGTGCTGCTGCATCGCAACATCATTGCCAACGTGCTGCAGTCCGAGGCCTGGAATGCACCGGTGATGAACAAGGTGCCCGCAGGCGAACAGCCCACGGCCGTGTGCGCGCTGCCGCTGTACCACATCTTCGCGTTCACCGTGAACATGATGCTGTCCATGCGCACCGGCGGCAAGACCATCCTGATTCCCAACCCGCGCGACCTGCCCGGGGTGCTCAAGGAGCTGTCCAAGCACACCTTCCACAGCTTCCCGGCGGTCAACACCCTGTTCAACGGTCTGGCCAACCACCCGGATTTCAACACTGTCAACTGGAAGAACCTCAAGGTGGCCGTGGGTGGCGGCATGGCGGTGCAGGGTGCTGTGGCCAAGCTGTGGCTGGACAAGACGGGCTGCCCGATCTGCGAGGGTTACGGCCTGTCCGAGACCAGCCCTTCGGCCAGCTGCAACCCGGTGACCGCCACCGAGTTCACCGGCACCATCGGCCTGCCGCTGCCCGGCACCAGCATGAAGTTGCTCGATGACGAAGGCAACGAGGTCACCGAGCTGGGCCAGCCCGGCGAAATCGCCATCAAGGGCCCGCAGGTGATGGCGGGCTACTGGCAGCGCCCGGACGAAACCGCCAAGGTCATGACGGCCGATGGCTACTTCAAGACCGGCGACGTGGGCGTGATGGACGAGCGCGGCTTCTTCAAGATCGTGGACCGCAAGAAGGACATGATCCTGGTCAGCGGCTTCAACGTCTATCCCAACGAGGTGGAAGAAGTGGTGGCCAACTGCCCTGGCGTGATGGAATGTGCCGCCGTGGGCGTGCTGGACGACAAGTCCGGCGAGGCGGTCAAGCTCGTCATCGTCAAGAAAGACCCCGACCTGACCGAAGCCCAGGTGCGCGACTACTGCCGCCACAACCTGACCGGCTACAAGCAGCCCAAGACGGTGGAATTCCGCACCGAGCTGCCCAAGACCCCGGTGGGCAAGATCCTGCGGCGCGAACTGCGCGACAAGAAATAAGCCCCAGCGCTGCTGCGCGACAATACCGAGCGGCCCCAGGCCGCTCTTTTTTCTTCACGATCGCCCCCATGACCACCGCCATCCTCAGCGCACTTCCCGAAGAACAATCCGGCCTGGTCGAGAGCCTGGGCCAGGCGCGCCACGTCCGGCACGCCGGGCGTTCCTTCTGGGTGGGGATGCTGCATGGCATGCCGGTGGTCCTGGCGCTGTCGGGCATGGGAAAGGTGGCAGCCGCCACCACGGCCACGGTGCTGGTCGAGCAGTTTTCTACCACGCGCATCGTGTTCACGGGCGTGGCCGGTGGTGTGGGCGATGGGGTGCGGGTGGGCGATGTGGTGGTGGCGCAAGACTATGTGCAGCACGATATGGATGTCACCCCCTTGTTTGAGCGCTGGCTTGTGCCAGGTTACCCGGGCGTGCGCCTGCCCTGCGATGCGGCGCTGTCTGCGCTCCTGGCGCAGGCGGTGCAGCATTGCCTGGGCAGCGAGGGGCAGCGCCTGTACCGACACGCCGATGGCCACGCGCCGCGCCTGCACCAGGGCTTGATTGCCAGTGGAGACCAGTTCATCACCAGCGCCAAGGTGTCGCAAGCGCTGCGCGCGCCGCTGCTGGCGGCAGGCCACGACGTGTTGGCCGTGGAAATGGAGGGCGCCGCCGTGGCGCAGGTGTGCCTGGACTATGGCGTGCCGTTCGCAGCCGTGCGCACCATCTCCGACCGTGCGGACGACGCCGCGCACGTGGATTTTCCCGCCTTCATCCAGAACGTTGCGAGCCGCTACGCCGACCACATGGTGCGGCACCTGCTTGATTTGCTATCAAAATAATAGCTGCTTGCGCTTTATTCATAAGCGCTGGAGCCGATTTTTACTTCAACCAGCCCCGTTTGCGGAAGTACCACATGGGCACCAATGCACTGGAGACCATCAGGGCCAGCGCGAACGGGTAGCCCCATTTCTGGCTCAGCTCGGGCATGTACTGAAAGTTCATGCCATAGATGCTGGCGATCAGCGTGGGCGGAAGCAGGGCCACGCTGGCCACCGAGAAAATCTTGATGATCTTGTTCTGGTTGATGTTGATGAAACCGACCGTGGCGTCCATCAGGAAGTTGATCTTGTCGAACAGAAACGCCGTGTGGCCATCGAGCGAATCCAGGTCCCGCAGAATCTGGCGCGCGTCTTCGAACTGCTCGGCGTTGAGCATCTTGCTGCGCATCATGAAGCTCACGGCGCGGCGCGTGTCCATGACGTTGCGGCGGATGCGGCCGTTCAGGTCTTCCTGGCGTGCGATGGCCGCCAGCACTTCACCGGCGCGGGCGTCGGTCACGTCCCCGGCCAGCACCTGGTTGCTGACCTTCTTCAGATCGTCGTAAATGCCTTCGAGCGTGTCGGCGGAGTACTCGGCATCGGCGTCGAACAGCTTGAGCAGCACATCGCGTGCGTCCTCGATCAGGCCTGGTGCGCGACGCGCGCGCAGGCGCAACAACCGAAACACCGGGATGTCCTCGTCATGGATCGAGAACAGCACACCCTTGCTGCGCAGGCTGGGGTTGATGAGGTTCAGGATAAAGGCCACGCGCACCGAACGCGGCTGCTCGTTGTCGTCGATCAGGAAGTCGCTGCGGATGTGCAGTTCGCCGTTGTCTTCTTCGTAGAAGCGGGCGGATTCTTCGATGTCCTCGTCCATCGCGTCTTCGGGGATGGACAGGCCGTAGTACTGCGTGACCCAGCGCTTTTCGTCCAGCGTGGGCGACTCCAGATCGACCCAGATGGGCTGGAAGCGGGACAGCTCTTCCAGCGATTCGATTTCTTCCTGGACGAGGCGCCCGTTGGCGAGCGTGAAGATATTGAGCATGCGATTGCTCCCTGAAGGGGGTGGCCGGGGGCTGGGTTGGGGGCGCTTTCAGCCCCGGCACGAACCAGGGAGCTGAAAGCTATCGACTGGGATAGGCTTCCATGGCAAAGGCTCCAAATTGCAAGCTGGGAATTATCGCACTGGCTTTGTTGCAGCGCGCGCTTTATGCCGTTGCGGCGGCCAGCGCACGTGCGCGGCACAGGTCTTCCCAGGCCGCAGGCTTGAGGCCGGGGGAGCGCAGCAGCACCGGCGCATCGAAGGTGACCACCGCAGGCACCCCGGCCAGCGTGAAGGACTGGCCGCGCAGTTGCCCCAGCGGCTCGCTGCGGCCCAGGCAGTGGCGCACGGCGGCGCGGCCCATCACCAGCACCACCGCAGGTGCAAGCTGCGCCACCGCGTCGGCCAGTGCCGCGTCCACACCCGCGCCTGCGGGCCCAGAGGGGGCCAGTTCCAGCGTGCACAGATGCACCTGGGGATGCTGGTGCAGGCAGAGTGCCCGCAGCATGTTGTCGAGCAGGCGTTCGGCCTGCTCCGCCAGGGTGGCGCTGCCGTGCACGCCCTCGGCCACCAGCAGCCAGGCGTTGCCCAGCGCGGGTGGGCACTGTGCGGGGTCGGCATCGGGGTACAGCGCGCGCGGGGGTCGCAGCAGCGCGTGCTCGGCGGCTGCGGTGCCGGTGGGGGTTGCCTGCGCCGTGTTCGTGGGCACTGCTGCGGGCCGTGTCGGCACCGACGTGGCAGCGCTGCGTTGCGGCTCGCTGGTCGCTGGGATCTGGGGGGCCGCCCTTGGGCGCACGGCAGGCGGTGCAGCGGGCCTATCCCCGCTGGAGCCGTCCCCTGGCAGCCACAGCCGCACGCCCATTTCCTGCAGCATGGCGCGCTGGCGGGGGTCGAGTGGCAGGCGGGGGGGCTGGGCGTCCATCACAGTGCGCGGCTCATCACCAGGGCGTCTTCGCGCGCATCACCAGCAGCGGGGTAGTAGCGCTTGCGCAGCCCAACCTGCTGGAAGCCGTTAGCCTGGTACACCGCGCGCGCCCGGTCGTTGCCCATGCGTACCTCCAGCCACAGCCATTGCAGGCCCTGGCCGCGCGCCCACAGTGCCAGTGCGTCCAGCAGGATCTGGCCCCAGCCCTGGCGCTGGAAGGCGGGTGCCACGGTCAGATTCAGCAGGTGGGCCTCTTCCACGCCGCGCATGGCCACAAAGTAGCCCAGCACCTGATCGCCGCCCAGGAGCAGGTCGATGCGGTAGCCGCTGGCCAGGGCATCAGTGAATTGGCGGCGCGACCAGGGGTGGGGGTGGGCCTGGGCTTCGATGGCCAGCACCTCGTCCAAGCGTGCCAGGCTCAGCGGCTCCAGGCGGGCCTCCCGTGCATGGGTGTCTGTGGGCATGGTGGTCGCTGCGTTCATGCAAGCTTTCCCATGCGCAGCGCTTCGCGTTCCGCCGTGGTTTGCGCCACCTTGTCGCGCAGGTACAAGGGCATGGCGCCACTGGCGTTCACGTCCTGGCCTGCGGCCAGCAGGGCCGGGGCCAGTCGCAACAGGGCCGCAGCCGTGGGCAGGGCCACCACATGGTCTGCTGTGGGTGCCAGCCGGGTGGGATAGGCGGCCTGGGCGTTGCCTGCCACCGTCCAGCCTTCAGGCACGTGGACTTGTTCGGGGGCGCTCAGCGCCGGGGAAGATGCGGTGTGCCACTCGCCGTTCTGCCATTGCAGGTGGGCGGCATAGACCTCGTCCATGCGGGCGTCCAGCACCGCCACCACGTGCTCGGTGCCATGCTGGTGGCGCGCTTGCTCGGCCACGGCATGGAGCGTATCGACGGGCAGCACCCGCAGGCCGCGCCCGCCACCGGCGCCAAACGCCAGGCCCTGTGCCACCGCGCAGGCGGTGCGCAGCCCGGTGAAGGAGCCTGGGCCCCGGCCGAATGCCAGCGCATCGAGCTGCGACAAATCCAGGCCTGCCCGGCCCAACAGCGTCTGGATAGACGCCAGCAGCCCATGCGAGGCCTGGGCGCCGCCGGGGCCTGTGTGTTCCCACACCGAGGCACCGCGTTGCACGGAGACGGACAGGGTTTCGGTGCTGGTATCGAAGGCGAGCAGGTTCATGGGCCGGTCAGAAGGGGAAGCGGGCATTATCGCTAGACTCGCTCCATGCCCCTTTTTGCTTCTTCATTGCGGCGCCTGCGCCATGTGGTTGGTGTGGCCCTTGCCGCAGCTGCGGCCATGGCGTATGCCAACCCCGCCACGCCCTGGCCCGCTGAAGTGGATGCGGCGCTGGCGCGCGCCAAGCTGCCGCGTGAGGCGCTGTCGGTGTATGTGGCCGATGCACAGGATGCCCGTGCGAACGCGCGCCTGGCTTACCGGGCCCAGGAGCAGGTCAACCCCGCATCGGTGATGAAACTGGTCACCACCTATGCCGCGCTGGATCTGCTGGGGCCTGCCTACACCTGGAACACGCCGGTGTATGTCGATGGTGTGGTGCAGGGCGGCAGCCTCAAGGGGAATGTGTATATCCAGGGCCAGGGCGACCCCAAGCTGGTGCTGGAGCGTCTGTGGCTGCTGCTGCGGCGCCTGCAGGCGCAGGGCATCCAGGTCATCGTGGGCGACATCGTGCTGGACCGCAGTGCGTTCACCGTGCCTGCACACGACCCCGGCCGCTTTGACGGCGAGCCGCTGCGCCCCTACAACGCGGCGCCGGACGCGCTGCTGCTCAACTACAAGTCGGTGGCCATGACCTTTGTGCCGGACCCCGGGGCCGGTGTGGCGCGCGTGCAGTACGACCCACCGTTGGCCGGTGTGCAGCTCCAGACCACTGTGCCGCTGGCCCCTGCCGCGGCGGAGTGTGGCGACTGGCGGGCGGGCTTGCGCGCCGACCTGGGCAACCCCGAGCGCACCGTGTTCCAAGGCACCTACGCCGCCCGTTGCGGCGAGCGTGTCTGGCCCGTCGCCTATGCCGACCCGGCAGGTTTTGCCGCGCGGGCCGTGGAGGGCATGTGGCGCGAGCTGGGCGGCAAGCTCACCGGTCGCGTGCGCGATGGCCAGGTGCCCGCAGGGCTGCGCCCCGCGTTCCAGGCCACGTCCCCCGCGCTGGCCGAGGTGGTGCGCGACGTGAACAAGTACAGCAACAACGTCATGGCGCAGCATGTGTTCTTGTCCTTGGCCTTGCAGAAAAGCCCGGTGGCCAGCTTCGAAGGTGCGCAAGAGGTGCTACTGCAATGGTGGCGCGCGCGCCTGGGCGGGTTGGCGCCCCCCGTGGCCGACAACGGCGCAGGCCTCAGCCGCGATGCGCGTGTGACGGCACTGGGCCTGGGCCGCATGTTGCAGCAGGCCTGGGTGTCGCCTGTGATGCCCGAGCTGGTGTCTTCGCTGCCCATTGCCGGCATCGACGGCACCTTGCGTCGCAGCAAGAGCAAGTCGGGCGCTGCCCACCTCAAAACAGGCAGCCTGCGCGATGTGATGGCCGTGGCCGGGTTTGTGCATGCCGCCAGCGGGCGCCGCTACGTGCTGGTGGCCATCGTCAACCACCCCTCGGCGGCGGCAGCGCGGCCGGTGCTCGATGCACTGGTGGACTGGACGGCACGGGATCAGTAAACCCCCTCCAACCTACGGATTGACCATGCCCTGGATCGACTGGATCGGCTACCTCGCCGCAAGCCTGACCACCCTGAGCTTTGTGCCGCAGGCGCTGCATACCTTTCGCACGCGCGACGTGCGGGGCATTTCCCTGGGCATGTACAGCGTGTTCACGCTGGGGGTAGCGCTGTGGCTGGCCTATGGGCTGGCCTTGCGGGCCTGGCCCATCGTGGGGGCCAATGCCATCACGCTGTGCCTGGCGGCCGCTATCCTCGCCATGAAGCTGCGCTATGGCGGGCGACGCTGAGCGCTGTCACGCAGGTGTCTTCTGGGGTGCGGGGCTAGGCGTTATCCCCGATGCCGAGAGTGGGTCGGGCGGGCACGATGGCTTTTTTGTGACCAGAGGTATCGACCCATGAATGCTTTCCGTCTCTCCTGTGTGGCCGGAGCAGCCTTGCTGCTGGTGGCCTGTGGTGGTTCCGACGACCCCGTGCGGGGATCGCTGATCGACACCCCCGTGGTGGTGACCACCCTCAGCGCCGCGCAAATCAATGCAGGCACCGCCGCCAGCGGCCTGCAGGCGATCAGCGGTACGGCCAAGTGCGACGTCAAGGTGGTGGCCCTGAACTACAACACGGTGGGAGTCAAGGGCGACGACAGCACCAACGCGTCGGGCGTGATGCTGGTGCCCACAGGCGCTGCGTGCGCAACACCCGCTGCCCTCGTAGCCTATGCCAAAGGAACGGATCTGCAAAAGCCGCGCACCCTGGCCAACCCGCAGGACGGCGAAACCTTCCTGCTTGCCGCGATGTACGCGGCCCAGGGCTATGCGGTGGTCGCCACCGACTACCTGGGGTTTGCCAAGTCGCAGTACAGCTACCACCCCTACCTGCACGCAGAGTCCGAGGCCACCAGTGTGATCGATTCCGTGCGCGCCGCGCGCAATGCCGCTGGCACCGTCGGAGCCAGCCTGTCGGGCAAGGTCATGTTCACGGGCTACTCGCAAGGCGGTCATGCCTCTATGGCGGCGCACCGCGCTGCCGAGCGAGACCACGCCACCGAGTTCAACGTGGTGGCAGGTGCCCACCTGGCCGGGCCTTACAACCTGTCGGGTTCGCTCAAGCTGACCGACGCCATCGCGGGCTTCCAGTACTTCGTGCCCTACCTCGTCACCTCCTGGCAGAAGATTTACGGCACCGTGTACTCGGACGTCAAGACCGTGTTCAAGGCGCCGTATTCGGGCTACATCGAGAACCTGCTGCCCAACCCCACGCTGAATGCCACCACCTGAACGGGAGTGAGATAAAGAAAGAGTGGGCGGCGCGATAAATGGGAAGAAACGGGAAGAACAGGGGCGATCAGGGACGGCGGTTATGCAAATCCATTTCCCAACGCGAAACATAGAGGCGAATGAAAAAAAGTCGCTGTTTTGGGACTTTTCGCCTCATCTCCCTTGCCCTACTCACTGAAGCCATGATACCGCCCGTCAATGGCGATATCGGTGCGTCCTTCCGCAGGACTTTTCCTTGGGCAGGTGACCTAAGTGGTAGCCAGCGCAGAAGCGGCAGGGGTATGCCTGCAGGTAGCCCTGGAAGCCCTTGCGGCGGAACAGGCCTGAGATAGCGGCGCGGGCCTGGGAAGCACTTTCGTATCGGCGCTTGCCGGTGCAGGAGTTGCGCCGAATGCGGCGTTTACTTGCCATGATCACTCTCCCGAGAGGTAGCTCTGCACCAAGCGCACGATGTTTGCCTTGTCACTTTCGGAAGCGCCAAGGAACGGCCGTGCTGGGATGTCTCCCCATGGAAGGGGGAAGCTCCCGTTGCGGGTGGCGTACACGCCGAAACCGAACTCCCCCGACTTGGCGCCGTAGTGGAAGGTTCCTGCATAGACCATGGGGCTGCCTATGCCCACGGCGTCATCGCCCTGTATCTGGTAGTTGATGGTGGTGCCTAGTGCACGCGTCTCACCAGTACCGGGCTTCTTTGCGGCCAGCTTTGCGGCGCTGCGCTTGGTCAGCCCGCCATCCTTGCCGCGCGCGAACATGGCGCTGTAACGCGCCAGTGTCACAGCGCTGTTGGGCGCCCAGGCCGTCCCATCCGGGGCCGTGGTCGAAGAAAACCGCTGCTTGGCAGACTCGGCCATGTCCTCGCCAATCTCCAGTAGCACCGGACGCATGTCCGATACACGCTGGACAAGGTCTTGCAGGTAGTCCAGCCCACTACGGTTGGTCAATTCAATCAATTGCGCCATAGGAACCTATCCATTAAAATGGCTGAGCCTTGTGCACATCGGCTCCCGGCGGTTCACGCCGGTCTCGTCTAGGACGTAGAGGTCGGGGACACAAGGCTTTTTCATTTCTGCCCCGTCTTGATGGCCAGGCTGATCAACTTCAGAGCGCGATTGCGCTTGCCGTGCAGGATCTCGAACACGGCCCGGAACACTTCCCCATTGATCTCCTTGCGTACCAGCACGCGCGCTTCGCCGTGTCGGCCCAGTTCGCTGCCCGGCAGGGTCTCATCGGGCTCATTGATGAATGAGGCGACGTGCTGATAGTCAGCAGGCACAATGGGCCGCTGCCCCTTGCCGTCCCAGCGGTGTTCCCAGTCGGTGTGGCGGACGTTGTCCTCTGGCAGTAGCACCAGATAGTTGTCCACGTCCTGGCCGGTCGCGTTCTTGACCCTGGCGGCGGCTTCGGGCTCCACAAAGCCCATCCACAAGTCCTCATTGCGTAAAGCGCCGTCCCGCACACGCTGTACAAAGTCCGTGACGCGCTCGGTCGTGT
This sequence comes from Giesbergeria sp., assembly GCA_023150295.1. GTDB lineage: Bacteria > Pseudomonadota > Gammaproteobacteria > Burkholderiales > Burkholderiaceae_C > Simplicispira. The sequence continues at coordinate 62,715 of JAKLLE010000006.1, read as the reverse complement.
TCAGATGCCGGTTCACATCGACGGAAAGCATGCGCCGTATCGCCGGGGGGTACGTGACCAGCTTGTCTTGCACGAACGACCGCAGCTCATCATCGGCCCGTGCACCCGGCGCGTAGCCCCAACCCTCATCAATGCCCATGGGCGCACCTGTGCGCGGGTCCACTGTGTCCCAGCCATCGGGCGGCGTGGTGGCGTCCCCGTCCCCCGGCGTGGCCACGGGCACCACGCGGCACTTGCAGCCCCAGCCATTGGGCGGAAAGTGGGTGTTCCAGAATGGGTGGTCGTGGCGCAGCGTCAGCCGAGCATCGCCCCAGTGCTTGTGCTGAGGCCTGGGATGCGTCACGCTGTCGTTGTGCACGTAGCGCCAGAACGGGCGCCGCTTGAGCAGTTCAGGGTCGAGCAACTGCGCGCGGCGCCCGGCAGCATACGACGTCATCAGGTTGGTCTGGTAGATCACCCGCGTGCGCCAGGCCTCGCCCGCCTTGCTGCCCTCTCCAGTCCAGCCTGCCCATCCATGCTTTGCCACAATGTCTGCAAATTTCTTGCGGAACTCGCCGATGCTGCCACCCTGCACGGCCTGATCCACCGCCTTGCGCAGGTCAGCCAGCAGATCCGCCTTGGCAGCGCCCGACACCATGAACGCACGGTCGTGCGCGGCCTGCTGAATATCGCGCCAGGCCTCGCTGGGCAAATTCAGCTTGCGCCGGAAGAAGTCGATCTGCTCCTGGAACGCCTGCCGCGCACCTTCCACCGAAGAACGGGCAGCGTCCCCGATTTCAGCCATGGGCGGCCTCCCGAGCAGCCTGGTCCTGGCCCTGCAGGTGCGCCAGCTCGAAGGCCAGTGCCATCAATTCGGTCAGCTCTTGCGTCGGCAGCTCGCTGAACGCTTCCAGCAATTCTTCCTGCAACCGCTGCGGGTCGCGGTGCGCTTGGATCAGGCTGCGCAGCTCACTGATCCAGGACGCAAACACGGGAGACGCCCCGGCAGACAGAGCAGAAACCGTCTCGCCAGGCACGGCGGGGCTGGTGCCCTCTGCAAACTCCACCACAGGCACCGGCGGCGCGGCTTGCGCGGGCGTGCTTACCACTGGGGGGGCGTCGGCAATGTCGCCATCCTGCAGCTTGTAGACACGCTTCCAGTACTGGGGCTGAAAGTTCACACCCGCGCGTTTGAGGGTTTCATCGCGCTGCGCCTGCGTGACATTGACGTCCTCTTCTTCGAAAAGCTCAAAGGTCGGTGCGGGGGCCTGCTCGCCGTCGTGCAGATCGGTCATCCAGCGCAGTAGCTGGTTGATCGTGGCGCAGACCAGGCGGGAATCGCCGTCGCGAATGGTATCTGCCACCTCCAGCCCGGCCGTGGCGCTGGCGCGGTTGCTGCTCGCCTCGGTGCTTTGGTTCTGGCCGAGCAGCGCAATGTTGATTTCCGAACGGCAGTACATGAGCAGGCGCTCGTACAGATCGGCGCTAACCCCCTTGTCGCCCACCTCCAGAATGTCGATGCTGGAATCGTCTGGAATGGCAGCCACAGCGTCCTGGATCATCGCCTCCAGCTTGTCCAGCAGCGCATTCACCTCCGGGCCTGGCGTGCCTCGTGGCTGCTTGCCCACCAGCCAGGGCGTGCCATACTTTTCTGTGAAGGTCACCCAGAACTTGAGGCCTCCCCGCATGAAGGTATCTGCCCAGAAGCACATAGAAAGGTCTGGGAAGCCGTAGGGGTTGGCATAACTCGCCTCCTGGCGGGCCAACAAAAATTTGCGGGGCTCCAGTTCCTCGCCGAGCAGCGGCTGGGCGCGGCTGCGAAACCGCAGCTGCGCTGCGTTGTCAAAGAAGAACCACTCCTGCGGCTTGCCGATCACTTCCAGCGGCACCGTGGCGCCGTTGAATGGCCCCCACACCAGCTCCAGCGGCTGATAGCCGAACAGCACCGCATCGGTGATCTCATTGAGCAGCCTGTCCATGTCATAGGTCGCCAGCACATCACTGCACAGGCGAGTGACGCGGGCGCTGGCCTTGCCGCGCTCCACCCGCCATTCAAGCGCCTTCACCGCGGCCTTGCGGCGACGGATAGGGCCACCCACAGACGCCCGGCTGCGCATGTCGCGATAGACGCTGATGTCCTTGCCCTGGCGCTTCAGGATGGGATCCGGGTTCGGCAGGATGAAGCCGAACGACATATCCATGCTGCGGTCGCGCGTAGCGATCTCTTCAGACAGGCTGCCACGCTTGCGAGCCTCCGCAAAGGAAACGAACTCAGTGGGGGAAACGAAGATGCCTCGGGGATTCATGGTCAGTAGCCTTCCAGGGAGAGCGCGCTGCGACGGGGGCGGCTGGCAACGTGAACCGGGCCGGTATCGCCTGCCGCAGCATTCAGCGCCAAAAAAGCCGCCCAGGTACGGTCAGCGTGTCCACTGCTATCGCTGTCGGCAACAAAGCGCGGCGTTCCCGTAGGGCCCGTGACCTTCTTGAGCTTGTGCAGGTCTGCCCGCAGCGCTGGATTGCCTTCCGGAATGCGCAGCTTGCGGTCCTCGAAAACCTCCTTGCCATGCGTAGCCAGCGTCAGCTTGTTGACGGCGGTGAACAGCACACCCTCCACGCGCGTGGAGCCGTGGCGGCGCTGGGCATCTTCCACGGGCTTCTCACCCATGCCGGTCTGATCCATGCATGCGCGCATGACGCGGTAGCGTGCAAAAACATCGTCCAGCAGCGCATCCTGCTCCGCAAAGCTCACGCGCTTGCGCTCGATGATCTCGCGCGTCCAGTACACATCCCCTACCAGCTCCACCACCCAAATCACGAACAGGTCATTGCGCGCCGCAATGTCCACGCCCACGAAACAGGGGCCACCTTGGTAGTGCTCGGGGAGCCCTGCGGCCTCATGCTCGCAGGACGCAATCAGCTCGAACGACAGCCAAGCGCTGGCCTCGTCCAGCCATTTCAACTCGAACTCTTGGGCCCATAGGTCGTCATCGCCAGCGCCCTTTCGCAGCTCCTCGATGTCGCGCGGCAGGCCGTCTTTCACAGCCTGGTAGATGTCGGTCACATGGCGGCTCCAGCCGTCGCCAGCGCCCGTCATCAGGTCGTAGAACTTGTTGCCCTTGCCGTTGGGCGTGCTGATCACGCGCAGCTTCAGGCCAGGCTTTGAGATCACTGGAAACAGCGCCTTCCAGATTGCCCGGCTGTCCTGGTGAAAGGCAAATTCATCCAACAACACATTGGCGCTGAACCCCCGCGCTGTGTCCGGGTTGGCGGGCAACGCCGTGATTTTGCTGCCGCCGGGCAGCTCCACCTCCAGCGCTTTCACGCCCGGCTCCCAGTCGTAGTCGTATGCCTTGAAGCCCGCCGACAGCGCGGCCAGGTGCAGCTTCACTCCCTCGTTCATCGCCTCGCGCGCCTGGCGCTCCCCTCGGCTCAGAATCACCCAGCGGCGGCGCTGGCCCAGCGCCTCGGCCCGCGCGCAGTCCAGGGCCAGTTCCAGCGTACTGGTGAACGTCTTGCCGCACTGACGCGCGAACATGGCAATCTTGAAGCGCGCATCGTCATTCACCCAGCGGCGCTGGTATGCGTAGAGCGGTAATGCGGGCGCAATGGAGCCACTCATAGCCCGTACGCCGCCTTGATCACCTTGGAAAGCGTGGCCTGGTCAATCTCTCCGGACTGCCCCAGCGCATCAAACCGCGCCTGCTGTTCGGCCAACTGCTCGCGCCGTGCCTCCTCTTTCAGCGCCGCGCGCGCCTCCATGCTGAAGCGCTTGTGCGTCACGCTGGCCTTGCCAATCTCGGCAGCGTTCTTGAACAGCTTGTTCACATCGACGTCTTCGGCTTTGATGTCCAACTCCATCAGCAGGTTGAATATCTTTTCCTGCGTCATGCGCACCACGGCAGAGCCCAGCTTGTCCTCATCATCCGGGGCGGCATCCACCAGCGCGCGGGCCTGCTCGCTCGCCATCTTGAGCTGCGCCATGCGCTGTTCGAACGGCGAGCCATAGCGCTGCAGGGCCGACTTGGACACATCGGCCCCGCGCGCCTTCAAGTCAGCGGCCAACTGCACATAGTCGCCAAACCCGCGTTTGACCAACTCGGCATCAAGCCACTCCTTCAACTCGGGCGGCAGCGAATGCACCTTGCTACGTGGGGCCATGACTCACCCCTGCGTGATGCGGGGCCGGGCCACGCCCGGCTGCGCGTCGATGGTGTATTCCACAAACTCGATGCCCGTGCGCGTCAAGTCCACAAACCACCGGTCCATCGGGTCGCGGGCGATGTTCACCATCTCGCGCGCCTCCAGGTAATCCAGCTCGCGCCGAATCTCCTGATGGGTGGCGTCTGGGTACACTGACTGGACGATGGGCAGCAGCGCCTCGGTATAGATGCCCACAGGGCGGGACAAGTCAACCGCAGACAGCAAATGCCAGCGGATGGCCTCGTGGCGCGCCTTCAGGACGGCTGCAGAATAGGTCGGGTTCATTGCGGATGGCCTCCATTGCGGTTGTCAAGCGCGCGCTCCACACGCAAGGCAAAGTTGTCGATACGGGTGCTGATGCTGCCGATGGCCTGCACAAAGTCATCGCGCCGCACATAGTCGCGCGGCAGCTCGGCCTGAAAGCGCAGGAACGAGGTTTCGAGCTGGCGAGCAGCGTCGGCCTCGCGGCGCGTGTCTCTGCCCACGTTGGCAATCGACTCCTGCAGGGCGGCAAACTTCTCATTGGCACGCCGCTCGGACTGCGAGCCAATCACCTTGAGCAGCGCCCACAGCGCCCCCAAAAACAACCCGGCCAGGGAAATCAGATTGGCCATCGTCAGCTCAAAAACCATGGGGGGCACTCTCTAGGGTGGGCGTGCGTGCGCCGCACACAGTGCGGGCAAAATCCTGCAGGCCGGTTACTTGGTCTCGGAGTTCGTCAGCCGTTGCTGCCAACTCTGAATACGCTGCAGCGCTCTCGCCGAAAAGCTCTCGTGCGGCACGGGCTTCGCCAGCGCAGGCGGCAAGGCCGGAATCTCCTGCCTGGTAGGGACGGGGGCGGCTGTTGAGGCGGGCAACCTCGTTGCGCAGGCCGCGCACAGCAGCAGCGGCAGCAACATCACGAGCACGGCGCGCGGCCGCACGTTGGGCGTCTTCATGGGCGGTCCTTTCGGCATTGCGGAACTTGGTGGCGTTGTCGCGTGCCGTGGCAGTATTGCGCGCGTTCTCCTGGGCGTCCCACGCGGCCTGCACGCGGGCCGCGCCCTGGGCATCGCCCGTGGATATCAGGTGCGAGCGCCAGGCCAGCACGCCCCACAAGGCGGTGGCCACAGCCAAGGCAGCGGCAATCAGGCGCATGCTCATGGGGCGGCCTGCCCCAGGCACATGGCCCGCAAACGCTGGCGGTCAGCCCACACGCCACGGCAGGTGCGGTTGTCGGGGTGGCTGCAGCGGTCCTGTGGCCTGGCCACGGGGCCAGCCCGGTCGTAAAGCAGGATGGCCTCGCAGGCCCCGGCGTGGTCACCCGCCTGCAGGCGCTGCACGATGGTGCTGGGGCCAGTGCGGGCGTTGTTCTTGCAGACCGTGGTGGCGCCCGCGTTGTGGGCCAGGCCTACAAAGGCGTCCCACTCATGCTGGAACAGCGCCACATCGCCAAAGCAGCGCTTGAGGGCAACCTCTTGCTCGCCCGCATCGGCCCGCAGGCGCACCAGTGCGCGCACCGGCGGCAGCGTGTCGCCCATCTTGATGCCGCCCGTGGAGCCAAACCCGGCTGTCGGCACCTTGGTGCCATGCACCGGGTCAGGGTAGGCCTGCTCGCTGTACCCCTCGCGCTGGGCGATGTACACCAGGCCCGTGGCTGAAAGGGCTAGCGCGGCAAGAGCGGTGCGTGTTTTGTCCATGCACGGCACTGTGCCGTGCGCGCGCGAGGGCGGCTAAATAAAGCGTTTTATTTAATGCCGAGGGCGGGCGCCAAAAAGAGCCGTTTTCAGCGCTTGGCCTTTATGTCACGCAGCTCGCGCTCAAGGTCCTCAAGCTCCGCCCGCAGTTGGCGGTTCCGGCTCTCGCACATCACAGAGACCGACTGCATCTCGGAAGAAATCGAACTCTCCAGCACCGCACCAGCCAAATTGTTGTTGGCAGTGCTCTTGCGCCGCGCAAGCTGATCCAGCTTGTTCTGGCAATCCTGGAGGTTGCCGTTGACCTGGTCGCGCTTGTTGCGCACCAGGTACTGCTCAAGCTCAATGCGCCGCAATTCCGAACTGCTGTCCGGCTTGGGCTTTGAAGGCGCAGCAACAGCTTGTGACGCCGCAGCAGCAGGCGCATTTCCGGTTGCAGGCCGCACCTCGATCTGCTCGCCACGGCCGCTGCAAGGCGCGTCTTGGAACACGGCCTTGCCATTGGCGTTGGTGCACTTGTTGATTGCCCAGGTGGGGGAGCCGATGAACAATACAACCACAAGCAGTACGAACCTCATGGCTTCATCCCTGCGGCAATGTGTACGGCCGCGTCGCTTAAATCGGCCAACATCAAGGCGGCTTCCCTTGTCACCTTGGCGATCACCGCGAAGAACAGGGCGAAGAACAAACCGCCCAAAAAACCGCCTATCCGCGCAATACCCGATCCCGATAGCAGAGCAGCGACCGCGCCTATCAGCGCCAGTGCGGCCAGCACCATCCACACGAAATAAATCAAGCGCACCAGCCCCCGAAAAGTAGGGTACAGCGAAGCCGCACGCAAACGCTCGGCAAAACCATGAACATCACTGCCCGAGGGGCTTGCAGCCGCAGCGCCCACGGGCCGCGCTGCAGTGCGCGAATCCGCGAAGTCCGGACGCGCCGATGCCGGTGCTGCAGGAGCCGCCTTCGCAGCCATGGCCTGCGCCACGCGGCTGTAGATGGCGCCGCACTCAGGACATGCCTCTAACTCGGCGCCCGTGGCAGATGGGTTGGGGTGGTTGCACTTCTGGCAAATCTTGAACATGGGCTCCCTCCTATTCAATGGTGATCGTCATTGGCCGCCTCAAGCGGCCTTGCCGCGCTTGCAGCCGCCTGCCCCAGGCGCGAAAGCGCCAAGCGCCGTCTTGACCCCGGCCTGCACCTGCGCGGGCGCGGCGTGAAAGTTGTCCAGCAGGATGCGGTCGCCCTCACTCACGGCACGCGGCGGGGGCGGGGCTGATGCGCCGCCCGTGCGCTGGCCGGTGATCACATAGAGCACGTCTAAGCCCACTTCAGCAAGCGCTGAAAGCTGTACGGCGGTAGGCGATGACAGCCCCTTTTCCCAATTGATAACCGTCGTCTTGCCGACACCAGTCAGGTCGGCAACACGCGGCTGTGTCAGCGCAAGCCGTTCGCGCTCGCTCTTGAAGCGATCAGCAACACTCATAAAAAATTGCACCTCACATGTTGCAAGGTTCAAATATTTGAACCATAATCACACCCAAGCCAGCCTAGAACCTCTTAACCGCACACCGAAGGCCCAAAAAAATGACCCCCGACAACGCCCTGTACCGCTACTTCCAAACAGCGCAGAAGCGCATCTCGATGATCAAGTGTCATAGCCAGGCACTCGAAGACCTCGCCGAGAGCGTTGGCCATGTTTGCGCCGCCAAAAATGATGCCCCCACATTGCTGCACACGTGGGGCTGGGCGTTGCCGCGCTCCATCTTCGCCACCGAGTACGAGTTCCGCGTCTTCATAGCTCCGGCCGAGGCGGCTGATCGGGTTGCACGAGCGGTCGTAGAGCGCTCTTTATGGGACCTGGCTGGCTATCAATCTCTGCCAGCGCGTCTGCAACATCAAGTAGTTCAGCGCGCACGCGAGCTGGGCATGCATGTGCCTGCAGATCTCCTTCAAGCCGCATGTACAGCGCCTGGGCAATTGCCCGACGGTGATCCCGGTTGTGCAGGTGCGGCCCCCATATCGCCGCGTCCACCAACGCCTCCAGCACCTGCAGGCGCTCACCCAGCGACAGGTCATTGCCCCCATTGCCCGTCTGATCCGCGTCCATAACGTCCTCCTGATTTTGTAACACCAACTCACACCATTATGACCAAGCTCCGCACCCCCGAAGAGGCCCGCGCCTGGCTCGACTACCAGGGCATCACCATTGCCCAGTGGGCACGCGAACACGGCGTGCACGACAGCCTGGTGCGCGAAGTGCTGGCCGGGCGCAAGAAGTGCCTGCGCGGCATGAGCCACAACATCGCCGTGCTGCTGGGCATGAAGCGCGGCCAGCTCACCACCCGTCCGGCACGGGTGGCACCCGCCCAGCGCGCTATGGCCGCGCGCCATGCAGGGGTGCCGGCATGAAGCCCCGCTACCGCTGGACGCCGCGCGGCCCCGTGCTCAAGGCGTTGCCCTACCCGCAGACGCCCGAGACCGCCCGCCAGTGGCTGGTGGCCCACGGCGTGACCGTGACCGATCTGGCGCGCCTGAACCAGGTGCCCCGCAGCACCCTGGTGGACCTGTTGCGCGGGCAGAACAAGGGCCGTTACGGCCAGGCGCACCGCGGCGCCATCGTGCTGGGCCTCAAGCCCGAACCTGCAACCAACCACTGAAAGCACAGCCATGACACCCTCCTTGATTTGCGGCATCGGCCCCCTGGGCTTTGCCATGGGCACACCGCAGCCAGAACCGGCCCAAACCGCCACCGAGCGCACCCCCGACGAGGCCCGCCAGTGGATGGACGAGCAGGGCCTCTCGCAGGCCGAGCTGGCGCGCCAGTTCGGCGTCTCGGCCAGCCTGGTCGATGCCATCCTGCGCGGCACCAAGCCCTGCAAGCGCGGCGCCAGCCACAACATTGCCGTGTACCTGGGCCTCAAGCGCGGCCAGGCCGTGGCCAAGCGCCAACCCTTCCCCGCCCAGCGGGCGGCTGCGCAACACGCAGGGGCAGCAGCATGAGCGCCTACACACCCTCCATTTTTCTGGCCCGCGTCAGCGAATTGGCTGGCGCCGCCGTGGCGCGGACTATTTGCGCCGAATTTGGCGGCACCAACCAATACATTCCCCGCGCGGCGGGCTTTGGCTGCAACTGCACACCCGCCAGCACCAGCGCCGGCGCCGCAAGGCGCGGCCATGTTCGGCGGCTGTGCCTGGACCTGCTTGACAGCGCCCGCCCCGCCTGTATGACGTTTGAAGCCTTGTTGGCCAATGTGCGGCTGCACTATGCAGATGCAGCGCACAACGATGTGCTGCGCGAGCTGGACTACCTTGAGGCCCGCGGGCTGTTGGTTATTGTGAATGCATACCCTGGCCCGGCACAAATCCGCCTGACCGCCGACGGCATGGAGCTGGCAGCAGCGCCCCACGCAGGGGGCGCAGCATGATCACCACCCACAGCTCCATGGGTTGCCCGGCCAACCCGCCTGTCCTGGGCAGTGCGGCCAACAACGTGCACCGCCTCACCCCCGAGGCCCAGCGCGACGCCTGGGGCAGCTACCTGCCGGGCGACCGCTCGCCCGCCATGGCGCGCGCCATCGCAGCCGACATGCGCCGCCGCGCCCTCACTGAACCAGGCTATCTGGATCACCTGAAGGCTGGCGCAACATCCGCGCAGCCTCGGTTAGCCCAAAAAACCAGCCATCCCAACGCTGCGAGCGCAGGGCATGCGCTTCCAGCCGCTGCGCCAACGCCTCGGCGTTCAGCACGCCTTGCTCAGCCAGCGCGCGCGCCAGCTCCAGCCACATCTGCTCGAGCACGGCAAGCTGCGTGCCGTGCCCTTCAAGCTGCTGCGCTGCGAATTGCTGGCGCATCGCTTTCATCTCGTCGTCGCTTGGGTTCATGGCCCGTCTCCTCTCAGGGGGTGAAGTGATGGCCGTACTTTGCACCATGCAAACGCCTTGCGCCACCTGCAACGGCGGTATTTGTTTGGACGGTGGCTTTGCCCCCCGCCAAGGGGCCTGCCAATGACCCGCCGCAATTGGAAACGCTGGCAACCCGCCACCCTGCGCGACGCCCTCAAGGGCTGCAAAGACTACGCGCAGGAGCGCCACAACCTCAGCGTGGAGCGCATTGCCGAGCGCATGGGCCTGGAAGACCACTGGGCGCTCTACAAATGGATCGCCAACGGCCGCATGCCCCTGGTGTTGGTGCCCGCCTATGAGCACGCCTGCGGCATCGCCCTGGTGGCCCGCTGGATGGCCGCCACCGACGACAAGCTGTTGGTGGACATGCCCAAGGGCCGCCAGGCCCAGCCCGCCGACATGGTGGAGCTGAACACCGGCTTTGCCCAGGCGCTGCAGCTGCTCACCGACTTCTACAAGGCAGACGGCAAGGCCGATCCCGCCGCCACCTTGGACGCACTTCGCAGCCACCTGGAGCAGGTGGCCTACCACCACCACAACGTGGCCACGTACGCCACGCCTGAACTGGAGTTTTGAGCCATGCCCACACCAGACGAACAGCTTTGCAGCCTGCGCACGGCGCAGCAGGTGTACGAGCGCGAATTTGCCCATTGCCAGCGCAGCCCCGAATGGAAGGCCGGCGCCCTGCGCGGCCTGCGCCTGGCCGCCGGGCTGGCGCCCGCGGCCAGCCCCTACGCCAGCGGCACCGCGCAAGACGACGCCTGGGGCAGCGGCAACCTGGTGGGCGCAGCCGAATGGAAGTGGCGCGCCGAGCGCGGCCAACTGCCAGGCCAACCTGGCTGGGGGGAGCAGGCATGACCGAGAAAACCTACACCCTGGCCGCGCCCATCCGCAAAACCTGCGACCTGCTGCGCCTGCTGGCGGGCCACGAGGTGCTGGGCCTGGCGCCGGGCGAGATTGCCAAGGGCCTTGGCGTGCCGCCCAGCTGGGTGAGCCAGAACCTGCCCGCGCTGGAGGCCGAAACCGGCTTTGTCGAGCGCGTGGAGGGCACCAACCGCTGGCGCCTTGGCGTGCCCCTGGTGCGCATTGCCACCACGGTGGCCACCAACCTCAATGCCGCCAAGCGCCAGCTCGATGACATCAGCGCCAGGTACTCGGTGCCCCTATGAAACAGCTCTTTTCCGTAGCCGTGTACCCACCGGGCGACTCGTTCACTCGCGTCGTTATTCCGAATCTGGAATGCGAGCTCCACCAGGTTGCCGACTCTGCCAAAGGCCATGCACATGCCGCTCTGGCCGCGCTTGCCAAGGTTTCGCCCGCCGACTGGCGCACCTCCATCGTTTCTCAAACCGAAGTCATTGACATCTAAGCCATCATGAAAACCGGACGCACCGCAACCCCCGCCCCCGCAAGCAAAGAAGCCCCCTTCATCGAAGAAGCCGCGCGCAGCGAAATTGCCGCCGCCAACCAGTTGGCAGTGGCCAAGCTGGAGCAAAACGAGCGCGTCAGCGCGCTGGCCCTGCAGCTCAACTACCAGGGCAGCACCGACCCCGGCGCGCTCGAGAACTCTGCCAAGGACGCCATTCGTCGCATTGGCATGGCCATTTTTGAGCTTGGCGCCTATCTGTTGTTGCTGCGAGAGGCGTGCGGATATGGCGAATGGGAGCCTGCACTGGCCCGCCTTGAACTCAGTCGTCCGGCTGCCAGCAAGTACATGACTATTACCCGGAGGTTTGCAAACCGTTCGATATCGAACGGTTTGGAGAAGATCGGATTCACTAAAGCTGCAGAACTGCTGCCGCTGGACGACACCCAAGTAGATGAACTGATGGGCGAAGGGGAAACGGGTGAGCTGGCCCTGGACGACGTAGCCACCATGTCCGTCAAGCAACTGCGCGCCGCCGTGTACAAAGAACGCGCCGAGGCCGCCAAGCAAAAAAACCAGGTGGAGCGCCTCACGGCAGTCAATACCGAGCTGCACGAAGAGGCGCGCCTGGTCAAGCGCCTGCCCCCCAATGAGGCCCTGGCCAAGCTGAAGAAGGAGGCCGCCAGCATCGCCGACGATGCCGAGGGCGCCATTATGGGCGGCCTGCGCCAGGCGCTCATCGCCCTCAACAACCACGGTGAAGAGCGCGGCCTGCACAACGTGTACATGTCTGGCCTGGTAGGCCAGGTGCAAGCGCAGCTCAACGCCCTGCGACAAGAGTTCAATCTGCCCGACGTCAGCAACGCGGCCGACCAGAAGCTCGCCGCCGATATGGCCGAGTGGGACAAGGAATAAGGGCTGCGCCATGGCCCCCGCAACCCCTGCCATCAACGAAGCGCTGGTGCAAGCCCGCGTGCCCGAGGCCAAGCACGGCCAAAAAGGCGCGCTGGTGGCCCAGCTGTGCTCCGCCACGGGCAAATCACGCGCCACCGTGTACCGGAAGTTGCAAATTGCCACCGTGCGCCCGCAGCGCCGCAAGCGCAGCGACGCCGGGGAGGTTGCCCTTACACGGGACGAAGCCAAGCTCATCGCCGTGATGGTGATGGAGAGCATGCGCAAAAACAACAAGCGCCTGTACACCATCGGCCACGCCGTGGATGCGTTGCGCGCCAACGGCGCCATCCGGGCCGAGCGCATCGACCCTGAAACCGGTGAATGCAAGCCCCTGTCCACCAGCGCCATTGCCCGTGCCATGCGTGTGTATGGCCTGCACCCCGACCAGATGCTCCAGCCTGCCCCCGCCCGCGAGCTTCGCAGCTTGCACCCCAACCACGTCTGGCAGATCGACGCCAGCCTGTGCGTGCTGTACTACCTGGAAACCACCAACCCGCAGGAGATGGGCCTACAGGTGATGGAGGCCAAAAAGTTCAACAAGAACAAGCCCAAGAACCTCAAGCGCATTGAAGACCGCCGGGTGTGGAGCTACGAGGTCACCGACCACAACAGCGGCTCCCTGTTTGCCTGCTATGTGTTCGACGGCGAGAGCGCGGCCAACATTGCCGAGAGCTTCATTGCTGCCATTCAGCAACGGGGCGAAGACCCGTTCTACGGCGTGCCCTTCATTTTGATGATGGACATGGGCAGCGCCAACACCAGTGGCATGTTCAAGAACCTGCTGCGGCGCCTGCAGGTCAAGCCCATCGCCCATGCCCCAGAGAATGCCCGCGCCACCGGCCAGGTGGAAAACGCCCGCAACATTCTGGAGCGCGAGTTTGAAAGCGGCCTGCGCCTCAAGCCCGTGCAAAGCCTGGCCGACCTCAATGCCCGAGTGGCCCGCTGGCTGCGCTGGTTCAACGCCACCCAGGTGCACAGCCGCCACAGAAAAACCCGCGCTGCGCAGTGGATGACCATCCAGCCCGAGCAGCTGCGCATTGCACCATCGCCAGAGCTGTGCCGCGAGCTGCTCACGCACACCCCCATCTCACGCAAGGTGTCTGACCACCTGCGCGTCGAGTTCAAGGGCGCGCAGTATGACGTAAGCGGCGTGCCCCGCGTCATGGTGGGCGAAAAGCTCATGGTCACCTTCAGCCCCTACCAGGACAACGCCGTCCTGGTGGTGGATCAGGACGCCGAAGGCAATGAGCTGCTGCACACAGCTCCACTGGTGGCCAAGGGCGAGGACGGCTTCAGCCTGGGCGAACACAGCAACGTCATTGACGAAGACTACCGGCGCCACGCAGACACACAGGCCGACCTGCACCGCAAAGAGCTGGAGCTGCTGGCCATGGGCGCTACCACGCTGGAAGAAGCCGCCGCAAAACGCAAGGCCAAGGCCTTGCCGCTGGGCGGCCGCATTGACCCCGAAAAACACATCGTGGAAGCCACCCTTCCCACGTTCCTGCCACGCCGTGGCACCGAGCTGAGCACCACCACCCGCGTGGCCCAGGCCGCGCCCGAGCTGCTCACCCACTTCGAAGCGGCCAAGGCCCTGGTGGCCAAGGGCGTGGCCATGTCGCCTGAGCTGTTGGGCACGCTCAAGAACCTGCACCCAGACGGCGTGCCGGAGCCCGAAATCGACGCCCTGGCCGCCCGCCTGACGGTGCGTGCTGGCCTGCGCGTAGTGGGGGGCGGCCAGTGACCGGCGCCCCTCAAAACAAGTTGGCCCCGGCGTGCTTGCAACACGCCGAGGCCGCCCCCGTGAACCCCAATGCCAACCCGGCAACCGAAACCCAGGAGGAAGACAGCATGTTACTCAAAAACGAAACCCTGACCCCCGCAGCGCGCGAGCACTTCAAGCTCAAGCGCAACCCCTTTGTGGATGACATCCAGAGCCGCGCCGACGTGTTTGCCAGCCAAAGCGGGCGCTACGTGCGCGCAGCGCTGTGGGAATGCGCCCAGCGCCACGGCTTTGTGGCCATCATTGGCGAGAGCGGCAGCGGCAAAACCACGCTGCGCGAAGACCTGCAGGAGCGCATCCGCGAAGAGCGCAAGCCGGTGGTGCTGATCCAGCCCTACGCACGGGCACGGGCGCGGGCCACGGGCAACCCGATGCAGCCCACCCATATCGAGGCTGCCATGTTCCGCGCCTTGGGCGCAGGTGTGCCGCGCAAAAGCAACCCCGACGACCGCAGCGCGCAAATCAACGCGCTGCTGGCGGGCAGCCTCACGGCGGGCTACACCCACCTGCTGCTCATTGAAGAAGCCCACCGCCTGCCGGTGGACACGCTCAAGCAGCTCAAGAACTTCTTGGAGATGAAGCACGGCATGCGCCGACTGCTGGGCGTAGCCCTGATCGGCCAGCCCGAACTGCGCAATCTGCTGGATGAGCGCAACCCCGAGGTGCGCGAAATCGTGCAGCGCTGCGAGCAAATCGTCATGGAGCCGCTGGATAACGACCTCTCGGGCTACCTCACCCACAAGTTCGACCGCGCAGGCATCAACGTGGCCGACGTGCTGGACGCTGACGCCATGGACGCCATCCGCGCCCGTCTGATCAGCGTGCCCCGTGGCGGCCGCATCAGCGACGCCGTCAGCGTGTGTTACCCGCTGGTCGTCAACAACCTGGTGTGCCGCGCCCTCAATGCCGCTGCCGCCGTGGGCTTCCCCAAGGTGGACGCCCAGGTCATTGCAGGGTGCTGAGCCATGGCCATCTACCGCATCAAGATCACCATGGGCGACGGCAGCAGGGGCCGCTACACCGGCCTGTTTGCCGACGGCTTTGAAGCCGTGCTGCAAACGCTGGCCGATTTCCCCGAGGCGCGCAGCGTGGCCGCCATGTTCATCCGGAGGGCTGGCGCATGAACATCCACACCCCCCGCACTTGCGACGCGCTGCGCGTGTGCCAGGGCCGCCCCGGCCCAGGCTGCACCTGCACGCACGACACCGACACCCTGCCCCGCACCAGCAAAGCGCAGGGCAAGCCTGCTGCGGGTGGCTACTACTTTGCCCCCGGCGCCATTGAGCAGGGGCCGCGCCGCAGGGCCGTGCGCCTGGCACCCTGGCAGCGCCTGGTGCTGGGGGCCATGGCAGTGCTGCTGGCGTCCGGCCTGCTGGGCTTTGCCGCAGGCGTGCTGCACGCGAAAGGCTGGCCGCTGTGAGCGACCTTTCTTGCCCCACCTGCGGCTCCGAGCTGGACTTGGCCGTGCTGTTTGCCCACGAGCAGGACCAGCGCGCCCTGGCGCGCCTGGCCAGCGTGAGCATCCCGCTGGGCGCCAGGGTGCTGCAGTACCTGGCGCTGTTCACGCCCCCGAAGCAGCGGCTGACTTCTGCCAAGAAGATCAAGCTGATCCTGCAACTGCTGCCCGACCTGGAGCGCCAGGCCATCACCCACAAGGGCCGCGACTGGGAAGCGCCCCTGGCCGCCTGGGCGCAGGCCATCGATCAGATGCTGGCCGCCCGTGATGCGCAGCGCCTGGAGCTGCCCATGAAGGGCCACGGCTACCTGTTCGCCATCCTTGCGGGCATGGCCGACAAGCACGAGGCCAGCGCAGAGCAGCAACGCGAGCAGCAGTTGCGCACCGGCCCCCGTGCCGCCACCACCAACGGCCCGGCCAGCGTGGCCGCGCTGGTGCAACAGGCCCAGCCTGCCGCCGCCACCCGGCCTACGCCTGCAGCGGCGCAGCCGGGCACATCCCCCACCGTGCGCGCCATGCGCGAGCACATCGCCAAAACGAAAGGCCAGCAATGAGCCGCAAACCAACCCTGTGCAAACAAAGCGCCGCCGTGGTGGCACACCTCAAACAACATGGCGCGGCCACGCTGGACGAGCTGCTGCCGCACTTTGCCGATGAAGGCCGCAGCAAGCTGCGCAAGCGCCTGTCCAACCTGGTGGACGGCAACTGGCTCGACATTGCCTGGGACGCCAGCGGCGCCATGCTGTGGCTTGTGGCGCCCCGTGCGCGCACAGCCCTGCCCACGCTGCCCCCCAGCGCCCCCAGCGCCCCCAGCGTCCCCAGCGCCCCGCCCGTACTGGTGCCGCCCCGGCGCATCAACGTGATGCAAGGCACCTACGTGCCCCCGCCCATGACGCCCGCCCGCCCTGGCGCGCTGGACTTCCAGCGCTACGCAAGCCGTGGCTTTCGTTGCTGACCGCACACACATTCACTCAAAGGAGCCTTCCCATGGCAACCCCAAGCACCATCCCCCCCGGCTACTGGCAAGACGCCAGCGGCAACCTCATCCCCGAGTCCAAGGTCAAAGACATCGACAAGCTGCGCCACCAGGTGGTGACCGACCTGTGCCACATGGCCAAGCAGCGCCGCGACGGCCTGGCCGAGTTCAAGGCCAAGGCCATGCAGGAAGTAGCCGCGCTGGTGGCCACCAGCATGGAGCAGTACGGCGTCAAGACCGGCGGCGAAAAGGGCAACGTCACGCTGACCAGCTTCGACGGCAAGTTCAAGCTGGTGCGCCAGATGCAAGACCGCCTGGTCTTTGGCGAGCAGCTCCTGGCCGCAAAGGCCCTCATCGACGAATGCGTGCAGGCCTGGAGCAAGGACGCAAACGACAACATCCGTGCGCTGGTGAACCACGCCTTCCAGACCGACAAGGAGGGCAAGATCAACACCGGCCGTGTGCTGGGCCTGCGCTCCTTGGATATTCAGGACGAAGCCTGGAAGCAAGCCATGCAGGCCATTGCCGACAGCACCAAGACGGCAAGCACCACGCCCTATGTGCGCTTCTACGAGCGTGACGAGGGTACGGGTGAGTACAAGGCTATCAGCCTGGATGTGGCGGCGGTATGAAATTGATGCGGGACTCCAATTCGGGTACAGTTCGCCCGCTGCGCAAAAAAAGCGCAGCCGGGATTGGTCTCCCGTTGAACCCCTACAGCGAAAGCCGTAGGTTCTCTGTCGCAGAGTCTGCGGCTTCGTTGTCTGTGCCTCCAGTTTTGGCGGCTCGGATGGGGGAGCGCAAGCTCCGCCGGTTCCTGCAAGGGGTTCCCGGTAGACCAACCCGTTCGAGCCGCCGCCCTCGATTGGTCTCGGGTGCGTCGGTTGTTGCAAACCGAACCTCTTGGAGGCCATTCATGGCACACCCTCGACCCCGCCCGAACCCGGCAAGTATTGCCGCGGCCAACGTCATCGACGCGATCGACGACATCAGCTGTCACCACCTGCCCTTTGAGGCCATCGAGGCCTTGATCAGCCCGCAAATGGCGAACTGCCATGAAGGTCTGGGCCACGTGGACCGCGCCAGCCTGGGCTGGCTGTTCACCGTGCTCAACGTCGCGCTGCGCCAGCAGATCGACCGGGCCAGGGAACTGGCCGAAGCCGCGCACCAGTTTCACCAAACACCTGAAAGCACGTCATGAAAACAGAGCTGATCCAATTTCATGGTCACGATGTGGTGACCGTTGCCCGCGATGACGGACAAATCTATGTCGCCTTGAAGCCCATCGTCGAAGCTATTGGGCTGGATTGGGTTTCCCAGCACAAACGTGTGCAACGTGATTTGGTGCTGTCTTCAACCATGGTCATCATGACCATGGTTGCCGAGGACGGAAAACTTCGGGAAATGCTCTGCCTGCCTTTGGACATGCTCAACGGCTGGTTGTTTGGTATAGACGCGAGTCGCGTCAAGCCCGAGTTGAAAGACGCTGTGCTCGACTACCAGCGCGAGTGCTACCGCGTGCTGGATGCCCACTTTCGCGGCAAGGCGCTGGTGCAGTGCGAAATCTATTGGTTTGCCCGCCGCCCGCGTTGGGAGTTCATTCGCCGCCTGGCGCTGGAGGGCTGGCCCTACCGGGCCATTGCCAAACTGTTTGACCCACGCATGAGCCCCGGCAGCATTGCCAACAGCGTGCAGGCCATGGTGGTGCGCGGCCTGATCAACCCACAGGCTTTGGCTACGGCGCAGCACGGGGTGTCGCGCAAAGCCGCCCAGCGCCGGGTGCCGAGCTGGGGCATTCAGCAGCAGCTTTGCCTGGCACTTTAAGCGAAGGGCACCATGACAGCGCAAACCATCTGCAATGCACCATTCCGCGCCGTTCCGGCGGGTGTAGCACCGAGGAAGGGGGAAGGCTGGGGTGCGGTGGGGGAAGCGGCTCTACGCCCCGCACAGCGCGCTTTGGCCGCGCCCCCCGATTTGCTGGCCTGGGTGGCTGCCACGGGTACCCAGGAGGCTGCCCGTGTTTTGGCGGTGGATGGCGGCCGCATCCGGCAGTTGCGCCGGGGCGATTGCCTGCGCATTTCGCCCGCTTTGCTGGCCCGGTGGGAGGCACACAAGGCCCATGTGCCGGCCACCCCGTGGCAACTGCGCCGTGTGGGGCGGGGCGGCGTGGTGGTGCTGGCGGGGGTGCGCTGGTGCTTGCCCGCATCGCTGGTGCCACAGCGCGCGCAGGTGCTGGTGGCAACCAGCAGCGAAGGCGCGTTGCTGGTGCGCCTTGCGGATGGGCCGGTTGCTGTGGCCGTCGAGCGAGCTGAGGGCACCGCTTGATGCGCGCCGCCCTCGCCATCGAAACCACCGCCGCCGTATTCGGCATGCTGGGCGCGGCGCTGCTGGCCAGTGCTGTGCATCCGGGCCTGGGTTTCGCCGCGTTCCTGGTCAGCAATGTGGGCTGGCTGGCCTTCAGCGCCGGGCACGGCCACTGGCGCATGTTCGCGCAGCAGTGCGTGTTTCTGCTCACCAGCCTGGTGGGCCTGTGGAACTGGTGGCTTGCGCCGCTGGTGCGAGGATGAATCATGAAACCAAAGGAAGCGTACCGCGCCCTGGTGCAGGCCGACGCGGAAATGTATGTTGCCTCCTGGGAACTGGTGCTGGCCGCCTCGTGGCCGCGCGAACGCGGCCCGGCAGATGAAGACCCCAGCTGGCTGTATTTACCGTGTCTAGGCGGTCGTGTTGGCCGGTTGTATTCCGATATCGCCCCCATCATCGTCAAGCTGGAGCGGATGGGCGTGCTTGAGCGCCATCATCGACATGCGGTGCTGATTCGTCACCGCATGTTTGCCTGAAAGGACTTTGCACCATGGCAAACCACACCGCCGCCATTCATGTGCTCAAGTCCAAGCTGCAGCTTTCGGACGACGACTACCGCGCGCTCCTGGTCCAGCTCACGGGCAAGGCCAGCAGCAAGGGCATGACGGCCACAGAGCAGCAGCACGTGCGCGCCCACATGCAGCGCCTGGCCGAACGCCTGGGCGTGGCCCAGCCCACCACCCGCCGCCGCCCGCTCACGCGCGAGCAGTTCGACCAGGTCAAGAAGGCAGCCAGCCCGCGCGAGCGCAAGGTGTGGGCGCTGTGGAATCAGTTGGCCCGCGACGGCGTGCTGCACAACCCAAGCCGCGCCGCGCTCAATGCCTTTGTGGAGCGCACGGTGCACGTGAGTGCGCTGCGATTTGCCACCAACGCCCAGCTCGACACGGTGATCGAGGCGCTCAAGGCTTGGAAAGACCGGGGGCGCGCATGAGCGAGCGGTTCATGTCCGCAGCAGAGGCTGCAGTGCTCGACGGCATGTTGCCGCCGGGCCTGACGCCTGATATGCGGGATGTGGCTTTGTGCTTGTTCGAGGCGCTTGTCTTGCAGGACACCCGCGCCGGGCAGAAATGCCTGGCAGAAAGCTGGGCCCAGCAGCTTGGAGACTGGGCGCAGCAGGTGCTGATGCAGTTGCAGCACCTTGCCGAACAAAAAGGTGGCCGCGCCTTGTACCTGGCCAAGGGCGTGGCCATGCATCTCAGCGCGAGAGATCGTGAGCTGTGCGCAAAGTTCCGGGGCAACAACTACCGCGAACTGGCCCGCGAATACGGCCTCACCGAAATGCGTGTGCGCCAGATTGTGGATACCTGGCAGCGCGAGTGTTTTGCGCGCCGCCAAGGGCGCTTGCCGGGGCTTGACGGCACCGAGAATTCCTAAAGCGTTTTAGTTCTTGCGAGAGGCGGTGCCGCGCGACAGTTGCGGCCATGCCCCAAACCGCTTCCGCACCCAAGCCCCTGCACATCTTCAAGCCCGGCCGCTGGACGACCGTGGCTGGCGAGACGATTGAATTTGGCGAGGCCGACCTGGCCGCAACGGCGGCGGCCTACAACCCCAAGATTCACAAAGCCCCCATCGTCAAGGGGCACCCCGCCTTGGACGCGCCCGCGCAAGGCTGGGCCGACCGGCTGGAGATTCAGCCGCGCGGCCTGTATGCGGTGCCCGCCAAGGTAGACCCGGCATTTGCCGAAGAGGCGCGCATGGGCCGCTGGGGCACGGTGAGCGCCAAGTTCTACCGGCCTGACGCTGCCAACAACCCGGTGCCGGGTGTTTGGTACCTGCGCCACATTGGCGTGCTGGGCGCCCACCCACCGGGCGTAAAGGGCCTTGACGAGCCCGAATTTGCCGAGGGCACCGACGACGGCTGTGTCTGCTTTGCCGAGGGCCTGGCCTTTGGCGAATGGGACGGCATGACCAACGCCAGCCTGTGGCGCAACCTGCGCGAGTGGCTGCTGGGCAAGTTTGGCCAGGAAGACGCCGACAAGGTGCTGCCCGGCTACGACGTGCGCGCCCTGGAGCTGGGCGCAATGGAAGACATCAACGCTACCCGCACTGCTGCGGGCACACCGGCCGCGTTTGCTGAAGCTGCGCCGTCCGTCCCCCCCGACCAACCACCACAGGAGTCCGCCGTGACCGAAGAAGAAGCCGCGCGTTTGCGCGAAGAAAACGCCGCCCAGGCCCGGCAGCTTGCCGAGCTCAAGGCCGCTGATGCCCAGCGAGCCCAGGCCGCCGTGCTGGCCGAGAACACCGCCTTTGCCGAGGCCATGGCCGCGCAGGCGCGCATTCCAGCGGCCATGGCGCCGCAGGTGGCCGCCATCGGCGCCCAGCTGCAGGCACAGTCCGACGTGGAGTTTGGCGAGGGCGAAGCCAAGAAGCCTTTGCACCTGCTGTGGCGCGATTTTCTGCAGGCGCTGCCCAAGCAGGTGGAGTTCGGCGAGCAGGCCACACGAGAGCGTGCGGCTGCGGATGCCGCTGGCAGTGATACGCCGGTGGAGTTTGCCGAAGGCGCCGACCCTGACCGTCTGGCCCAGGACAAGCGCATTCGTGCGCATGCCAAGGAACACGGGCAGGACTACGCCACAGCGGCCCACGCAGTGATGCGCGCCAAGTAAACCCAACCCGATACCTCAAGGAGAAGTACCCATGGGACGTTTGAGCAAGTTGCGCGTGGTGGACCCGGTCCTCAGTGCGCTGGCCTTGGGCTACAGCAATGCCGCCTTCATTGGCGACCAGCTGCTGCCGTTTGTGAACCTGGACAAGGAAGGCGGGAAGATTCCGCGTTTCGGCAAGGACGCGTTCAAGGTGTACGCCACTGAGCGTGCGCTGCGCGCCAAGTCCAACCGGATCAATCCGGAGGACGTTGACGGCATTGACATCAGCCTGGACGAGCACGATCTGGAATACCCGATCGACTACCGGGAAGACGCTGAAGCCGCGTTCCCGCTGCAGGCGCACGCCACCAACCGTGTGGTCGAGGGCATTCGTCTGCGCCACGAGGCCATGGTCGCAAGCATGACGCAGAACCCGGCCAACTACCCCACGGGCAACAAGATTGCGCTGTCGGGTACGGACATGTTCACGCACGCGGACAGCGACCCCGAGGGCGTGGTGGACGATGCCAAGGCCGCCGTGCGCAACAAGATCGTGAAAGAGCCGAACACCATGGCGATTGGCTACCTGGCCTGGCGCGCCATGAAGCGGCACCCCAAGCTGAAGGCGATTTTGAGCGACACGCGCCCGCGCCTGGTGCAGCTGGCCGACCTGCGCGAGATTTTCGAGATCGAGAACATCGTGGTGGGCAAGGCCGTGTATTCCACCGACGCAGGCGTGACGACCGACCTGTGGGGCGGCAACCTGGTGCTGGCCTATGTGCCTACTGCCGCCCCGGCTGCCGCAGGCGATGCGCCGGTGCGCTCGGCCTATGAGCCGAGCTTTGGCTACACGCTGCGCAAGAAGGGCAACCCGGTGGTGGATACCCGCACCGAAGACGGCAAGCTGGAGATCATCCGTAACACGGACATCTTCCGCCCCTACATGCTGGGCGCCGAGGCGGGCTACCTGGTTTCGGGGGCGGCTTGATCATGGCCGCCAAGAAATCCGCGCCCCCAAAGACGGCTCCGGCGGCATCGCCCGCCGAGGCCGCCCCGGCAGCACAACAAGCGCCCGAGGCCACAAGCGGCCAGAGCACGCCCGCACCTGCAGCCGCCATGCCAGCCGATGCGCCAGCAACGGCGCCTGCGGACGCAGCCCTTCGCCAAGAGCTCGCTGCGCGCAAGCGTTGGTATGTGGTGGGCTCCGTGCCCATTCGCCACAGCGGCAAGTTCTATGGCGTTGGCTACGACATTGAGCTGACCGCCTCCGAGGCCGAGCGCCTTGGCGGCCTGGTAGCGCCACTGCCTGAAGTTCCCAAGGAGTAAGCGAACATGAAAACAGAAAAAATCCTGATGGCGACGACCATCCTGGCCACCGGCGCGTTGCAGCGCTTTCGTTGTGCGAACTTCGCAGGCGCTACCGCTGGCGCCACGGACGCGGTGCTGGGTGTGCCCAATGCCGACTACGGGGTTGGCGAGCAGGCCGGTGTCTCCACCCACGGCGAGATCCTGGTGGAAGCCGGGGCGGACATTGCTGCTGGCGCGCGCGTGCAGAGCGATGCAGACGGCCGTGTGGTCACGCTGGCCGCAGGCAAGGCATGGGGTGAAGCCCGCGACGCCGCGACGGCAGCGGGCGAAATCATCCGCGTGCTGCGCTGACGGGGGCCGCGTGACTGTTTACGCCACCTTGACGGACCTGGCCCACGCTGCCACAGGCGGCTGGCTGGAGCTGGCCCAGCGCGGTGCCAACGAGGCGGTGCTGGACAGCGTGCTGCTGCGCGCGGCGGCCAGCGGCGGAGATACCAGCGCCTGGGCCCCGGACGAGGTGGCGGTGGCCACAGCGGCGCTTGCGCGCCTGCAGGACGCACTGGAGCGCGCCAGCCGCCATGCGGACACGTACCTGTTCCCCCGGTATCGGGCGCGCATGCCTTTGCCGGTGGAGCTGGTGCAAGGCAGCAGCCTACCAGCAGCGGTGGCGGCGATTGCGCTCAAGCGCTTGTACGGCACATCGGTGCCTGAGGAGCTTCGGCGCGGCGCGGCTTGGGCTGACCAGTACCTGGCGGACTTGAGCAAGGGCGTTGTCAGTTTGGGCGGCGCGGATACCGAAGTTGCGCAACCAGCGGGCCGTATGGAGACACGGGCACCAGGCGGCACGTTCGACTGGGGGGCTTACTGATGGCGACCGCCGCACCAGCAGCACACCGCAACAACTTCCTTGCACCGGAGCCACACATCGTGGCGCGGCTCAAGGAAGCGCTGGCCGATGTGCGGCCGCAGGTGCACGTGCTGACCGCTGCGGACCTGGCGCTGGTGAAGGAAGAGAACCAGCCCACACCAGCGGTGCATGTGATCTGGCAAGGGTTTCGCCCGCTGGAGAGCCGTGTGGACGGCAAAGAGGCGCGCCTGGATCACACGTGGTTGATCGTTTCAGCCGTCAAGAACGTGCGCACGCTCAGGAGTGGCGAGGCCGCAAGGTCGCAAGCCGGTGAACTGGCGGCCAGAGCGGGCGGCGCGCTGATGGGCTTCAGGCCGCCCAACGTGGCAGGGCCCATGCGCCTGACGCAGGCGCCAGGCGCTGGGCACAGCGCGGGGTTTGTGTATCTGCCGCTGGCCTTCCTGGTCGAGTCGGTTTTCAAAGCGGAATCAGTTTCATAGGAGTTGAACATGGCAATCGAGATCACCAAGCAAATTTACAAGCCGAGCATGACGGTCGGGGAGGTCTATGCGCGCGTGTACGGGTCTACCGCCCTGCCGATGCCGATTGGCAACGTGCTGGAGCTGGGGCTTGAGCACAGCGAGGATGTGCAGACACAGGAAAACATGCGCAAGCTGGGCGGCGGCACGCATGCCGAGGTGCGGCGCGTGAAGGAGGTCAAGGTCAAGGCCAAGCTGGCCGACCTGAACGTCGTGAACCTGGCCCGCAGCGTGGCGGGCACGGTGGAGTCCATCGACGCGGGCACGGTGGCCGATGAGCCCCACACCGCAACCCTGGGCGGGCTGGTGCCCCTTGAGCACATTGGCGCCACCTCGGTGGTCGTGAAGAAGGGCCCTGATGTGGGGACGGCCACCGTCGTGGCAATGGACGGGAACTATGAGCCGCGCCCTGAGGGGGTCTATCTGTTGCCCGAGGCTGTGGGCATTGCCGCAGCGGACAAGCTCTGGGTGAGCTACAGCTATGGCGCATACGCCGCCATTGAGGCGCTGACGACGAAGGCTGTGGAGCTGGAACTGATCTTTGGCGGCCTGAACGAAGCCGACAGCGGCAAGCCGGTGGTGGTGAACATCTTCCGCGCCAGCCAGGGGGTGACCAAGGCTCTTGCGCTCATCCGCAAAGGCTTCAATTCGCTGGATGTCGAAGGCACGGTGCTTGAAGACCCCACCAAAGAAGGCGCTGGCCTGAGCCGCTACTACCGCACCCGCATGGGCTGACCCCCACCTATTGGCGCACCACTGGGCCGCCCGCCGCACCACCAGGCGGCGCGCGGCCCGTTTCATTCATAGCCGACCGATTGCCACGCCATGTCGAACGACAACCAGATTGACTTTACCGTCCGCGTCAAAAAAGAAGGGCTGGGCGAGCTTGCAAGCGACCTGGACAAGGTAGAGCAAGGCGCCAAGGGCATGGGTACTGCCAGTGCGGCGGCAGGCACGGGGGTTGAAAAACTGGGGCAGGCGGCAGGCCAGTCTGGCGAGAGCCTCGACGGGCTGCGACAGGCGGTAGACGCCAAGACACAGTCCATCAAGGCGGGCTTGCAAGCAGAGCAGTCCGAAATCACGCTGCAGCAGGCCCACCTGACGGCCGCGCGCGCCGAACAGCAAGTGCGCCTGCAAGTGGCACAGGCACAAGGCGATGAGACAGCGGCAACGCGCGCTGGCAATGCCCTGCGGCAGATCGAAGCCGACCAGCTTGGTCTTGTGGCCCGTGCAAAGCGGGCTGAAGCCGCCGCTGTGCAGCAGGCTACCGAAGCCCGCCGGTCAGAGCTGGCCGCCATCGGGCCGCTGACACAGGCGCAAGCCAATGAACTGCGCGCTGCAGAGAACCACGCCAAGGCCTTGCGCGTGGAAGCGGCGGGGGCAGACCAGGCCTCGCAGCGCGCCCGTGATCTCACCCAGGCCCACCAGGGCAATGCCGCGGCGACGCAACAACTGGGTGGGCGCGTACAGGGGCTGACACAGCTTCTGGGACAAATGGCCGGTGCATTGGGCGCGGCGTTCACGTTCAGAGAGTTCGTTACTGCCGCCGCGCAAATGGAGCAACTGCGCAGCGGGCTGACGGCCATCACGCAGGATTCCGCCAAGGCTGGGCAGGATTTGGAGTTTGTGCGTGTCGTGGCCAACCGCATCGGCGCAGATGTGACCGAGGTCGGCAAGGCATTCCTTGGGCTTGCAGCATCGACGCGCGGCACCGCCGTGGAGGGCGAGCCCACACGCCAGGTTTTTGAGGCCGTGGCCACTGCCATGGGCAAGGCGGGCAAAAGCAGCGCAGAAACGTCCAACGCCCTGCAGGCGCTGGCCCAAATGGCCAGCAAGGGCGTGGTGCAAAGCGAAGAGCTGCGCGGCCAGCTTGGCGAGGCCTTGCCGGGCGCGCTGCAGGCGGCCGCCAAGGGCATGGGGCTGACCACCGAAGAGCTGATGAAGCTGGTGGAAGAAGGCAAGATCACCGCCCAGGACATCTTCCCCGCGCTGGCCCAGGGCCTGAACGAGCTGTACGGCAGCGCCCCCCAGGCGCAGACGCTGAGCCAGGAAATCACCAACATCAAGAACGCCTTTACCGGCATGGCAGACCGTATCGGCGAGGCCGGTGGGCTGCGTGCACTGAAGGTTGCGGCCGAGGTGGCGCAGGCTGCCATCGTGCTGCTGGGCGAGGGCCTGGTGGCCACGGGGCAGAAGATCGGCGTCTTGCTGGGCGCCCTGGTCACGATGGATTTCTCTGGGGTGAAACAGGCTTTTGCCGACATTGAAGCCGAGGCGCGCAAGAACTTGATCGGTGCGGCGCAGCACAACGATGTGCTGCGCGCCAGCCTGGGCGCGGTCGGAAACGACGCCACCCAGGCGGCCCTGGCCCAGCAGCAACTGGGCGGTGCTACCCAGCAGGCGGCGTCTGCCGGGGCGCAGTCCGGGCCCACCTGGGTGAAGCTGGCCAGCGACTACAGCAAGGTGAAGGAAGCCATTGCCGAACAGATTTCCGAGACCGAGAAAAGCGTGATTGCACGCGATGCCGAGGGCAAGGCTGCCGTTGCCCTTGCGCAAGCCTTTGGCACTGAGGCGCAGAAGCGCCAGGCGGCGGCTGATGCCGCCACAGCCAATGCCGAGCAACAGGAGCGCCTGGCGCAGCTCAAGACCACAGAGCTGGAGGTCATGAAGGCCGAGTTGGCCGCGCTGCAGGCCCTTGCGGCCCAGCAAGGGCCGCTGGACGCCCAGCGCCAAAAGCAGTTGCAGGAGCTGGAAAAACAGATTGCACTGCGCCAGCAGGATGTGGACAAAACCCAGGCCCAGGCCCAGGCCGCACGCCTGCATGCGGAGCTGACCCGCGCCCAGGCGGAGGCGCTGCAGGACAACAGCGCGCGGGTCAAAGAACTGCACACCGCCTACGAGGCTGCGCGGGCAAAAGTGGATGAAATGCGCGCCGCCCAGGCTGCAGGCAAAGCCACCACCGAGCAGGTCACCCAGGCCGAGCAGGCGGCGGGCCGTGCCGCGCTGCTGTACCGCGACGCGCTGAACGACCAGCAGCGTGCCATTGCCGCCAAAGCCCAGGCGCAACAGGCCAACAACAGCCTGGAACAGGCTACCGTGCGCCTGGCCATTGAGCAGCAGCGGGCGGCCTATGAAGTTGCCAAGGCGCGGGGTGATGAGTCTGGCGCCATGCGGGCACAGAACGAAATCCGCAAGCTGGAAATCCAGTTGCTGGGCCTTGTGGCCCAGGCCAAGCGCGCCGAGGCCCAGGCCGCGCTGGCCAGCATTGCCGCAAAGCGTGAAGAACTGCAGGCGTCCGGGACACTGACGGACGCCAAGCGCCTTGAACTTGATGCCGCAGAGAAGAGCGCAAAGGTCAAGATCAAGGAGGCGGAGATCGCTGAAGTCACAGCGAAGAAGGTCAAAGACCTGGCCAGCGCGCACACTGAGCTGGGCAGGTCTGCCTCCGGCAGCGTGGGCGGAATTGAGGCCGCCACAGGCGCTATGCGGCGCCAGGCCGATGTGGCCCAGCGCCTGCGCTCCCTTTCGGGCGGGGATAGAAACGGGGAGTTCTCTGGCATAGGCCCTGGCGGCGAGTTCAAGACGGATGAGGCCAAGGCGCTGGCCAAGCAAGCCCAAGAGTTGAGTGACCAAGGGCAGGAGCTCGCAGCGGCGCGGTTGCTGCGGGAAGCGTCTGCCGCCGACGGCAAGCAGGCCGTTGAGGACGCGCGCAACAACCACTCCGGCAACGCCACGCTGACAAAGGAATACGTGGACGCCCAGATCGCAAAGCAGTGGGGTGAGAAGTTCATTGGCGACTCTGATGCGATGGAGCTTTTCAACGCCAAAATCAAATTGGAGGCGTATCGCACAAACTACGGCAATGTCGTCAGGTCGCAGCAAAGCCTGAACGAACAGAACGCCTTGCTGCAAACGGTGCAGCGGCTCGAAGAGAAGCTGCGCGCCCGCCAGGCCGAGGGTGAGCAAAAGGCGCCGCCCAAGCAAGCCGATGTCGCCCCCGAACCCGCCGCCCCCCGCAGCCCTTCAAGCGGCAGCGGCATGCACGCAGGCGGCAGCACGGGCGGCGGCAGCGTGTCCTACGTCTCGAACATCACTTTGCCGGGCGGGCAGCGCAAGTCGATGCGCTTTGCCGATGCGGACAGCCAGGCCACCAATGACCGCCTGCTGCGCGACTTGGCCGCTGCCAGGGGGGTGGCCCAATGATCACGCTGACCCATGGCGGCACCACGCTGACCTTGCCCGACCGCCTGCTGTGGGTGGATGAATACCAGTGGAGCCCGGTGGCCACAGAAGTGCGCTGGGGTACCACGGGCGCCCCGCAGCTGCATGTGGGCCTGCGCCAGGCCGGGCGCCCCATCACGCTGGACGGGCGCGACAGCGAGGCCTGGATCGACCGCACCCTGTGCGACCAGCTCGAAGCCTGGGCCGCGCTGCCCGGCACTACGTTCACCCTGGTGCTGCGCGGCCAGGCGCGCACGGTGGTGTTTGACCACAGCCAGGGCGCGGCATTTGACGCAACGCCGCTGTGGAAGCTGCTGGACGGCGAGCACACGGGCGATGTGCTGTACCGCCCATTCTTTAAATTCATGGAGGTTTGACGATGCCCTTACTCCAAGGCGACATCCGTTTTGCACGCTCGGTCAACATGGCCGACGTGCCAGAGGGCGGCGGGCCGCCGTCTGCGCAGCTGCTCACATCGGGCCGCTCCAACGAAATCTGCCCCGACATTTCGGAGGAGACCCGCACTGTTGGCCGCACCGAGATTTATCAAATCCACGGCCTGCTGCGCAACACCGACCGCGCGGCGTTGCTGGGCTCCAACGTGATCCTGGCGCAGCCGCCCGCAGACCCGAACGTGAGCGTGACGCTGCTCTCGCTGGGCAACCCCTTTGCCACGCGCGCGGAGATTGCAGCGCGCATCGAGGCGGGCAGCTCGCCCGGCCCCGAGTGGAACGGCTACCTGCTGGAGAACCACTACGAGACCATGCGCAGCATGGCGGTGCTGCAGCGCCCCGGCATGAGCCCACCCACCATTGGCCGCACCTACCTGCTGGTGTACAACGAAGGCCTGGCGGGCGAGCGGCGCCAGCGCGTGCGCATCAAGGCGACCGATACCACCACGCGCATGTTCACCGAGATCGTGAATGGGCAACTGATGGACTTTGAGGCCCAGGTAACCACCTGCGAGCTGTTTGATGGTTTGTTGCATGACTACCCCGGCTCGCCCCCGTCGCGCTACTTTGCGCGCGCTGCGGGCAAAACCGTGCTGCGCGAGACGGTCTACAGCGACAGCGGAATGTTCCACGGCGCAAGCCGCCTGACAGCGCCCACGGTGCCCACGGATGTGTGGCTGCAGCTGGACTCGGTGTATACGCAGCTCGTGCCCAACAGCCGCACCGAGGCGGCCACGGTGGACGCCCGCCCCACGGCGCGCCAGACCGTGGTGCTGGCGGATGCGCCCCGGCGCGTAGAGGTGGGCATTACCCCGCACACGCAGCGCATCAAGATCGGCGAAGAGAACGCGGGCCTGGTGTACACGGCCCAGCTGCGCCCGCTGCCAGAGCCGGGCACGGTGTACATCGATTACTGGTCGCTGGGCAACCGCTACACCATCACCGACGACGGCGCCGGGCGCCTTGCGGGCCAGGGCGGCGGGTCTGTCGATGCGCTGACCGGCTCGCTGGCGATGACGCTCAAGGCGCTGCCCGACATTGGCAGCTCAATCACAATCACGCACGGCACGCGGGTGGGCTACACAGACCGATCCGGCCAGGGCGCGCAGGTGCGCGCACCGGAGTTTTCGTTTGTCATTGAAGGCAATTCAGACTCAGACCAAATTGTTCCCAACACACTGGTCATTACCTACCCCAGCGCAGGGCAGATGCGCACGGTCACCGATAACGGTGCGGGGCGTTTGTCTGGAGCAGGCAGTGGCGTGGTGGACTACCCAAGCCGCAGCGTGTTGTTGCGGCCCTCGGGCATGTTGGACGCGGGCGCGCAGCTTCAAATTGATTGCAGTCTGGACGCCGTGGTCACAGAGATCATGCCCTCGGGCTCTGTGCCTGCGCCTGACGGCGCAGGCTATATACAAATCCCACTGGCCCAGCAGCCTGCCGCGCGCAGCCTGCGCCTTCTCTGGGCTGTGGTGCGCTCTGTGAGCAGTACCGCTGGCGCTGCACTCACCACCACACGGGCCGGAAAAAGCGATACCGCGACATACACGACCCGTTCTGTCCCGGAGTACTACGAGCCAGAGCCCACCACTGGGGCCGGGGTGACCTACCCGGAATCATCTAACGATCCCGCTCCCGATGAGTCAGGCGGGTAACACGGATAACCAACGCTATGCCAATCAAATACGTTCAGCGCCCCATTTCCATAAAAACCCATGACAGCAACAGCTCTACATTGACTGAGGAGACCGGAAGAACGGCGGACAACCGCGTGGTCACAGTCAAGGCCGTCACTGACGATGGCTTCGGGAATCTGCCGCAGGGCATGGGTACCGTTGACTACAGCGGGCAGATGGTACTGCTGCGCGCGGTGGTTCAGGACCGCAGTACCACAAACTACAAGAGCGATCACCAGCGCGCCTCCGAATTTGAGCGCGCCGCATTTGAAGGTGAGGCCGTTGGTAACTCCTCGGCACTCAAGGGGGGGGAGTACTCAACAACCAACATCGGCGAGGAGGTGCTTTCCGGGTCGTTCATCGTCGCGATGTACCGCGTGGGGATAAGTGCGCCGCTGCAAAAGACGCAGACTTTCACACCGCCCGCTGTAGTCCTTGACCTATGTCCATACACCACAGACTCCATCGTGCCGCATTCGGTCAAGTTCCGTTGGATGGGGTACGACTACGAAGATTTTGACGGCGTTATCTACCGTGGCCGCAGTCCCACCAGCGCGGGTGTGGCCAGCGGCACCTTGAACTACGCCAGCGGCCATGCAATCATGACCGATTGGGTGGCGGCCGGTACAGGCCCTGAGGATTTTCAATTAATAAGCCTGTGGACACGCAAAGGGGGCTGGAGCACCGCATCCTTGTTCTTCTGCACCGATGTCGCCCCACTGCGCGCTGGGCCAGGTGGATTTGTGCTTTCGGTGCTTGATCTGGCCGGGACAACACTGACCGCAAACGTTGACGCGCAGGGCGACATCTTAGGTAGCCATATGCGCGGCCGCGTGGAATTTTTGCGCGGCGGGGTGGAGCTGCAGTTCGGAGACTTCGTTCTGGACGCTGACCTGACTGACGCGCAGAAGGCAGAGTGGTGGTACGACGCGGCGGAAGTAGGCGCAGTGCACCCCGGCAAGGTGTGGCGCCCCTGGCCGGTAGACCCGAGCACGCTGCGCTACTCTGCAGTGAGCTACATCTACCTGCCGGTGGACGTGACGCTGATGGGCATTGACCCCGCTGCACTGCCCGCCGATGGCCGCGTGGTGCACGTGCGCCCAGGCGGCACCTGCGTGGTGGGCATCACGCATGGCGGCACAGCGTTTGCCCCCGCCGTGGGCATGACCTACAACCTGGGGCACGAGCGGCTGTCGTTTGTGCAGGTGCTGGACGCCATCACGGGCGCAGAAATCCTCACGGGCTACACAGCAGACCTGGACGCGGGCACGGCGACTTTTACAGACCTGGCGGGCTATCCCGCGCAGGTCAAGGTAGTGGGCCGCACAGAGGTGTACCTGCAGATTGCCGAGGTGCGCATTGACGGCAAGGTGCGCCTGACGCAGCCTGTGGGCTATGGCTTCCCGGCTGGGGCGGTGCTCAGCACCGCGCTGCGCCAGGGCGACCGCTTTGCGCGCGTGAGTCGCGTGTACGACCAGGCGAGCTGGGACGGCACCACCTGGTACGACGGGCTTGACCCGGCCAGGGGCGGCGCACCGGCCTCTTACAGCGGCGCCATCGCAGTGAACAACCGTGGCGCCATCACAGAGCGCTGGGCGCTTCGCATGCGCTCTGACAACACCACGTTCGACCTGTTCGGCCAGCACCTGGGCCAGATTGCCAGCGGCACGATCAACGCAGACTTCTCGCCCCTGAACGTGGCCGCAGGGGCGCCCTACATGACGGTGCCCGCCCTGGGATGGAACGCCGGGTGGGTTGCGGGCAACGTGCTCTTCCTCGACACCGTGGGCGCAGAGGCCCCCGTGGCCGTCGTGCGCGCCACCCAGCCCGGCTCCCCAGCGGGGCTGGATGACTCATTCTGGCTTGTGCAGCGCGGCGATGTTGCGCGCGATCCTGAGCATGGTTTTGAATAAAGGAGTTTTGAGATGGCTTATACATACCCTGTCAAATGGATCACCAGCGAGATGTGCGGGGCTCCTGTGCTCAATGGAACGCCTGGCACACTCATTGCGGTTCTTGATGCGTTCCTGCTCACAGGTTGGGGCGCGGCCACGGCCATCAGCGTGGAGGTGCTCGACGGCGTGGGCACTGCCATATTCAACGCGGGCATCACATTCACGCAGCACGCCGTGGTTGCGATCAGCGGCGCCACGCCCGCAGCCCTGAACGGTGAAGCGCGCGTGCTCACCAGCGCGAGCGACCGCATCACGTTTGAAACCGACGCGCCCAACGGCACCGCCACTGGCTCCATCGTGTTCAAGTTCGCGCCGCAGGGGGGCTGGGAAAAAGCCTTCAGCGGCACCAACAAAGCCGTGTACCGCAGCACGCATTTGCAGTCGGCAAAGCACTGCCTGCGCGTGGATGACACCGGAACCACCACAGCCAGAGTGGTGGGCTACGAAACCATGTCCGACGTGGACAGCGGGGTGGGGCCGTTTCCGACCGCATTGCAATTGAGCGGCGGCGGGTACGTGCACAAAAGCACCAGCGCAAACACCAACGCCGTGGGCTATGCGTTCGCCGCCGACCAGCGCATTGTGTACTGGTGCCCCATGCCTGCTACGGTATCTGGCAGCGCTGACAACTACACATCCGCCAACGTGCGCGGTTTTGGCGACCCCATTGCCTTGGCGCCGGGGGGCGATGCCTGGGCTACCTTGCTGTCGTCGGGGGGCTCCGTGTTCAGTGATTACTCGTCCTTGTCGGGTGGCGAAGGCGAGACAGGGGGCGCACTGGTAATGGCGCGCCCCCTGAGCGGCATTGGTGGGGCAGTTATTGCCAGCGCCAAGCCATACGTTGGCGGCAGGGCAAAACGATCTGGTTTTGATGATCAGGCCCTGGGGGCGGCACCATCCCCCGTTGACGGGGCGCTGCGCTTGTCGCGCATGTATGTGGGCGAGGGCACCGGCAATCAAATCACGCCTCGCGCCGAGGTGCCGGGATTGTGGTACTTGCCGTACAACAACGCTTCAAGCCTGCTGCCACGCGGCACTATCGTGCAGGGTGCGGACGGGCGCAAGCTGCTGGCCATTGTGACCGGAAGCAGTACCAACACCCCGCAGCGCGGCGCGGCGTTGATCGACATCACCGGCCCCTGGAGGGAGTGATGGCCACCTACCTGCCCGTTACCCCCCTGGGCCTTGTGCAAGGCCGCGCACCGCAGCCCTTTGCTGGTGCGGCCCCTGCTCCTGCGCTGGGCCGCACACCAGACATGCGCCACCTGCGGCCAGCCACCGGCGTCATCACCGACCGCGTGATGTTCAAAGCCACGCCTTCCAGCCCTGAATCGCCGTTCGCAAACGGCAGGGTGTGGCTGTTGCGCGCAGCCGACGGCTACAAAGCCTGGGAGGGCTGGAGCGACGTAAACGGCTACTACACGGCCACGGGCCTGGAGCTGGGCGTGGAATACATCGCCGTGGGCATTGACCCCTATCGCAACCACAAAGCCACGGGCGCAGGGCCTGTGACCGCTACGGAGGCCGCGCCATGAGCAGCCTTGCGATCATCACGGAGCACCGCGCGGCCCGCAACGCTGCGAGCATCGCTTTGGCAGATGCCGGGCCTGGCCCGGCGTCCATCAAGCTGTACACAGCCGAGGGCGGCACGCTGCTGGGCACGCGCACGCTTGCCAAGCCCTGCGGCGTGATTACTGCCGAGGGGCGCATTGCGCTGCAGGGCGCTGTCGTACAAGACCTGGTGGCGGCCAGCGGTGCCGTTGCCTGGGCTACCTGGTGCGACGGCAGCGGCGCACCCATTGCCGCTGGGCCAGTGACAGACGAAGCGGGCGCAGGGCCTTTCAAGCTCAAGGGCGCAACGGGCACCAACGTGTACGAGGGCGGTGTGGTGGCGCTCGATTCCACCGCGCTGCTGGGGTAACGATGTGGGTGACGGCACGCTTGTCTTCTTCAGGCCGCACGATGGCACGGGCCATTTGGTGTTTGGCGACACGGGCGGCGCTGCTGCTGCGCCCGACGCCGTCATCGGCCTGGACGCCGGTCTGCCCGGCCTGGACGGCGCTGTGCTGCTGCGCACCGGCCCGGTGCTGGGCCTGGATGCCGACTTGCCCGGCCTGGACGGCGCCGTGGAGCTGCTGTGGGACGCCAACGTCAGCCGGGGTGGCCTGCGCCATGAGCTGCAGGCCTGCTGGCAAGAGGCCGCGCCCGTGGCCGCAGGGCTGCAGGCCCGCTGGCAAGAGGCTACGGCGCTGCGCGCAGCAACCCAGGCCCGCTGGCAGCAAGCCCAGCGCACCAGCCATGGCGTGCGCGCCCATTGGCAAGATGCCGAGCGCCTGCGCGGTGCGGTGCTCAGCCGGTGGCAAGAGGGCGCTGGCCTGCGCCATGGCGTGGTCGCCGCATGGCAAGACACCGAGCGCTTGCGTGGTGCGGTGCTCAGCCGCTGGCAGGAGGGCACTGGCCTACGCCATGGTGTGGCCGTGCACTGGCAAGAGATGCATCGCATGCGCGCTGCCGTGCTCAGCCACTGGCAGGAGGCCGCGCCGCTGCGCGCCGCAGTGCAAGCCCGCTACGCCCAAGGCGTGCCCACCCGCGTGGCGCTGCGAGCGCACTGGCAGGAGGCCCGTCGCCCGCCGCCTGGCGTGTCTGCAGCGCCCCCGGTGGAGCCGCCCGAGCCGCCGTGCTACGACCCTGCAACGGCGGGGCGCCTGGTGTTCACCGACCTGGCGCTTGGCGATGGGCGGTTGGTGTTTGTGTGCCAGCGTGGGGGTGGGCTCCCCCCCGCCACGGTGGTGGTTTTGCCCCGTAGGAGCTACATAGTGGTCAACAGTGTGGAAATCCGGCGTGCGGACGCCTTGGCGGGCGACCCGCTGCCCAGCGAGAGCTTTCAGATGCAGCTCAACCGCCAGTCGTGGACGTGGAGCTGGTCGGCGGCGTTCCACGCCTCGGCGCGCGATGCGCTGATGCCGGGCCTGGGCGGCGAGCCGGTGGAGCTGGAGGTGCGTGTGAATGGCCAGCCGTTTCGGCTGCTGGCCGAGCGCATTGGCAAGAGCAAGCGCTTCCCGGAGTACTTGGTGCGCGTGGACGGGCGGGGCAAAGCGGCGCTGCTTGACCCCGAGCGCGGGGCTGTGCAGACCTTCAGCCAGGCCCTGGACCGCACCGCGCAGCAGCTCATGACAGAGGTGCTGACGGTCAACGGGGTGGGCTTTGGCTGGAGCGTGGACTTTCAGCTCACGGACTGGCTCGTGCCCGGTGGAGTCTGGTTGCACCAGGGCACCCGGATCAGCGCGCTGGCGGACATCGCGAGCGCTGTGGGGGGCTACTTACAGCCGCATGACACTGACCCGGTGTTGCGCGTGCTGCCGGGCTGGCCTGTGCCCTGGTGGGAGTGGAATACCGTGGCTCCGGACATTGAGCTGCCTGCCGGTGTGGCAGAAATCGAGGACACGGAATTCATCAATCTGCCCGACTACGACCGCATCTTCGTGTACGGCGAGGCGGGCGGCATGGGGGCTGACTTGTCGCGCAGCGGCACCTCGGGCACTGTGCTCAAGCAGCCCATGGCAGTGCATCCGCTGATCACCACCATGGGCGCGGCAAAGCAGCGCGCACGCGCAGAGCTGTCTGAATCGGGCCGCGCGCTCAAACACAAGATGACGCTGCCTGTGCTGCCCGCCACTGGGATCATCAAGCCCGGCACCTTTGTGCGCTACACCGATGAGGATGCGGCAATCCGGCTGGGCCTGGTCCGCGCCACCAACGTCAGCATGCAGTTCCCGGTGCTCACGCAGGCCCTGGAGGTGGACAGCCATGAGTAATTTCCTCAAGCAACTGCAGGCCCTGCTGGCGCCAGACCGCATGGAGATCGGTACCGTGATCGCGGTGAACGACGGCATTGCCGTGCTGGAACTGCCCGGCGGCGGCCGAACCCGCGCTCGCGGCCAGGCCACGGTGGGCGGCAAGGTGTTTGTGCAGGGCGGAGTGATCCAGGGGCCAGCGCCGGATTTGCCGGTGGTGGTGGATGTGATTTAGGAGGGGCGCGAACGAAAAAAAGACGGGCGACCTGGCCAAGTGCAGCAACACCTGGCCAAGCCCCCAACCCGCAGACTAGACCTGCAAGCCAGGCAAGGCCCGCCACCCTGTAGCGCCCGATGTGCCCCCGCGCTACACTCCCCCCATTCACACGCCGCCCCGGTTCACCACCAGGCGGCGTTGCCGTTTTTAGGGGTGTTTCACAGGGTGCAAAAGCGTTACGCAGCGTGTAAACTGTCGGTCAGGTGCTAGTAACACCTCAACAAGCGGAAACGTCGCACCCGACAGTCTTGCGGCCTTTTTGCGCCTCCCGAATTCGCTCCATGAGTCCGTTTTAGGGGGGGGTGCGTCGTTCCGTAAGGGCGGCGGCACGTCTTGTTGCGTGTTACTACACCCCCTCCACCCGTCTAGTAAACGGGCAACCAGTCTCAACACAGGAGCATCCTCATGCAGCCCAGCCTCTCCCACCTAGAGAACATCGACGCACGGTTTCTCGAACCCGACGCCTCCCTTGTCGTCATGTGCGAATCCACGGTGGCCGACCTCGACGACGTGCGCCTTGCGCTCAATGGCCTGAGCGCCATCTTCGACTGCGCCGCAGGCATGAATGCGGGCCTGCGCCAGGCAGGCGCAACGGCACGCCCCATTGATCTGCCACCCGACGCCATGGCCGCCCTGCTGCGCGTGCTGGGCGAAAAGCTCAAGCCAGCCACCAACAACCCCACCCTGGGCGCTGTGCAGCACATCCGCCCAGATTTGTTCTCCCGTCGTCCCGTAGGAGGTCTGTAATGTCCAACATCAGCACCCAAAACGCGCTGACCCTGCAAACCATGAGCCTGGGCAGCATGAGCCTGGACGTGGTCCAGATCGGCGATGAGCCATGGTTTTATGCCCCCAGCCTGGCACGAACGCTGGAGTACAAGGACGCGCGGGACATGCTTCGCATGGTCAAGGATGACGAAAAGGGTCCGCACAATGTGCGGACCCCTGGCGGTATTCAGGAGGCGAATTTCCTGACCGAGCCAGGCTTCTACCGGGTCGTGTTCCGTTCCCGCGCAGAGTGCGCCGAACCATTCAAACGCTGGGTAACACGCGAAGTTCTACCCAGCATCCGCAAGACAGGCCAGTACAAGATGCACCAGGAGGCCCAGCGCCTGGGCATCACGTTCGACTTCACCGAGGCCCAGTGGGAATGGCTCAGGCTGCGCCCCTACCTGGTTGATCTTCTGCCCCTGGCCGCTGCGGGCTACAACAGCGTGGAGATCACGCGCATGCTGGGCTACAACACCCTGACGGGGATCACCGCCAGAAAGCAGATCGAAAAGCTCAAGGAGCTGGGCTTCCTCCCCCAGGTGATCGAACCCCGCGTGAAGCAGCTCGAGCGGCGAATAAAAGCCGAACGACTGGCCCTCCAGTAAATTCCGCCCAAAAAAGAGCCGCCTCAAGTGGGCGGCTTTTTTTTGGCGTTGCATCGGTGACAATTTCCTTTCTTCACGCGAAACAGCTCCCGAAACCAAATATGTCATCTTTCAGGGCGCAAATATCGCGCCGCGCTTCAACCACCCTGGTGACCAGCGGTGCGCTGCCAGGAGGCCCAGGCGTGACGCCCAACCAGGCTCGGGACGCCATGTTCCAGGCCGAGTACTTGGCGGGCGCCCGCACCAGCGACACCCACCCACTGAGCGTGGTCGCCAAGAAGAACGACCTGCTGGGCTGGAACCCCAAGTCCAGCGTGCTGCTGTGCGGTGGCGCCGGTGACCCGACGGTGCCCCCTGCGGTGCACCAGGCTGCGATGAAAGCCGATTTCGACAGCCGCGGACTGAAGAACGTCACGTCGGTGGACGTCGATCCCATGATCCAGGCGGCCTACGGACCGGGGGGCAAGGCGCCCACCGACCCCACATCAGCCGCGTTTGCCACCTACTACGGTTCGTACCACGGCACCTATGAACCACCGTTCTGCCATGTCTATGCGCGCGGCCTGTTCGACAAGGTGAAGTGAGCGCCGCCACCGCTGCACAGGCCCCTCCAGCGGGGGGGCACAGCACCCAAGTTGCCCCGGAACCGCCGGGGCATTTTTTTGGGGGGCTGCGGTATGGGCCTGAGCGATCAAACCTCCATGGCATGTGGTGGCATTCCAACATCGGTGTTTCCCCCCTCTGTGTCCCAAGGTGTCTTCTGTAACATTCGCGACAAATAGAACGGTCGTTCTATTTTTTTGTTTTGGAAGAGAGGGAAACCATGGAGACAAAGCGCAAGGGTATTTGGGTGTCGTTGCTGGCCGCTGCCGTGCTGGCTGCCTGCGGAGGCGGGGGATCGGAAACCACGCCTGTGGCGCCAGTCACCAGCGTCAAGGTGGTGGGGGACAGTCTGGCCGACAGTGGCACCTTTGGCCTCAAGTTCACGGTGCAGGGCGCGGCCCCCACCGGGCCGGGTTCCACCGCAATCTGGCCCGAGCGCGTTGCCAGCAGCTATGGCGTGACGCTGTGCCCTCGCTACATCTTCACGGGCAGCAGCTTCAACCAGGCGGCGGGGTGCACCAATCATGCCATCGGCGGCGGGCGCATCAACAATTTCACGGCCCCCACATCGCCTGTGTCCATCACACAGCAGCTTGCCAACGCGGGTGCGGTAGGTTATGGGGCGGGTGACCTGCTCCTGGCCGACGGCGGCGGCAACGATGCGGCCGACCTGCTGGGCGCTTACCTTTCGGCCTCCAAAGACGGCGCAGCGGGCTACCGAGCCTTGCTGAGCACGCTGCTGCCAGCGGCGACCGTGGACGCTGCGCTGGCCTCAGGTGCGACCGGGACCGCACAGATTGGTGGTGCCTACATGCAGGCACTGGCCGACAAGTTCCGCATGGCCA
Organism: Giesbergeria sp.; assembly: GCA_023150295.1. Taxonomy (GTDB): domain Bacteria; phylum Pseudomonadota; class Gammaproteobacteria; order Burkholderiales; family Burkholderiaceae_C; genus Simplicispira. The sequence goes on along the minus strand of JAKLLE010000006.1, from coordinate 23,578 downwards.
TCGAGAAGGATGCCCTGGGCAAGGGCGCCATGAGGGTCGCCGTCCTCAACATGCCGGGTATCGACAAGACGCCGCGCGTGCAGCAGCTCCTGGCCGGCGTGGCCGCTGCGGCCGGTGCCGCCGCCAGCGAACAGGTGCGTGCGCTCGCGCAAGGCTGGGTGCAGGCCTTCAATGCACAGCTTGCCAAGGGTTTCCAGGGCAACGCCAAGGTGGTGGTGGTGGACTTCTACACCTCGCTCAACGACCAGGTGGCCAATCCCGTTCAGTTCGGCCTCACCAACGCCAAGGACACCGTGTGTCCCATCACCGGGGTCGGCAGCGACGGCCTGCCTTCCTACACGTTCGCCACCTGCACGGCTACCGCGCTGTCGGCCCTTCCCCCGCCCACTGGCGCCACGGGTGGCGCGGACTGGTGGAAAACCTACGCCTTCTCGGACAGCTTCCACCCCACCCCCTACGGTCACCAGCTGCTGGGCCAACTCGTCTCGCGCACGCTGGCCCAGGCCGGCTGGTTGTAAGCCACTGCTCCCAAAGGAAACACCATGAAAAACACACAGTTTCTGCATTGGATGGGCGCAGCGCTGGTCTGCGCCCTGGGCACCACCGCACAGGCACAAAGCGCTGGCAGCTGGCTGGTACGCGGAGGGCTCACCCACATCGCCCCCCAAGTCAGCAGCGGTGACCTGACAGCCCCCAGCTTTGCGGGCACCAAGGTCGATGTGGAGGCGGACACGCAGCTCTCGGGAGGGGTGGGCTACATGCTCACGGACCACTGGATGGTCGATGTTCCGCTGGCCCTGCCGTTCAAGCACGACACCGTGGGCGCAGGCGCCATCGCGGGTGTGGGCAAGCTGGGAGAGGTCAAGGCATTGCCCATTACCGTGGCCCTGCAGTACCGCTTTCAGCAGGCCGACGCCCAATGGCGCCCCTATCTGGGGCTGGGCCTGACCTATGCCAAGTTCTTCAAGGAACGCGGCACCGCCGCGCTGACGGGCCTGACGGGTGGAACCCCGGCCCGGCCCACACTGCTGCAGGCCGAATCGCGCTTTGGCCTGACTGCGCAAATCGGCGTGGCAGTGGCATTGAACGAGCGCTGGTCACTGGACCTGGCCTACTACAAGACCTTTGTGAAAACGCGCAACACCTTGTCCACCGGCCAGCACATCGATGTGAAGCTGAACCCCAACGTGTTCACCGTGGGACTGGCCTACCGGTTCTGAGCCCGGGAACGCAAGCGCGGCACCCCAAGCGCCACACCCCCAAGCAAAACGCCCCCAGATCGGGGGCGTTTTGCGTTGCCAGGCGGAAAAGGCTTACCAGCGCGCGCGCAGCCTGTCGTAGGCGTAGTTGCCAAACTGGCGGTGTGCGGACGGGCTGAGGTACACCTTGTCGGCAAACACATAGGCGTCCACGCTGGCGCCGGACACCAGGGTAGAGGCCGTGCACAGCGCCGAATTCACCTGGCCCGCACCGATGCCGATGCCGTTGCCCGCATCCACCGACGTGCACACCGGCTCGGTGGCATTGGTGAAGTAATAAGCGCCTGGCACGGAGGTGTAGAGGTTGACATAGTACGCGGCGTCCACGTACAGCACCTTGTCGCCCAGGTCGTTGAGTGCAATCAGCAACTGCTCGTTGAAGCGCAGGCTGGCATCGGCCAGCAAGGACTCCTGCTTGATCCCGATGGCCCAGGGCGTCTTGCTCAAATCGTAGGTGCCAGCCACCACCACATGGGGCGCACCGGCGGTGACCAGTCTGCGCACCTGTGCAGCCAGGGCCTGGCCGTTCTGCTTGGCCTGCGCCACGAAATCAGTGCTGCTGAGCGTTCCTGCCTGCACGGCAGCCATGCCGACGACCAGGTCGCTGATGCCGCCGTTGACCACAGCGATGTCGTTGGCCGCAAAGGTCTTGCTGGCCAGAAAGCTGTCGATCTGCTCGGTGATGGTGGGCGTGCTTGCGTTGCCCGCCGCGTCGGGCTTGCTGGCGATGCGTGCATTGCCCTGGGCGTAGCTCAGGCCGCCGGTGGACACAGGCGCCACCGTCTTGCCGTAGCGCGAGGCCAGCTGCACCGTCCAGTTGTTGACCGTGCCGTTGTTGACCGTGTAGAGCGAACCCTTTTGCCCGGCATCGCTGAACGCGTCGCCAAAGGCGATGAAGCGCTCGGGCGTGATCGCCGACTCGGTGGTGCTGGAACCGCAGGCCGCCAAGAGCGCGGCCGATGCGCATGCGACCGCCAACAAGCTGCGACGCATCCAATTTGCTGCCATAGTGATCTCCGAAAAAGTGGGTTGAGTGTAACGATGCCGTGTCAAGCCATGTAAAGGGCGGGGCGCTGGGTCGTCAGGCCGCTGCCGCGCGCTGCAATCGGTCGCGCACGCCCTCCCAGGCGGGCGTGTCCGGCGGGGGTTCGACCCAGATCAGGCGCACGCCCGCATCGTCAAAACTGCGCAGCACGGCAAACAGTTGGCGCGCGGTGGCCTGCGCATCGTCGGGCATGCGCCGAATCAGCACCTGGCTGGAGGGGCTGCGCAGCGGCGCGCGCGCGTACACCGCAAGGTGCGCGGCATCGGCGCCCAGCAGGTCCAGGGCGGTTTGCAGGGCCTTGGCGTCCATCAGGCGCACCTTGGCGCTCGGGGCATAGTGGGCCTCCAGCGTGCCTGAGGCCCGTGGAGTGAGCGCTGGAAGCTCCTCTTTTGATAGCGGTTCAATGCCGCAGGCCGCTGCAATCTGCGCACGCGTGATGGCGCCGGGCCGCAGCAGCACGGGCACGCCGCGCGTGCAGTCCACGATGGTCGATTCGATGCCCACGCCGCAGGGGCCGCCGTCCAGCACCAGCAGGCCCTGGCCCAGTTCCTCCTGCACATGCAGGGCGGTGGTCGGGCTCACGCGGCCAAAGCGGTTGGCGCTGGGCGCGGCCAGCCCCCACACGGGCGGGCCGCCCAGTTCGGGGCCATCACCCGGCGCAGCGCAGGCCTGCAGTACGGCATGGGCCACGGGGTGGGCGGGGCAGCGCAGTCCCACGCTGTCCTGTCCGCCGGTGGCGGCTGTTGCCACGCCCTCCAGGCGCGGCAGGATGAGCGTGAGCGGGCCGGGCCAGAAGGCGTCGACCAGGGCCTGGGCAAAGGCGGGTACCTCGCGCGCAAAGTGTGCAATGCCCGAGGCGTCGGCCACGTGCACGATCAGCGGGTGGTCGCTGGGCCGGCCCTTGGCGGCAAAGATCTGCGCCACGGCGGCGTCGCTGCTGGCGTCGGCCGCCAGGCCGTACACCGTTTCGGTGGGCAGGCCCACCAGCGCACCGCTGCGCAGCGCCTGGGCTGCAGAGGCCACCGATGCGGGCAGGGAGCCGTCCAGAATCATGGTGCGTCAAAAAGGGGCGATGCCCAGCAGGGCCGCTGCCTGCAGCGCTGTGGCGCGTGCGGCCTCGGCGGTGGGGGCGGTGATGTTCAGGTGCCCCATCTTGCGTCCGTGCTTGGCCTGCGTCTTGCCGTACAGGTGCAGGTGGGCCCCGGGCAAGGCCAGCACGGCGTTCCAGGGTGGCGTGCGCGGTGTGCTGCCGCCCTGGGCAAACCACAGGTCGCCCAGCAGGTTGAGCATGACTGCCGGGCTGTGCTGGCGCGGTTGCACCAGGGGCAGGCCAGCGAGGGTGCGCGCCTGCAGCTCAAACTGCGACACGTCGCAGGCGTTTTGGCTGTAGTGGCCACTGTTGTGCGGGCGCGGTGCGATTTCGTTGACCACCAGGCTGCCGTCCTGCAGCACAAAGAACTCCACGCACAGCACGCCCACATAGTCCAGGCCGTTTGCTATCGAAATTGCAGCGCCTGCCGCTTGCTGGGTAAGCGCTGGAGGCAGATTTCGCTCATAAACCTCGGTCACCGCCAGAATGCCGTCGCGGTGCAGGTTGCGTTGCACGGGCAGGTGCACGGTCTGGCCGTCGGCGCCGCGCGCCACGATCACCGAGCATTCGGACTGCAGCGGCAGCATTTTTTCGAGCACGCAGGGCACGCGGCCCAGCGCCTCCCAGGCGGCGGCCAGTTCGGCAGCACTTTGCACCCGCACCTGGCCTTTGCCGTCGTAGCCCAGGCGGGCGGTCTTGAGGATGCCGGGCAGCAGATCGGCGGACACCCCCGGCAGCTGCGCCGCCGACTCAATCACCGCATGGGGCGCGCAGGGCACGCCGCAGCGCACGAAATGGGCCTTTTCCAGCGCGCGGTCCTGCGCCACCGACACCGCACGTGCCGCCGGGGCCACGGCGCATTGCCCGGCCAGTGCGGCCAGCGAAACGGCAGGCACGTTCTCGAATTCGGTGCTGATGGCGTCGCACAGCTGCGCCATTTGGGCCAGGCCCTCGGGGTCCTGGTAGCCGGTCTGGATGTGATGGTGGCTCACCCGCCCGGCAGGGCTGTCCGGATCGGGGTCGAGCACGGCCGTGAAGTAGCCCATGGCCTGCGCCGCGTGCACGAACATGCGGCCGAGTTGGCCGCCGCCCAGCACGCCCAGCGTGCTGCCGGGCGGCAAATAGCGGATGGGGTGGGCGCTCATGGGGCGGTGGGCGGCAAGGTCATGGCGCGCGCGGCTTCGGTCTGTGCGGCGCGGAAGGCGTCGAGCTGCTGGCGCAGCGCGGGGTTTTCAGTGGCCAGCAGCGCCACGGCGAACAGCGCTGCGTTGGCTGCACCGGCGGTGCCAATGGCGAAGGTGGCCACCGGAATGCCCTTGGGCATCTGCACAATGCTGTGTAGCGAATCCACGCCCTGCAGGTGGCGGCTGGCCACCGGCACGCCCAGCACGGGTACGGTGGTCTTGGCCGCAATCATGCCCGGCAGGTGGGCTGCGCCGCCCGCTCCGGCGATGATGGCCTTGAGCCCACGGCCTGCGGCGGCTTCGGCGTAGGCGAACATGTCGTCGGGCATGCGGTGGGCCGAGACCACGCGGGCCTCGTGGCCGATGCCGAATTGCTGGAGAATCTCGACTGCGTGCTGCATGGTCTCCCAGTCGCTGCTGGAGCCCATGACCACACCGATCTGGATGGGTTTCATAGTGTGTGCAGCGGCGCGCTGGCCGCCTGCCGCAGAGTGTGAACCCGCGATTTTACTTTTTGCCACCCACTGCCGGGGAAGGGCCCTTGCCACATGATCGACATCACCGTAGAAAACTTTGAAACCGAGGTCATTGCCGCCTCCATGAACGTGCCCGTGCTGGTGGACTTCTGGGCACCCTGGTGCGGCCCGTGCAAGACCCTGGGGCCCGTGCTCGAAAAGCTGGAGGCCGAGTACGCGGGCCGTTTTGTGCTGGCCAAGATCAACTCCGACACCGAGCAGCAGATCGCTGCCATGTTCGGCATCCGCAGCATTCCCACCTGCGTGCTGCTGATGAACGGCCAGCCTGTGGATGGCTTCACCGGCGCGCTGCCCGAGGGCAAGGTGCGCGAGTTCCTGGACCGCCACGTGCCCAGCGCCGAAGAAGCCCTGGCGGAAGCCGAGGAGGAAGAGGCCCAGGACGCCCTGGCCAGCGGCGACACCGATGCCGCGCTCGAAAAGCTCCAGCACGCCGTGGCCACCGACCCCGCCAACGACGAAGCGCGCTTCGACTACGTCAAGCTGCTGCTGCAACTGGGCCGTGACGACGACGCCAAGGTTGCCTTTGCCCCGGTCATCGCCAAGGCCACTGGATCGCGTCGACTGGGGGCGCTCAAGGACTGGATGAACGCTATAGATTTTATAGCTATGGGCGCACATCCAGAAAGCGCTTTGGCCGAATTTGATGCAAAAATTGCTGCCAACCGGCGCGATTTCGAGGCCCGCTTTGCCCGCGCCCGCTGGCTCATGGCCCACCAGCGCTGGCAGGAGGCGATGGACGAGTTGCTCGAAATCCTCATGCGCGACAAGGGCTGGAGCGACGAAGCCGCGCGCAAGGCCTACGTCTCCATCCTCGAAATCATCGAGCCGCCCAAGCCCAAGGTCGCCGAAGGCCAGATCCCGCCCGAAGACCCCGTGGTAGCCAGCTACCGCCGGCGCCTGTCCAGCGTGGTGTTGAGCTGAGCGCCTGCCGCCTTCACGCGGCCTGGCGTGCCAACCCCAGGTGCGGCGTGGCAGGCACGCCCTCCGTAGCCAGCACCCGGCTGGGGTTGAGGCTGCGGATGGGAATCGAGCGGTCCTGCGGAATGCCGCCCGAGAGCTGCAGCGCCAGGTAGCGCCCGCAGCAAACGCGCAGAAACGACGCAAAGTTGTCCACGCTGCCGCGCTCGGCCAGCAGTTCGTCGTGCAGGCGCGCGCACAACTGGGGCACGCCCATGCCGTCGCGCGCGGCAATCTCCTCCAGCACCTGCCAGAACAGGTTTTCCAGCCGGATGCTGGTGGCCACCCCGTGCAGCCGTACCGAGCGTGCGCGGCACGTGTAGAGGGCGGGGTCGGCGCTGATAAAGACCTGGCACATGGCGGGAGTCTCCGGGGTGGGGTGGCCCCATCTTGCCGGAGATGGACGCTTTCCTCAATGGGTGATGCGCGTGCCCAGCACCGAAAGGAACTGCGCAATCCAGTCCGGGTGCGCGGGCCAGGCCGGGGCGCTGACCAGGTTGCCGTCGGTGTGTGCCTTGTCCACGGCAATGTCGGCGTACCGGCCACCGGCCAGCTCTACCTCGGCACGGCAGGCTGGGTAGGCCGAGCAACTGCGGCCCTTGAGCACGCCCGCGCCCGCCAGCAATTGCGCGGCGTGGCAGATGGCCGCCACGGGCTTGTCGGTCTCAAAAAAATGCCGCACGGCCGCCACCACGGCGGGGTAGGTGCGCAGGTACTCCGGCCCGCGTCCGCCGGGCAGCACCAGGGCGTCGTAGTCCTGGGGCTGCACTTCGGCAAAGCTGGCGTTGAGGGTGAAGTGGTGCCCCGGCTTCTCGCTGTAGGTCTGGGCACCCTCGAAATCGTGGATCGCGGTCTTGATCTGCTCGCCCGCCTTTTTGTCGGGGCATACGGCGTGCACCTGGTGGCCCACGGCCAGCAGTGCCTGGAAGGGCACCATGGTCTCGTAGTCCTCGCAGTAGTCGCCACAGATCATCAGAATCTTCTTTCCGGCCATGCGTGTCTCCTGGGGTTTTGACGTAGGAGTCCGCATTCTTGCGGCGTTGGCGCGGTCTGTGGTGTTAGCCGGTTACTACATCGCCCGGCCGGGCGGTGCCAGGGGGCTCAGCCTGTCAGGCGCTCCAGTGCCTCGCGGTACTTGGCTGCGGTCTTTTCGATCACCTCCTGCGGCAGGCGCGGCGCAGGGGCGGTCTTGTCCCAGGGCTTGCCGTTGACCTTGGCCTGCTCCAGCCAGTCGCGCAGGAACTGCTTGTCGTAGCTGGGTGGGTTTTCGCCCTGGGCCAGGGCCTGAGCGTAGCCTTCCACAGGCCAGTAGCGCGAGCTGTCGGGGGTGAGCACCTCGTCCATCAGCACCAGACGGCCTTGCGGATCCAGGCCGAACTCGAACTTGGTGTCGGCAATGATCATGCCCTTGGCCAGCGCCATTTCTGCGGCGGCCTGGTAGATGGCAAGGCTCACGTCGCGGATTTTTGCGGCCAGTTCGGGGCCGATCATCTCCACCGTACGCTCGAAGGTGATGTTCTCGTCATGCTCGCCCACGGCGGCCTTAGCCGCAGGGGTGTAGATGGGGCTGGGCAGCTTGGCCGCGTTGGTCAGGCCTGCGGGCAGGGGTACGCCGCACACGGACTGGCTCTCCTGGTACTCCTTCCAGCCGCTGCCGGCCAGGTAGCCGCGCACCACGGCTTCCACCGGAATGGGCTGCAGGCGCTGCACCAGCATGGAGCGGCCGCGCACCTGCGCGGCCTCTGTCGGGCTGACCACGCTCTCGGGCGCTTCGCCGGTCAGGTGGTTGGGGCACAGGTGGCCCAGCTTGTCGAACCAGAACAGCGCCATCTGGGTCAGCAGTTCACCCTTGCCCGGAATGGGCTCGCCCATGATCACGTCGAAGGCCGAAATGCGGTCGCTGGCCACCATCAGAATGCGGTCGGTGCCCACGGCGTAGTTGTCGCGCACCTTGCCGCGTGCCAGCAGGGGCAGGGAGCTGAGGGCAGAGGTGTGCAGGGCGGTGGGGCTGGACGGGAGGTTCATGAAAAAACGCTGTCAGGGGTGTGCGCGAGAGGGTTCCACCGTGCGGCAGACTGGGGCCCACGGGGCCTGCGCATTGTATGCGGCGATGCAGCCGGGCCTGGGTGGCGTTCACAGGTGCTGCGCGGGTGGGAACCCAGCCATTGTGCGCCGTTTTGCGCCGCTTGGCACCTGCGGCGGGAAAACCCGCTGGCCCACCCCGGTATGGGATTGCATTTGGCCTTGGCCGGGCGCATAGTGAAAACACGGCAGGCGGTTGCTGCCGACTGGCGGGTCGCCACGGGGTGTGCTGTGGCGGCGCCTATCTTCCGAGTGCTACAGGAGACCTGTTTATGAATCTGACGATCAGCGGTCATCATCTCGAAGTCACCCCCGCCCTGCGCGGCTATGTCACCACCAAACTAGACCGGATCACCCGGCATTTCGACCAGGTGGTCGATGTCAAGGTTCTGCTCACTGTTGAAAAGCAAAAGGAAAAGGAAAAGCGCCAGCGCGCCGAATGCAATATCCACGTCAAGGGAACCGACCTGTTCGCGGAAAGCTCCCATGCCGACCTTTACGCCGCCGTGGATGAGCTGGTGGACAAGATGGATCGGCAGGTCATGCGCCACAAAGACCGCATCCAGGATCACCATTCGGATGCCCGCCGCAGGATGGCGGCGTGAGCCTACCGGCCTGTGTGCAATGGGTGGCCCGTGCCACCGACGCCCCAACCGCCCCTCTGGGCGGTTTTTCTATGGGGGGCGCCGAGGGCCCGAATCGGCTTTGGCGCATCAATTGTGAGCGTTTGTTCCAAGCGGTGCATAATCGCCCCCGGAAACTGCCATGAACCGCCTATCCTCCATCCTGCCTGCCGACCAAGTGCTCGTGAGCGTTGACGCCACCAGCAAAAAACGCGCTTTTGAAGAAGCAGGACTCCTGTTCGAGAGTCTGCACGGGCTGTCGCGGGCCTTGATCACCGACAGCCTGTTTGCGCGCGAGCGCCTGGGCTCCACGGGTCTGGGGCATGGCGTGGCCATTCCGCATGGGCGCATCAAGGGCCTCAAGGCTCCCATGGCAGCGGTGTTCCAGCTGGCGCAGCCCATCGGGTTTGACGCACCCGATGAGCAGCCCGTGGGCTTGCTGATTTTTCTGCTCGTGCCCGAGGCGGCAACGCAGAAGCACCTGGAGATTCTTTCCGAGATCGCGGAGTTGCTCAGCGACGGCCCGTTGCGCGAAAGAATCAAGGGCTGCACCGACGCGGTCGAGCTGCACCGCATGATCGCGGGCTGGCAGTCCACCCAGACAGCCTGAGCCCACCGCCCAGCGCTGCCCACTGTCCGTGAAGCCCAACGTCGTCAGCGCCGATGTCCTCTTTGAGGAATTTCGCGGCCTGCTCAAGTGGGAGTGGGTGGCGGGCCTGGGGGCATCGGAACGCCGCTTTGATGAAGTGGCCGTGCGCTCGGCGCGCTCGGGCGCAGATTTGGTGGGCTACCTCAACTACATCCACCCCTACCGCGCACAGGTTCTGGGCGAGCGCGAGATCGCCTACGTGGCCAACGCGACCGGCGAGGACTGCAAGCGCCGGGTGTCGCGCATCGTCACGCTGGAGCCGCCGGTGCTGGTGCTGGCAGACGACCAGGTGGCGCCCGATGAGCTGGTGTCCATGTGCGAGCGCGCCCAGATTCCGATGTTCGCCACGCGCGAGTCGGCGGCCTTCGTCATCGACGTGCTGCGCGCCTACCTGTCCAAGCACTTTGCCGACCGCACCACCATGCACGGCGTGTTCATGGACATCCTGGGCCTGGGCGTGCTCATTACGGGCGAGTCCGGCCTGGGCAAGAGCGAACTGGGGCTGGAGCTGATTTCACGCGGAAACGGGCTGGTGGCCGACGATGCCGTCGATCTGTTCCGCATCAACCAGACCACCATCGAGGGCAAATGCCCGGAGCTGCTGCAAAACCTGCTGGAAGTGCGTGGCATCGGCCTGCTGGACATCCGCGCCATCTTTGGCGAGACAGCCGTGCGCCGCAAGATGCGTCTCAAGCTCATCGTGCACCTGGTGCGCAAGGAAACGCTGGAGCGCAACTACGAGCGGCTACCCTACGAGCCGTTGACCCAGGACGTGCTGGGCGTTCCGGTGCTCAAGGTCGTGATTCAGGTGGTGGCCGGGCGCAACATCGCCGTGCTGGTGGAGGCCGCCGTGCGCAACACCATCCTGCAGCTGCGCGGGATCGACACCTACCAGGAGTTTGTGGAGCGCCACCGGCGCGCCATGGACAAGGGCGGCTGACGCGCCGCGTGCTTACCTGCCGCGCTGCTGCGCGGCGCACTGGGCGCACAGGCCGTACAGTGCCATTGAGTGATCCTGGATGACCCAGCCCTTGGACTTGGCCACGCTCTGCTGGCGCTTTTCGATGTCGGCGTCGAAAAACTCCTCCACCTTGCCGCAGGCGGTGCAGATGAAGTGGTCGTGGTGCTTGCCTTCGTTCAGCTCGTAAACGGCTTTGCCGCTTTCGAAATTGCTGCGGCTCAGAATGCCCGCCTGTTCAAACTGGGTGAGCACGCGGTACACCGTGGCCAGGCCGATGTCCGAATGCTCCTGCAGCAGCACCCGGAACACATCTTCCGCCGTCATGTGGCGCTGCGCGCCTTTCTGGAAGATCTCCAGGATCTTGAGCCGGGGCAGCGTGGCCTTGAGGCCGGTGCTCTTGAGTTCGTCGATGTTGGACATGGCAAGGGTTGGGGGTTGGGTGGTGTGCCGCGTTGCAATGGGGCCTGCCGCTACAATGGCTTGCATCATATCCTCTGGCCTTTTTCCATGCCCGCCAACGCTTTTTTCAGTGCCCGCCTGGGAGCGATCCTGCTGCTCGGGACCAGCCTGGCCGCTTGCGGCAGTTTCGACGGCGTGAGCACGCGCGTTGCCAGCGTCGTGACACCCTACAAGGTGGATGTGGTGCAGGGCAATTTCATCTCGCGCGAACAGGTCGAGGCCCTGCAAACCGGCATGGGCCGCCAGCAGGTGCGCGAAATCCTGGGCACGCCCCTGGTGACCAGCCTGTTCCACGCCGATCGCTGGGAGTATGTTTTTTCCCTCCAGCGGCCAGGACAACCGGTGCAGTCGCGCAAACTGACCGTGTTCTTCAAGGGCGATGTCCTGGAGCGCTTCGAAGGCGATGAAATGCCGACCGAGAGCGAGTTCGTCGCCTCGCTCGACACCCGCAAGGGCAAACGCAAACCGTTGCCGCTCGAAGCCACCGAGGAGCAGCTGGCCAAATTCCCTGCGCCCCAGGCGTCCTCCAAGGCCGCAGAGCAGCAGGCCGCTCCGGCGCCCACGGCCACCCGCTATCCACCGCTCGAATCCGGCACCCGCTGAAGCCGCGCTTGATGCGCTGGTGCCATCGCTTCCAAGGAACGCTATGACAGGGACTTCCTCCCCCGCTATTCCCCATGCCCCCTACCGCGTGGCGGTGGCCGGGGCCTCAGGCCGCATGGGCCGCATGTTGATTGAGGCCGTGCGCGCCAGCGGCGACTGCGTGCTGGCCGGTGCGCTGGATGTGCCCTCCAGCCCCGCCATCGGTTCGGACGCCACGGCGTTTCTGGGGGTCGCCAGCGGCGTGCAGATCACTGCCGATCTGCACCAGGGGCTGCAGAACGCCGAGGTGTTGATCGATTTCACCCGCCCCGAGGGCACGCTGGCCCATCTGGCCGTGTGCCGCGAACTGGGCGTGCAGGCCGTCATCGGCACCACAGGTTTTACCGACGCGCAGAAGGCCGACATCGCCGCCCATGCGCAGCGCGCGGCCATCGTCATGGCGCCCAACATGAGCGTGGGCGTGAACGTCACGCTCAAGCTGCTGGAGATGGCGGCCAAGGCGCTGTCCACCGGCTACGACATCGAGATCATCGAGGCGCACCACCGCCACAAGGTCGATGCGCCCTCGGGCACTGCGCTCAAGATGGGCGAGGTCATCGCCGGTGCGCTGGGCCGCGACCTCAAGGACTGCGCCGTCTATGCCCGCGAAGGCGTGACCGGCGAGCGCGATCCGTCCTCCATCGGCTTTGCCACCATCCGCGGCGGCGACATCGTGGGTGACCACACCGTGCTGTTCGCGGGCACCGGCGAGCGCATCGAGATCACGCACAAGTCCTCCAGCCGCGCCACCTACGCCCAGGGCAGCCTGCGCGCAGTGCGCTTCCTGCGCGGCAAGGCCCATGGCATGTTCGACATGTTCGACGTGCTGGGGCTGGCGTGAACACCCCCCTGAGCGGCTGCGCCGCTTCCCCCCGCTCTCGCAGCGCTGTGCGCTGCGGGCAGGGGGACGACGCCAGCGCGGCGGGGCGGCCCTTGCGCGGCGTTTGCTGGTCTGGACTGCGCCGGTTGCGGCAGCTGCTCGCATATCGCGGCGCCATTGGGGGCTGACATGGATTGGCTGCACTGGTGGCGCCAGGGCGATGTCGTGACCCAGGCCACGGCGCTGGCGCTGCTGGCCATGTCGGTGGCAAGCTGGGTGGTCATTGCCTGGAAGGCCCGATTGCTGCAACGTGGCCGCACCGATGTGGCGCGCTGCCTGGCTGCGTTCTGGCAGGCGCCAGGCATGGACGCTGCCCGTCGAACGCTGTCTGCGTTCGACCGCGAAGCCCTGGTGCTGCCCCTGGTCGATGCCGCTGGTTCAGTAGCCACTGCGCAGGGCGCGGGTACGTTGGCCCAGGCGGGAAGCCGCAGCCAGCAGCTCACCAGGGTGTTGCGTGATGCGCTGCACATCGTGTTGGCCAAGCTGCAATTCGGCCAGGTGCTGCTGGCCACCGTGGGCTCTACGGCGCCTTTCGTGGGCCTGCTGGGCACTGTGTGGGGCATCTACCATGCGCTGACCGAAATTGCCGGGGCAGGCCAGATCAGCATCGACCGCGTGGCCGGGCCGGTGGGCGAGGCCCTGGTCATGACTGCCGCAGGCCTGGCCGTGGCGATTCCGGCCGTGCTGGCCTACAACGGCTTCGGCCGCGCCGTGGCCCGCATCGAGGCCGACCTGGAAGGCTTTGCGCTGGACCTGCGCGAGCTGCTTCTGGGTACGGCGGCGCAGGCCCCGGCCGAGGACGCCTGAGCAGGCAGGGCACACCATGGCATTTGGCCGCCTGGAACGCACCCGTGGGGCTGAGCCCATGAGCGAGATCAACATGACGCCGCTGGTGGACGTGATGCTGGTGCTGGTGGTCATCTTCATTCTCACCGCGCCCTTGCTGGCCAGCTCCATTCGGCTCGACCTGCCACGTGCAGAAGGCACGGCGCCCGCTGCGGCGCCGCGCGCGCTCACCCTGGTGCTGAACCGCGAAGGCCAGTTGTTCGTGGACGACCAGCCTGTGCCAACGACCGCCGCGCTGGCCCGCCGCCTGGGCGAGGTGGCGCAGGCGGCCCCCGACACCGAACTGCAGTTGCGCGCCGACGCTGCCGTGCCCTACGGCCGCGTGGTCGAAGTCATGGGAGCGGCGCATGCCGCCGGACTCCAGCGCATCGGCTTCGTGGCCGACCCCGCGGCTGCGCCCGCGCCCTCTACCCCCATGCGCTGAGCGGCCCACCGCCAGCGCCTAAAATCCGGGCAGGGCCGCATGCTGCGGCCATCCACCCTCTGTTGCAGGCATTCATGCAAGACAAATACCAACACACCGAGGTCGAGCGCGCCGCGCAGGCCCACTGGACGGCCAACGACGCCTACCGCGTGACCGAAGACGCGGACAAGAAGAAGTTCTACGCCTGCTCCATGCTGCCCTACCCCAGCGGCAAGCTGCACATGGGCCATGTGCGCAACTACACCATCAACGACATGCTCACGCGCCAGCTGCGCATGAGCGGCTACAACGTGCTCATGCCCATGGGCTGGGACGCCTTCGGCCTGCCCGCCGAGAACGCCGCGCTGAAGAACGGCGTGCCGCCCGCCCAGTGGACCTACGAAAACATCGCCTACATGAAGAAGCAGATGCAGGCGATGGGGCTGGCCATTGACTGGAGCCGCGAGGTCGCCACCTGCGACCCCGACTACTACCACTGGAACCAGTGGTTGTTCCTCAAGATGCTGGAAAAGGGCATCGCCTACCGCAAGACCCAGGTGGTGAACTGGGACCCGGTGGACCAGACCGTGCTGGCCAACGAGCAGGTGATCGATGGCAAGGGCTGGCGCACCGGCGCCGTGGTGGAAAAGCGCGAGATCCCCGGTTACTACCTGAAGATCTCCGACTACGCCCAGGAGCTGCTGGACCATGTCCAGATCGGCAACGACAAGGCCACGCTGACCGGCTGGCCCGACAAGGTGCGGCTGATGCAGGAAAACTGGATCGGCAAGAGCGAGGGCGTGCGCTTTGCCTTCACGCACGACATCCGGGGCGAGGACGGCGCGCTGATCCAGGACGGGCGCATGTACGTGTTCACCACGCGCGCCGACACCATCATGGGCGTGACCTTCTGCGCCGTGGCGCCCGAGCACCCGCTGGCCCAGCATGCCGCACGCCGCAACCCGCAGCTCGCCGCCTTCATCGAGGAATGCAAGAAGGGCGGCACCACCGAGGCCGAAATGGCCCTCAAGGAGAAAGAGGGCCTGCGCACGGGCCTGAGCGTGACGCACCCGCTCACCGGCCTGCCGGTCGAGGTGTGGGTGGGCAACTACGTGCTCATGTCCTATGGCGACGGCGCAGTGATGGGCGTGCCCGCGCACGACGAGCGCGACTTTGCCTTCGCGCTCAAGTACGGCATCGAGATCAAGCAGGTGGTGCTGGTCGACGGCGAAACCTTCAACTACCACCAGTGGCGGGACTGGTACGCCGACAAGCAGCGCGGCGTGACGGTCAACTCCGACAGCTTCAGCGGTCTGTCCTACAAGGACGCCGTGGCCGCCGTGGCCCATGCGCTGGGCGAAAAGGGCCTGGGCGAACTCAAGACCACCTGGCGCCTGCGCGACTGGGGCATCTCGCGCCAGCGCTACTGGGGCACGCCGATTCCGATCATCCACTGCGCAGACTGCGGCCCGCAGCCCGTGCCCGAGAAGGACCTGCCCGTGGTGCTGCCGCAGGACCTGGTGCCCGACGGCTCGGGCAACCCGCTGGTCAAGAGCGAAGCCTTCCATGCCGGCGTGACCTGCCCCTGTTGCGGCAAGGCCGCGCGCCGCGAGACCGACACCATGGATACCTTCGTGGACAGCTCGTGGTACTTCATGCGCTACTGCGACCCGAAGAACGGCGAGAAGATGGTGGCGGGCGGCGCCGACTATTGGATGCCCATGGACCAGTACATCGGCGGCATCGAGCACGCCATCCTGCACCTGCTGTACGCACGCTTCTGGACCAAGGTCATGCGCGACCTGGGGCTGGTCAAGGTCGATGAGCCCTTCACCAAGCTGCTCACGCAGGGCATGGTGCTGAACCACATCTACTCGCGCAAGGGCGAGAAGGGCGGCAAGGAATACTTCTGGCCGCACGACGTGGAGCATGTGGTGGACGACAGCGGCAAGGTCACCGGCGCCAAGCTGAAGAACGCCGTGGGCGACCTGCCCGTGGGCACCGCCATCGACTACGAGGGCGTGGGCACCATGTCCAAGTCCAAGAACAACGGCGTCGATCCCCAGGACCTGATCGAAAAATACGGTGCCGACACCGCGCGCCTGTACACCATGTTCACCGCGCCGCCCGAGGCCACGCTGGAGTGGAACGACGCTGCAGTGGAGGGCAGCTACCGCTTCCTGCGCCGCGTGTGGAACTTCGGTGCCAAGCTGTTTGCTATCGATAAGATAGCTGCTGACGCAAGCGTAGCGGGCGCAAAAGCCATAAATGATGTGAAATTTGGCAAAGAGGCCAAGGCCCTGCGGCTGGAAATCCACACCGTGCTCAAGCAGGTGGACTACGACTACCAGCGCATGCAGTACAACACCGTGGTCTCGGGCGCGATGAAGATGCTCAACGCGCTGGAGGACTTCAAGGACTGGGACAGCGAGGGCGCCAGCGTCGCGCTGATCGAGGGCTTCGGCATTCTGCTGCGCTGCCTGTACCCCGCCACACCGCACATCACGCACCAGCTCTGGAGCGAACTGGGCTACGCCGCCCACCTGGGCGACCTGCTTGATGCGCCATGGCCGCAAGTGGATGCGGGTGCGCTGGTGCAGGACGAAATCGAACTCATGCTCCAGGTCAACGGCAAGCTGCGCGGTTCCATCCAGGTGCCTGCGGCAGCCGACAAGGCCGAGATCGAGCGCATCGCCCTGGCCAGCGAGGCCTTTGCGGCCCATGCGGGCGGCGCCCATCCCAAGCGCGTAGTGGTGGTGCCCGGCCGCCTCGTGAACGTGGTGGTGTGAGCATGGCGCGGCGCACCTTCCTGGCCCTGGCCCCTGTGGCACTGCTGAGCGCCTGCGGCTTTCGCCTGCGCGGCGCGCCGGAATTCGCGTTCGGGTCGCTGTTCCTCAACGCACCTGCGGCTTCGTCCTTGGCGCGTGAGCTGCAGCGCACGCTCGAAGCCTCGGGCGGGCGTCTGAAGGCGCTGCGCGAGCCCGCCACCCTGCCCAGCGCGCAGGCCGTGTTCGACCTGCTGGCCGAACAGCAGGAGCGTTCCGTGGTGGGCCTCACCGCCTCGGGCCAGGTGCGCGAGCTGCAGTTGCGCCTGCGCGTGCGCATCCGCCTGCGCGGCGCCGATGGCAGCGAGTGGATTCCTGACACCGAACTGCTGCAGACCCGCGACATCAGCTACAGCGAGACGATTGCGCTGGCCAAGGAGGCGGAAGAGGCGCTGCTCTACCGCAACATGCAGACCGACATCGTGCAGCAGATCGTGCGCCGCCTGGCGGCCGTCAGGCTGCCGCGCTGAAAGCTGTTTCCACCCGGTTGCGCCCGGCCTCCTTGGCGCGGTAGAGGGCGGCATCGGCCTCGCGCAGCGTGGCCTCAAATCCGGCCACCGTGCCCTGAGCCCACCCGGCGCTGAGCGTGGCCCCAGCGTGGGGAGCGCCCTCGGCAAACTGCTGGCGCAGCTGCTCCAGCATTTGCAGCAACGCGGTGCCATGGCCTGCCCCCAGCGCCACCACCACAAACTCCTCACCCCCCAGGCGCGCGGCGCGGCAACCGTCGGTTTCGCAGGCCTGCAGCAGCGCTGCCAGGTGGCGGATGACCTGGTCGCCCATGCCATGGCCATGCAGGTCGTTGATCTGTTTGAAGTGGTCCAGATCGACCATGCCCAGGGCCACAGGGGCCTGGGCTGCCTGCGCTCCCACCCACTGGCGCAGCCCCTGGCGGTTGAGCAGGCCGGTCAGCGGATCGTGCGTGCGCTGTTGCTCCACCTGGGCCAGCAAATCGCCGGAAATCAACAGCACCAGGCCGACCACGCCACCAATGAGCGACATGCCCGCCGCCAGCACCGAGGCGGCATTCAAGGGCGTGGGGATCACAGTGGTTTCGATCTGGCCCAGCGCGGCGGCCACGGCGCGCAGCCCCATGAGCGCCGCAAACACCACGCCCAACAAGGCCAGCAGGCGCATGCCTGCATGGAACGGGGCACGCGCCTCGCCCCAGGCGGTGAAGGTCAGGCGCACCGCCAGGGCCGCCAGCAGCAGCGACAGCAGACCGATGCGCCAGCGTGCGTCGGGCGCCCATACGCCAAAGTACAGTGCCGTGGCCAGGCTGGCCAGACAGACGGCAACCAGCATCCCAGCGCCCACGGGCAATCCACGCAAGCGCCGCACGCCGCCCAGCACCAGCGCTACGCCGCTGACCATGCACACCACTGCCAGCACCAGCCCCACCATTGGCAACAGCCAGCCCTGCAGCATGTTCAGTGCAAAACCCACCGAGGCCAGCAGCACGCCCCAGGCAGCGGGCTGCATACCGGGCAACCGGCGCCCCAGGGCGCGGTGCGATATCACCAGTGTCAGCGCCAGCAATGCCGCCGACAGCGACAGCGTGATCCCCATGCCCCGGGGGTCGAAAAAAGCCCAGGCGGTGGGCATCATGGTGTGCCCTCCGGTGCGCTGGCGCATTCCACCCGGTTGCGGCCCTGGGTCTTGGCGCGGTAGAGCGCGCCATCGGCCTGGCGCCACAGCGCCGCAAAGTCAGTGCCCGGCGTGGCCAGGGCCACCCCCAGGCTGGCGGTGATGGGCAGGCCTGTGCGCTGTGCTGCCAGGCGTTCCAGGTCGTTGCGCAGGCGCTCGGCCACGGCCTGCGCTGCGCTGGTGTGCATGCCTTGCAGCAGCACGGCAAATTCCTCGCCGCCCATGCGCACGGCCAGGTCGCCCTCGCGCAGGTGGCGGCGCAGCACCTCGCCCACAAAGGCCAGCACCCGGTCCCCGGCGGCATGGCCATGCTGGTCGTTGACCTGCTTGAAATGGTCCACGTCCACCGCCACCAAGGCCCAGCCTGCCAGCGACAGCGGAAGGCGCGAGGCCAGCGCGTGGCGGTTGAGCACGCCGGTCAGCGGGTCGCGTTCGGCCTCCAGGCGCAGATCCTCAATCACCAGCAACTGGTGCACCAGCAGCAGCCCGGTCTGGATGGCCACAAAAGCCATGGAGCCCACCAGGTACAGCACCATGTTGAAAGGCGTGCCCAGTGCATACACCGGCTGGATCAGGCCTTGCCAGGCCCACACGGCCCGCACCACCATCATCACCGACAGCAGCAGCGCCGCAATGGCCACGAAGGCCAGCCCGACACCGACACCACGCTGGCGCAGCGGCTGCAAGGCCAGCCCCAGGCCTGCCATGAGCCACACCACCACCACGGTGAACACCACCACCCGGGAAGCAAGATCGGGGTACCACACGCCCCACCACAGCGAGGTGCCCACCAGGCACAGGGCCGGCAGGGTCCACCACCAACGGCGCGGGGGATGGCCAGTCAGGCGGTGTGTGCCATCGATCAGCAGGCCCACACCGACCGCCATCAGCGGGTTGCCCACCACCAGCGCCCACTGCGGTGCCACCAGGCCTTGCGACACGTTGAGCAGCGCTGCGCCCGATGCGCAGACCGACCCTGCGGCCCACCAGCGCAGTGCAAGGGCATAGCGCGAGCGTGGTGCCAGCCAGCCCGCCAATGCGGCCAGCGTCAGCGAGGCCATGAAGGCCGCCATGGTGATGGCGCGTGGTTCCGGCAAGACCTGGGTTCCTGTGCGGGGAGAGGCCACCAGTATAGAAGCGGGGGGTGACGCCAGGCTGACCTGGCGCACCGGGCGCCTGGGTGCTATTGCCGCATCAGCGTGCTCTTGCCAAAGAGCGACTCCACCAAATCCACGGCCAGCAGGGCCGTCTTGTTGCGCACGTCCAGGGCGGGGTTCAGTTCGACGATGTCCAGCGACGCCAGGCAGCCGCTGTCGGCAATCATCTCCATGCACAGCTGCGCCTCGCGGTAGGTCGGGCCGCCGGGCACGGTGGTGCCCACGCCGGGGGCGATGTCGGGGTCCAGAAAGTCCACGTCGAAGCTCACGTGCAGATGGGTGTTGTCGTCCAGGCCGCTGAGTGCCTGCAGCATGGTCTGGCGCATGCCCACCTCGTCGATGAAGCGCATGTCGAACACCTCCAGCCCCTGCTCGTGCACGAAGCGTTTTTCGCCCGCGTCCACGCTGCGGATGCCGATCTGGCGGATCTGCTGCGGCCGCAGCGCGGGCGCGCCGCCGGGCATGCCTGCCAGGTGCGTGAGCGCCTCGGGCCCGAAGCCGCACAGGCAGGCCACGGGCATGCCGTGCACGTTGCCGCTGGGCGTGAGCGCGCTGGTGTTGAAGTCGGCGTGCGCGTCCAGCCACAGCACGCGCAGTTGCTTGCCCGCTTCCGCGCAATGGCGCGCCACGGCGCTGATGCTGCCTAGGCCCAGGCTGTGGTCGCCGCCCAGCAGCACGGGCAGGCGGCCCTGGCGCAGTTCGTCCCGCACTGCGTCGAACACGGCGCGGTTCCATTCCACCACCTGGGGCAGGTGGCGGTAGCCGTCCACGGGCGGCAGCCAGGGGTTGGCCGGGCCGGCCAAGTTGCCCCTGTCCGCCACCTGCAGGCCACGGCCTTCGAGCGCCGCCTGCAGCCCGGCCACGCGCAGGGTCTCGGGGCCCATGGAGGCGCCGCGCGCGCCCGCGCCGATGTCGGTGGGGGCGCCGATCAGGCTGACGGCGAGGGCGGGGCGGCTGGTGGTGGTCATGCGGCTTGCGGCTCCGGTTGCAGGGCGGTGCGGGCCTGGGGCGCGGGGGCGTGCAGCAGGCCGAACAGGTCCTTGGGGTTGTCCATCTGCGGCACCAGGTCGATGGGGGTGCCCAGGTGCGGGTATTGTTGCAGCAGCGCGTGCAGCGTGCGCAGGGCGGAGAAGTCCTCCAGCGCGAAGCCCACGGAGTCGAACACCGTCACCTCCTGCGCCGTGCGGCGGCCCGGCGCCTGGCCGGTGAGGATGCGGTGGAACTCGGTCACGGCGAAGTCGGCTGGCATCTGCTGGATCTCGCCCTCGACGCGCGACTGCGGCTCGAACTCCACCACCACGCGCGCGTCGGGGCGGTGCAGGATGTCGGCGTGCAGTTCGGTCTTGCCCGGGCAGTCGCCGCCCACGGCGTTGAGGTGCATGCCCGGCTCGATCATCTCCGGCAGCAGGATGGTGGCGTTGCGCTTGTCGGCCGTGGCCGTGGTCACGATGTCGCAGCCGCGCACGGCCTCTTGCGCGCTCGCGCAGCGCTCGATGTGCAGGTCCGGCAACGCCAGGCGCGCCAGGTTGCGTTCCAGCTTGAGGCTGGCGCCGGGGTCGGTGTCGAACAGGCGCAGTTCGCGGATGCCCAGCAGGTGGTAGAAGGCCAGCGCCTGGAACTCGCTCTGCGCGCCGTTGCCGATCAGCGCCATGCGGCGGCTCTCCTGCCGGGCCAGGTGCCGCGCGGCCAGCACCGACATGGCGGCCGTGCGCAGCGCGGTGGTGAGCGTCAGCTCGGACACCAGCAGCGGGTAGCCCGTGTCCACATCGGCCAGCACGCCGAAGGCGGTGACCGTGAGCAGCCCCTCGGCCGTGTTCTTGGGGTGGCCGTTGACGTACTTGAAGCAGTACAACCGCCCGTCGCTGGTGGGCATGAGTTCGATCACACCCACGGGCGAATGGATGGCGTGCCGCGCCGACTTGTCGAACTGCTCCCAGCGGCGGTAGTCGCTGTCCATGGCGTCCACCAGTTGCTGCAGGAAGCGCGCCAGCCCCACCTGCCGCACCAGTTCGCGCACGCTGTTCACGCCGAGGTAATTCACCATGACCATCTCCTTGACTTGTGTTCTGGGAAGCATTCTCCGCAGGGGCACGGCCAAAGAAAAGTGAGAAACCTGCGCAGTTAATGCAGCTTGCAGAGCAAATCGCCAATCAAAAATGGCGATATGTGCAATTCAAAGCCGAAAGCAGGCGCGGCGATACACTGCCGGGCATGCAAGTCGCCCTGGCCCAACTCTCTTCGCAACTGCAGCGCGGCCTCGCGCCGCTGTATGTGCTGCACGGCGACGAACCCCTGCTGCAGCAGGAGGCGGCCGACGCCATCCGCGCCGCGGCGCGCGCCCAGGGCTACACCGAGCGCAGCAGCTTCACCGTGGCGGGCGCGCATTTCGACTGGAGCGCGGTACTGGCGGCGGGCGGCAGTCTGAGCCTGTTTGCCGACCGGCAGATCATCGAGATCCGCATACCCTCGGGCAAGCCCGGCAAGGACGGCAGCGTGGCGCTGCAGCAGGTGGCGGAAAGCGCGCGCGGCAACGACAGCACGCTCACGCTGGTGCAACTGCCGCGCCTGGACAAGGCCACCAAGACCGGCGGCTGGTTCACCGCGCTCGACGGCGCGGGCGTGGCCGTGCAGATCGACCCCATCGAGCGCGCCCAGCTCCCGCAGTGGATCGCCCAGCGCCTGGGCGCGCAGGGCCAGCGCGTGGCGGCGGGCGAGGAAGGGCAGCGCACGCTGCAGTTCTTTGCCGACCGGGTGGAAGGCAACCTGCTGGCGGCGCACCAGGAGATCCAGAAGCTCGGCCTGTTGCACCCGCCAGGGGAACTCTCGTGGGCGCAGGTCGAAGCCGCCGTGCTCAACGTGGCGCGCTACGACGTGTTCAAGCTCTCCGAGGCGGTGCTCGGCGGCCAGGTACTGCGCGTGCAGCGCATGCTCGACGGCCTGGAGGCCGAAGGCGAGGCGCCCGTGCTGGTGCACTGGGCGCTGGCCGAGGACATCCGCGCCTTGAAGCGCGTGAAAGACGCCATGAACGCGGGCAAGCCCCTGCCCATGGCGCTGCGCGAAAACCGCGTCTGGGGCGTGAAGGAGCGGCTGTACGAACGCATCCTGCCGCGTGCCAACGATGCGCAGCTCGCGCGCCTGCTGCAGGCGGCGCACCAGGTGGACGGCATCGTCAAGGGCCTCAAACTCCCCGACTGGCCCGCCCAGCCCTGGCAGGCGCTACAGCGGCTGGCGCTGCAGCTCTCGCGGCTGGGCATGGCGGCACGCTGAGCGCGAGAAATTTCAAGCCAAATTGGCCTCTGGCGCCCGTGCAATAAGCGCTAGCAGCTATCAAAACAATAGCGATCAAGCGCCGGGCAGCGCGCTGCGCGCCTTGTCCACCCAGGTTTGCAGGTGGTCCAGCAGGTCCTTGCGGCTGAAGGAGCAGCTCTCCTCGGTGAACAGCGCGCTGGCTTCCAGCCGGTCGATCAGGTTCAGCAACACCTCGCCGTAGCGGGGTGGCAGGGCGGCCAGCAGGGCTTGCTGGGCGCGTGCCTCTTCGCCCAGCGCGGCGGCGCTCAGGTCGCCCCGGCTGTGGGATTCCAGGGCGGACTGCAGGGTGGAAAGCTGGGTGGCGGGGGGGTCGGGCATGTCGGGCTTTCAAGCGGTTGGTGATAATTACAACGCGGGCCGTCACCGTGTGTTCAACTGCGAACAAATTTTCCCGCAGCATGGCTGGCGGGAAAATGGCGCGTTGCCTTGAAAATCACCTTGGGGTTCAATGGATTTTTATCTTGGTCTTTAGTATGTATATATCGTAAATTTCTTTGACGCCAATGTCTAAGGGTTTTTTTCCGGATTTTATTTCTTCTTGAATGGCTTTCATTAGCTCTTCAGCTTTATCAATTTGTTGGCTGGATGTGCAGTGATTAAACCCCTCATCATTTGTAAAATAAGGTAGCCCGCTTGCATCATTGCTTATCTTGCAGCCTCCAGTCGCCCAGCCTGATTGGGCGATTAAAGATGCATACGCAAATATCAAAAAATGTTTAATTTTCATTTTGAACCCCTTGTTTATTTGCAGGTGGTGTTGCACTTTGTGCCATCATAGTTGCAGGTGGTTTCGCAGCAGGTTGTTTTGCCCCCAATTGTGGTGCAACTTTTGTAATCAGGTTCGTCACTTCCGCCGCATCCTGTCATCAAGAGGCTAGTAGTAGCGAGGCTCTATGCCGTTTTGTGTGGAACTTGACAACCTCAAAGACACCGATGCACCCATCCATCAGCCTGCGGCAATGTTGGTTGCAGCGGATTGAGCGGCAAATGCTTGAGCCTGGACATGCGCAAGTACGCGATGGCAATG
>JAKLLE010000005.1 GCA_023150295.1 Giesbergeria sp. | reverse complement strand
CGAGGGAGCACTGCGGGTCACCCACGGGGGAATCGATGCGATAGCGCTGCGCATTCTTCCTGACAACCGCAAAGTGCTCAAATATTGAGCACCGAAGTGTTTCCGCCATGTTGCGGTTTTGAATTTTGCAAGTCCCTCCCACTTGTAGGCGGTCGGGGAGCTGATGCCAAAGCGCCTGCACAGCTCACGCCGGTTGGCGCCTTCTTGCCGTGCCAGTTCAACGAACTCTTGTCTCAGACTCATGGTGTTGCAAGCCTTCCATGGCACACGAACCTCCGGCGAAGTTCGCCGAAAGTGTTAACCATGTCCTCGCACACCTGTTAACCATGTGTCCGGTCTGTACACGTGTTCAAAGGAAAAGGGCTTCAAAACCGGCTTCGGGCAGGAACTGCCGCCCCTGCTGGCGCAGCCGCGTGGGGCCGGGCAGGGCACGCTCGCGCTCGGCGTGCAGCGGATCGCCGGGGTAGGCGATGGTGCGCAGGCCTGCGTCCAGGTGCGCCAGCGGCAGGATGGTGGGCGGGCGCTGGCTTTGGGCGGCGGCCAGTACGTCCTGCATGCGGGCGTACCTGGCCAGGTGCGCCAGGCTCATGATCTGCGGGGGCGCCAGTTCGATCTGGCCGTCGCGGTACTGCTCCAGCGCGGCGCGCGGCGCCAGCCACACGCTTTCGGTGGCTTCCTCGTTGTCGTGCGCGGCGGTCTGGCCCAGCGGCGCCGGGGCCACGAAAAAGCGTGTGTCAAAGCGCCGGGTGCCCATGGCGGGCGACAGCGGCGTGATCCAGCGCGACCAGGCGGCCAGCCGCTGTGTGGCCAGGCGCAGGCCCAGGTGGGACAGCACCTGCGCCAGGGGCTGCCCCTCGCGCAGCATGGCGCGGGCGCGTGGGGCGTCCAAGGGCGCACCCGCTTGCAGGGGCTCGGCCAGCAGCAGGCCGCATTCCTCCAGCGCCTCGCGCAGCGCGGCCACGTACAGGCCAGCGGCCAGGGATGGGGGCAGATCGGGTTCGCCCAGGTGTGCGTGCAGTGCTTGGGGGGCTTGGTCGAGCGCGGCCAAGCTCTGTGCGTCCGAGTCCTGTGGGTCGAGCTTGCCGCCGGGAAAGACGTACAGCCCGCCCATGTCGGTCATCTGGGTATGGCGGCGTTGCAGCAGCACTTCCAGGCCACCGGGGGCGTCGCGCAGCAGCACGACCGTGGCGGCATCGCGGGGAGTTTCGGGGGCGGCAGGGGCGGTCATGGGCAAGGCAATGCGGGCGGGGTGTGTAGGGCAGTGGGGTCACCCACTGTACAGGCTTGTATCGCTTTGTAGCGTAAAGTGCGGCGCCAAGGCACAGGGATGGTCCCTTGTGCGACTTCGTTCAAGATTCAGGAGTGAAAGCAGCATGGAACTGGATTTCAAGGGCCGCGTGGCCATCGTGACGGGTGCGGGCGGTGGCCTGGGCCGCCAGCATGCGCTGGCGCTGGCCAAGCGCGGTGCCAAGGTGCTGGTCAACGACCTGGGTGGCGCGGTGGACGGCAGCGGTGGCTCGGTCTCGGCAGCGCAGGCGGTGGTGGACGAGATCCGCGCCGCAGGCGGTGAGGCGCTGGCCAACGGCGCGTCGGTGACCGACTTTGCCGCTGTGCAGGCCATGGTGCAGCAGGCCGTCGAAGCCTGGGGCCGTGTAGATATTCTGGTCAACAACGCCGGCATCCTGCGCGACAAGTCGTTCTCGAAGATGGACATGGCGGACTTCCGCCTGGTGGTGGATGTGCACCTCATGGGTGCGGCCCACTGCTGCAAGGCCGTGTGGCCGCACATGGTGGCGCAGCAGTACGGGCGCATTTTGATGACGACCTCGTCCACCGGGCTGTATGGCAATTTCGGCCAGGCCAACTATGGCGCTGCCAAGCTGGCCCAGGTGGGCCTGATGCAGACGCTGGCCATCGAAGGGGCCAAGTACCACATCCACGTCAACGCCTTGGCGCCCACGGCGGCCACGCGCATGACCGAATCGCTGTTCCCGCCCCAGATCCTGGACGCGCTGCAGCCCGAGGCCGTGGTGCCCGCCATGCTGGTGCTGGTGCACGAGAGCGCGCCCACGCGCACGATTCTGTGTGCGGGCGGTGGTTCGTTCGAGGCAGCGCACATCACGCTGACCCAGGGCATCCACCTGGGCCTGGGCGATACGGTGCCGGAACAACTGGCGCAGCGCCTGGCGCAGGTGACAGAGCGTACCGACGAACAGGTGCCTGCCAGCGGCGCCGCGCAAGGCACGCTGGAAGTGCAAAAGGCGATGGCCGCGAGGGGCTGAGCAGGTGGGGCCATGACCTGCCGCAGCGCGGGTCTGCTCTTGGCGTGATAAGTTCCGGCCCCTGAACTGGTGTAGTGTTTCGCTCTGATTGGTACTTTCAGCCAGCGGCCAAGGGGTCAGCTGCTAGGCGCAGGGGCGCAGGCATAACGGGTTACGTCAAGCCGCTGCAACAACGCAGATGGCCCCTTGGCCGCTGGCCCGAAGGGAGCCCCGAAAAAGCCGCACAGCGTCGTTGCAGCGCTTGGCAAGGGCACCACCATTGCCTGCGCACTGCGCCTAGCCGTGCAACTTTTTCGGGGCTCTGAAAGCACCAATCAGAGCGAAACCCTACACAACTGAGCACCATGAACACCTTGCAGGAACGCATCCAGCAGCTTTCTTCCGACCGCCTGGCGGGCATCCGCCGGGGGATCGAGAAAGAAGGCCTGCGCGTGCTGCCCACCGGGGGGCTGGCCCTGACGCCGCACCCTGGGGCGCTGGGCTCGGCCCTCACGCACCCGCACATCACCACCGACTACAGCGAATCGCAGATCGAGCTCATCACCGGCGCGCACAGGGGTGTGCAGGACTGCCTGGACGAGCTCACCGCCATCCACCAGTACGTGTACCGCGTGCTGCAGCCCCAGGGCGGCGAGATGCTGTGGGTGGCCAGCATGCCCTGCAACCTGCCCACGGACGAGACGATTCCGCTGGCGCGCTATGGCAACTCCAATGTGGGCCGCGCCAAGAGCGTGTACCGCATGGGCCTGGGTCACCGCTACGGGCGGCGCATGCAGACCATCTCGGGCATCCACTACAACTGGTCCTTGCCGGGGGTGACCAACGAAGACTACTTCGGGCTCATTCGCAACTTCCGGCGCCATGCCTTCGTGCTGCTGTACCTGTTTGGCGCATCGCCCGCGCTGTGCCCTTGTTTTGTGGAAGGGCGCACGCACCGCCTGCAGCCGCTGGGTGCAGCGGGGCAGTCCATGTATTTGCCTCATGCCACCTCGCTGCGCATGGGGCGCCTGGGCTACCAGAGCGATGCGCAGGCCTCGCTGGCCGTCAGTTACAACGGCCTGCAGGGCTACGCCGATTCGCTGCACGAAGCGCTGACCCAGCCCTACCCAGCCTACGAAACGGTGGGCATTCGCAACCCTGGCGGTGACTACAACCAGCTCGCCACCAGCCTGCTGCAGATCGAAAACGAGTTCTACGGCACCATCCGCCCCAAGCGCACCGTGCACACCGGGGAGCGGCCCCTGCACGCACTGCGCGAGCGCGGGGTGGAATACGTGGAAGTGCGGCTCATGGATCTGGATCCCTTCGTGCCCGTGGGCATCACGGCGTCCACCATGCGCCTGCTCGATGTCTTTCTGCTGCACTGTCTGCTTTCCGACAGCCCGCCCGACACCCCGGCCGAGATTGCCGAACTGCGCGCCAACCAGCTTCTGGCCGCGGAGCGCGGGCGCGAGAGCGGCCTGTGCCTGCAGCGCCAGGGGCGCGATGTGCCGCTGGTGGAGTGGGGCGGCCAGATCCTGGCCGAATGCGAACCCCTGGCAGCAGCTCTGGACGCCACGCACCAGAGCGGCGACTACAGCGCCGCGCTGCGCGAGGCCCAGGCGCTGCTGGGGCGCCCTGCGGACACCCCATCGGCCCGCGTGCTCGACCGCATGGAGGCCGCGCATGGACAGAGCTTCTCGGCTTTCAGCCTGTCGCAGTCGCTGGCGGCGCGCGATGCGCTGATGGAGCGGCCCTGGCAGGCCGACCAGCAGGCGCAGTACGAGGCCATGGCCCGCAAGTCGCTGAGCGACCAGCAGGCCATCGAAGCGGCGGACAGCCAGCCTTTCGAGGAATGGCGCCAGCGCTATCTGTCGCCAGAAGGTTTGCTGGTGTGAGCGGCTGAGCTCCACACCCTTCACAGAACAATTCCAATGTCCATCCAATGGTTCCCAGGGCACATGCACCTGACACGTCAGGCCATTGCCGAGCGCGTCAAGAGCATCGATGTCGTGATCGAGGTGCTCGACGCGCGTCTGCCCGGCTCCAGCGCCAACCCGCTGCTTGCCGAACTCACCGGGCACCGGCCCACGCTCAAGGTGCTCAACAAGCAGGACATCGCCGACCCCGAGCGCACCGCTCTCTGGCTGGCTTGGTACAGCGCGCAGCCGGACACGCGCGCCGTGGCGCTCGACGCGCAGGATGCCGCGCCTGCGCGCAAGCTCATCGAAGGCTGCCACCAGCTCGCGCCGAACCGGGGCGGCATGGCCAAGCCCATGCGCGTGCTGATCTGCGGCGTGCCCAACGTGGGCAAGTCCACGCTCATCAATACGCTGTCGGCCAAGCGCCAGGCCAAGACCGGTGACGAGGCGGGCATCACCAAGCTGGAGCAGCGCATCGTGCTGGCCGATGATTTCTACCTCTGGGACACGCCCGGCATGCTCTGGCCCAAGATCATCGTGGCAGAAAGCGGCTACAACCTGGCCGCCAGTGGCGCGGTGGGCCGCAACGCCTACGACGAGGAACTGGTGGCCCTGGAGTTGCT
The DNA here is from genome assembly GCA_023150295.1 of Giesbergeria sp. GTDB lineage: Bacteria > Pseudomonadota > Gammaproteobacteria > Burkholderiales > Burkholderiaceae_C > Simplicispira. The sequence continues at coordinate 77,753 of JAKLLE010000005.1, read as the reverse complement.
GCGCCGTCTGCAAGCGGCCTATGCGCCGCTGCTGGAAACGCGCTACCGCCTGGGCCTGAGCGAAGCGGCCATTGCCGCGCTGCCCGACCACGAACTGCTCGAAGCCATTGGCCGCAAGCGCGGCGCGGTGATGAGCGGCGGGCGGGTGAACCTGCAAAAGGCGGCCGAGCTGGTGCTGACCGACTTTCGCAGCGCCGTGCTGGGCCGCATTACCCTGGAGACGCCGCAAGAGTTTGACGCCTGGCTGGCCGTGGGCCAGGCGCAGGAGGCCGAGCGCAAGGCGCGCAAGGAAGAACAAGAGCGCCGCCGCAAGCGCCGTAACACGGACGATTGAACAGCCCCTTGCCCTGGCTCCCCGTGCAGCATTGCACAGCTTTGCTTGGTGCCGGATGCGCTTGTGCCACAAGGGCCGCCTATCATGCGCAGCAGTTTGTCACTGGAGGAACGGCAATGGCATTCATGCAATGGGCGCGCCGCATGGCGTTGGTGCTGGTGGGTTGTGCAGGGCTGTGGGGCGCTGCCCAGGCGCAGGACATGGCAGGCGCCAAGGACCACGCGGCAGTCAAGCGCTTTGGCGGCAGCAGCATTGTGGGCTACGAGGTGCGCAACTTCGACGCCGTGGAGTTCCAGACCTCCACCTTCAAGGAATTTGACCTGGGCGCGGGGGTGCGGCGCTACGTGCAGCCGCCGCTGCAGCTCGAAGGCAAGCTCACCCGCTTCTGGTACGAAGCCCCGGGCGACACGCGCGCGCTGGAGCTGTACCGCAACTACGTCAACGAACTGACGGCTGCGGGCTTTCAGGCGTTGTACGACTCCACCAAGGACCCGGCAGCGGGCAAGTGGACCAACTTCCTGGCCAGCTTCAGCAGCAGCAAGAAGGACTTCATCAAGAACGTACGCTCCGAGTACGTGATGTATGCAGCCGAGGCCAACACCATCCGTACCGGCACGTTCCAAAAGGACAACGTCACCGTGCGCCTGGTCGCCATTGATTGGCCCAAGGAGGACCGCACCTACAAATCCCGGCAGGGCGCCTACATCGCCGTGGACGTGCTGGAGACCAAGGCCATGCAGCAGAACATGGTGGTCGTGAGCGCCTCGGAAATCGGCAAGTCGCTGACCACCCAGGGCAAGGTGGCGATCTACGGCATCTACTTCGACACCGGCAAGGCCGACATCAAGCCCGACTCCAAGCCCTCGCTCGACCAGATTGCCGCCTTCCTCAAGGCGGAGCCCGGCGTCAAGCTGCATGTGGTGGGGCACACCGACAGCGTGGGTGGGTTTGACAGCAACCTCGCCCTGTCGCGCCGCCGTGCCGAGGCCGTGGCCGCTGCCCTGGTCAAGGACTACGGTGTGGCTGCCGGGCGCCTGGTCGGCAACGGCGTGGCCTCGCTGGCCCCTGTGGCCAGCAACGCCAGCGAAGAGGGGCGCGCCAAGAACCGCCGCGTCGAGCTGGTGTTGCAATAAGCACACTTCGACCTGGCGGCGCTTGGTGCCGCAGGGGGGAAACCGCTAGGATGCGTTGTCTCCATCCCACATGGGTAGATACCGGTATGCAGCCGTACACCCCCGCCCCCGAGCTTGATGTGCCCGATGTCACCACCCGGCTTCTTGTGCGCGTGGCGGGCTGGGCTGTGCTGGCGATTGGTGGTGTCATTGCCCTGTTGCTGGCCCTGGACCCTATTGGTCAATCGACCAGCCGGATTCTTTTCAACCTGGGCGCGGGCCTGGTGGGTGGCCTGGCCCTGGTGCTGGCGCGCTTGCGGCATTGGCGGCTGGCGGCGCACCTGCTGGTCTGGGGCGTATGGTGCTTTGTGACGCTGGTGACCGTGCGCAATGGCGGGCTGCACGGGCCCAACCTGCTCAATTACCCCGTGCTCATTGTGCTTTCGGGCTGGATGCTGGGTGGGCGGGCCACCGTGGTGCTGGTGGCGATCACCGGCATGCTGTTCGGCCTTTTCTTCTGGGCGGAAGCCCAGGGCTGGATGCCCCAGGTGCTCCGGGGCAGTCGATGGGCCCATGGGGTGTACCTGGCGGGCATTCTGGTGCTCACGGCGGCAGCCACCTTGCTGTCGCGGCGCAACTACATGCAACGGGTGCAGGAGGCGCAGCGTACGGCCCACGAGCTGGCAGCCAGCGAGTCGCAGTTGCGCAAGCTGCTGCGTGCCGTGGAGCAAAGCCCCGAGAGCATTGTCATTACCGACCTGCAAGAGCGCATCGAGTATGTGAACGAGGCCTTTGTGCAGCGCACCGGCTATGCGCGTCAAGAGGTGTTGGGCCATGCGGCGGCCCTGTTTTCCAGCAAGGGCATGGAGGCGGCCCAGCGCCAGGGGCTGCGCGAGACACTGGCCAGCGGCAAGGTCTGGGCGGGGGAGCAGACCAACCAGCGCAAGGATGGGGCGCCCTTGGCCGAGTCCGTGGTGGTGGCGCCCATACGCCAGACCGACGGCAGCATCAGTCACTATGTGGAGTACCGGCAGGACATCACCGAGCGCAAGCGTGCCGCGCAGGAAATCCACCGCCTGGCCCGCCATGACGCGCTGACCGGCCTGCCCAACCGCGCCATGCTGGTGGAGCACCTCCACGGGCTGCAGGAGCGCGCCGATGGCTCCCCAGCCACCTTGCACGCCTTGTTGCTGCTGGATCTGGACCGATTCACCGTGTTCAACGACGCACGTGGCAGCGAGATGGGCGACCGCCTGCTGTGTGCCATGGCGCTGCGCCTGTCGCACCAGCTCCCGGCGGAGGGCATGCTTGTGCGCGTGGCGGGGGACGAATTCGCCCTGGTGCTGCATGGCCTGGGGGACGATGCGGCCCAGGCGGGCCGCCGGGCGCTGGCTTTTGCGAACCAGGTGCAGACCGCGCTGGGTCAGCCCCTGCGCTTGCAGGGCGACGCCGGCCCCATCCAATGGACGGCCAGTGTGGGCATCACGCTCTACCCCCAGGGGCCGGAAGACCAGGCACACGACGCACTGCGCCGCGCGAGCATGGCATTGCACCGGGCCAAGGCCGTGGGCGGTGGGCAACTGGCCTTTTTCGAGCAGGAGATGGGGCAGGCCGCAGAGCAGCGCTTCCAGTTGGAGCGGGAATTGCGCCAGGCCATCGGTGCCGGGGAACTGCGCCTGTACCTGCAGTCCCAGGTGGACATGCAGGGGCGCACCACCGGCGCCGAGGTGCTGGTGCGTTGGCAGCATCCGCGCGACGGCCTGGTGATGCCGGGCGTGTTCATTGCGGTGGCGGAGTCGTCCGATCTCATCGTCCTGCTGGGGCGCTGGGTGCTGGAGCAGGCCTGCGCCTTGCTGGCCAACCCTGCGTTGGCGCAGCAGCGGGTGCGCCTGTCGGTCAACCTGAGTGCGCGCCAGTTTCGCCAGCCGGGCTTTGTGCAGGAGTTGCGGGCCCTGCTGGAGCGCACGGGCGCCGATCCGGCCTTGCTGACGCTGGAGGTGACCGAGGGCCTGGTGATCGAGGACTTTGACGATGTGGTCGCCAAGATGCGCGAGCTTGCCGCCTTGGGGGTGGAGTTCTCGCTCGACGACTTTGGTACCGGGTACTCGTCGCTGGCCTACCTCAAGCGCCTGCCGATCCAGGAAATCAAGATCGACCGCAGCTTTGTGCGCGATGCCTGCACCAACGCCGACGACGGCGCCCTGGTCGAGGCCATTTTGTCTGTCGCACGCCATTTTGGCCTGCGCGTGGTGGCCGAAGGGGTGGAAACCCAGGAACAGGCCAGCTACCTGAGGGAGCGCTCGTCCGCCATCATCTGCCAGGGCTTCCTGTACTGTCGTCCGCAGCCCCAGGAGGACTGGTTGCAGCGTCTCACGTAGGCATCCATGGCTGGCTGCCCAGCAGCATGTGCCAGTCGTCCAGCCCTTCGGGTTCGGGCATTGCCGGTGCAGGGGCACCAAGATCCAGCCCGCTGTGCAACTGCAGGGGCTCGCCGCTCACCGGGTGGGGCAGCTCCAGGCTCCAGGCGTGCAGCCACAGCCGCTGGCGGCCCAGGTGTGCCGCCCACCAGCGGTTCAGCGGCCCCTTGCCGTGCGTGGCATCGCCCAGAATGGGGTGCGCAAGGTGCTTGAGGTGGCGCCGGATCTGGTGCCTGCGGCCGGTGGTGGGCTCGGCCAGCACCAGGCTGGCGCGGGTGCTGGCAAAGCGCGCATCGCTGACCATCGGCAGTTCCAGGCGCGCCAGCCGTTGCAGGCAGGTGTGGGCAGGCTGCGCAGCGGCGTCGGGGGGCGCATCGTCCGGGCGCAGGGCGTGGTCCACCTCGGCCAGCGCGGGTGCCCAGCCGCGCACCAGGGCCAGGTAGCGCTTGCGCACCTTGTGGTGCTCGAAAGCCTGTGCCAGTGCGTGCGCCGCCTCGGGGTGCAAGGCCATCACCAGCACGCCACAGGTGCCCTTGTCCAGCCGGTGCACTGGGTACACATGCTGGCCCAACTGGTCGCGCAGCGTCTGCACCACGAAACGGGTTTCCCCTGCGTCCAGCCCTGTGCGGTGCACCAGCCAGCCCGGCGGTTTGTACACCGCGACCAGGTGCGCGTCGTGCCAGAGAAGGTGCAGGGCGGTCATGGGGAGTGGAAGGAGAGGCGCGCATTGTGCTCCATGCAGACCGGGCGCTGCGCTGCTAGCATGCCTCCCCAGTGCAATCCTGAGGAGGTATCCGATGTCGGCAGGGGACTGGAAGGACATGTATGCGGCCGCCGTGGCGGGCGATCTGGCGCGGGTGCGGCACCACATCGCCTCGGGCGTCGATCCGAACTACCAGCACCCGGAAGTGATGTGCACGCCACTGGTCGCGAGCCTGGTGCAGGGCCACGATGCCGTGGCAGATTTTTTGCTGGAACATGGCGCCAGCCCACACCTGCGCTCGGATTTTGATGGGCTCACCCCTTTGGAAGCGGCGCGCAAGCATGGCCGGGACGTGCTGGTGCAAAGACTCCAGCAATTGGGCGCGCAGGACGCTGCCCCCTCGCTGTGGCGGCGTTGGCTGGGGATTTAGGGCGACACGCAATCAGCGTCGCCGCAGGGCCGTTGGATCGGCGATGGCAAGCGACAATTCGGGCATGAGAACCCTTCTTCCATTGCAACTGCTGGTCGCCCCAGACCGCAACGACCCCGATCCCCTGGTGCTGTACCACGGCAAGGGTTGCCCCGATGGCTTTGCTGCCGCCCTGGCGGCCTGGACGTTTTACGAAGGCCGTGTGCAGTGCCTGGGCCTGGACCACGGCCAGATTCAGACCGTGGCCGACCTGCCGCCCCTGCAAGGGCGCACCGTGTACGTGCTGGACTTTGCCTTTGCGCCCGAACTGCTGCGCGCCATCGAGGCGCAGGCCGCCAAGCTGGTGCTGCTGGACCACCACAAGAGCGCTGCCGACCAGTTGGACGGCTTTGCCTGCCGCTGCGGCGTGGTGTATTTCGACATGCACAAGTCCGGCGCGCGGCTGGCGTGGGAGTTCTTCCACCCGCAGACGCCGCTGCCCGACCTGGTGCGCTACGTGGAGGACCGCGACCTGTGGAACTGGCAGTTCCCTGAAAGCGCGGCCTACCTGGCAGCGCTGGACATGGAGCCCCAGGACTTTGCGCGCTGGCAGGCGCTGGCGGCTTTCGATGCAGCACAGAACGCCACCTTCATGGCGCGCGGCGAGGCCATGGACGAGAAGTTCCGCAAGCTCGCCAGCGACATGGCCGAGGGCGCCTTGCCCCTGTGCTTCAACGGCCAGGACGGGCTCATGCTCAACGCGCCCAGCGCCTTTCACAGCCTGCTGGGCGAAATGCTCTCGCAAAAGAGCGGCAGCTTTGCCCTGCTGTGGTCGGCCGGGAAGGGCGGCGTGGTCAAGGTAGGTCTGCGCTCGCAGCGCGGCTACGACTGCATTCCGTTGGCGCACAGCATGGGCGGCGGAGGCCATGCGCAGGCCTGCGGGTTCCGCATGCCTGTCAGCCGTTTGCCGGAACTGCTGAGCGGGCGGTTCGAGGCATAGGCCTCCTTGCACTCACTGTTGCCGATGGCGGTACTTCCAGGGCGGCGTTGGGTTTGTATCGGCCCACAAGCCTGAGCGTTGTGCGCGGGCCTGGCGCTCCAGGCGGGCCAGGTGCGGGTAGGCCTGCGCGCGCGGCGCATAGACCCAGGCCATGCCCGCGCGCACCTGGGTGCTGGCGGCGTCCTGCCCCTGGCATTGCACCCGTGCCACGGTGCGGCCGTAGTGGTCGCGGTCCACGGGGGTAATGCGCGCTTGCTGGCGCCAGCACAGTTGGGCCAGGTGCTGGCGCGCGCGTTGGCCGTAGGGCTGGCTGTGCTCCGGTGCATCGATGGCTGCCACACGCACACGCACCGTCTCGTAGGCGCCCGGGCTGCCGCAGCGCGCGGTGAAGGAATCGCCGTCGCTGATGGCGACAACCAGGCAGAGCAGGGCGGCGGCAGGCATGAACGGAGAAGCTGTAGGGCACAAAGGCCCGCCACTATAGAGGCAAAAGCACGCTGACAGGCTGCCCAAAGAGCAGGCAGCGCGTTGTGGGCCAATGCGGGCGCGGCTTTCGGGGCTTGTGCAGGTTCTTATCCACAGGGTGGCCCACAGAGACTGGGTACAAACCCTTGGCGCCTGGGCACGCCGGAGGCCCGGTCGTGGACAATGCCCGGTTTTCCCCAAGCGGTATCTCTTGTGTTCAAAGGCATTGTGGCCTCGGTGGTGGCCTCCTTTTTGTTTGGCGCCATCTACTACCTGTCGCCCTGGCTGGCGCCCCTGGCGGGGGAGGAAATCTTTGGCTGGCGCGTGCTTTGCACCTTGCCTTTCACCACCTTGCTGCTGTGGGGGCGGGGCGAAGCGGCGCAACTGCGTGCCCTGGCCCAGCGTGTGCGCCAGCGGCCTGCGCTGGCGGTGGCCCTGGTGCTCAGCAGTGCCTTGCTTGGCGTGCAGTTGTGGCTGTTCATGTGGGCGCCGCTGCATGGGCGTGCGCTGCCGGTGTCGCTGGGCTACTTCCTGCTGCCGCTGGTGATGGTGCTGGCTGGGCGGGTGCTGTACCGCGAGCAGCTCTCGCCCGCGCACCGTGCGGCCACGCTGTTGGCCGCGCTGGGGGTGGGCTACGAGTTGCTGCGCGTGGGCGGCATGTCGTGGGAGACCGCGCTGGTGGCACTGGGCTACCCGGTGTACTTTGCGCTGCGCCGCAGGCTGGGCACCGAACAGCTGGCCGGGCACTGGCTGGACATGGCCCTGCTGGTGCCCGCTGCCCTGTGGTTTGTGCTGCGCGAGCCTTCCACGGTGCCCGTGGTGGGGGCGATGCCCAGGCTGTGGGTGCTGGTGCCCTTGCTGGGCGTGGTCAGTGCCGTGGCGCTGGCGCTGTACATGGCCGCCAGCCGGCTGCTGCCCATGGGGTTGTTTGGCCTGTTGTCGTATGTGGAGCCGGTGCTGCTGGTGCTGGTGGCTCTGCTGCTGGGCGAGGCGATGGCGCAGGGCCAGCGCCCGCTGTACGGGCTGGTGTTTGCCGCGGTGGGCTTGCTGGTGCTCGATGGCGCCTTGCGCCTGCGGCGCGAAATATTACATAAGAAAATGGCCTCCAGCGCCTGATGGATAAGCGCTAGCAGCTATAAAAATGATAGCGTTTCATGTCCTGATGGCAGGGTCCGTGCAAAATTTGTGCGCCGCAGCAGGCCCGTGCAGCCCGGTTCCTATAATGCCCTCGGCCCGTTGAGGGAGGCGGGCACCACCATGAACCAGCGCACCCCAAGGCCCGCAGAGCCCGCCCCCCAGTTGCCCCGCTTCTGGCATCGGCTCAACACGTTTTTTCTGTTTCCGCTCCAGTCCCAGCCCCTGACGTATGGCGGGATGCTGGCCCTGTGCAGTTTGTTGATCTTGCTGTTGCCTACCCCGTTGGTGGCGATCGTCACCGAGCTGGGCATCCTGCTCGCGGCATCGCGCTACGGCTTCAAGGTCACGGCACTGGGTTCGCGGGGCATTTACCGCGCTTCGGACTTCACCGTTCATTACGACGAAGACTGGAAGAACCTGCCCTGGAAGCTGTTTGCCTTGCTGGTGCTGCAATCCATGGCGGCGGGGTGGCTGGGCAGCGTGCGGCCTGTGCTGGGGCAACTGGCCGTGCTGGCCATCAGCTTTTTGCTGCCCGCCAGCCTCATGGTGCTCGTGCAAACGGGCAGCCTGCGTGCCACCCTGAACCCAGCCAATGCCTGGGCGGCGGTGCAGGTGGTCGGCTGGCCGTACGTGCTGCTGTGCTTCTTCCTGTTCCTGCTCAGCGAGGGCTCGGTGCTGGCCATGGCGATGCTGGCGCCGATCTTCCCCGAGTGGTTGCTGCTGCCGCTGATCAACTGGGTGCTCATTTACTTTGGCTGGGTGATGTGCAGCCTGCTGGGCTATGTGATGTACCAAAACCATGAGGCCTTTGGCATCGACCTGCTGCCCGGTGCCGGTATCGACACCCAACCGCCAGACCGGCGCACGCCGCAGCAGATAGAACACGACGCCACCGATGCCCTGGTGGCGCAGAAGGTGACCGAAGGCGACCTGGAAGGCGCCCTGGGCATTGCCTACGAACACCAGCGCACCCGCCATGACGAACTGCCCGCCCAGCGGCGCTACCACCGCATTCTGGCCCTGGCGAACAAGACGCCCACCCTGCTGGACCATGCGCAGCGCTTCATCCCACAGTTGCTGCGCCTGGGGCAAAACGCCGAGGCGCTGCGCGTCTGCCAGACCTGCCGCGCCCAGGACGCCAAGTTTGTGCTGGCCGATGCCGACCCCACCCTGGCCCTGGCCCGCACAGCCTGGGGCGTGGGTGACGCCGCATTGACGCTGGCCTTGCTGGGCGGCTTTGACCGCCGCTTCAAGGGCCACGCCAGCGTGCCCCAGGCCTACGAGCTGGCGGCGCGGGCCCTGCTGCAGGGCATGGGCCGCGCCGACATGGCCCTCAAGGTGCTGGCTACGCTGGAAGCGCGCCACCCCAACGACGCCGCCACGCAAGAGGCGCGCTGGCTGCTGCGCCAGCACCTGCCGCCTGCGCCCAGCACCGCCTAGCGTGCCAGGCCAGGGGTGCGCAGCACCGGGCTGTCCGGCGCCAGCGTGCGCAGTTGCGGCAGCCAGGTGGCGGCGCGTTCGTGCTGGCCGGCGTGCCACTGCGCCGCCACCAGCAGGCTCAGGGTCTCGCCCAGCAGCGGGTGGGTGGGGGCGGTTTGCTGCAGGGCCTTGAACAGGCGCTCGGCGTCGCCCCATTGCTGGGCGCGCGCAAAGCGGCGGGCCAGATGGGCCATCACGTCGGGCTGCAGGCGGGCACCGGGTCGGGCCTTGTCCAGGTAGGTGCGAAAGGCGGTGTGCTGAAAGGCCAGGGTGTCGGCATCGTGGGCCTGCAACTGGAAGATGCGGCGCGCTGCGCGGTGAAAGTCCTCGCCCTCGGGCCAGAGCTGCGCGGTGCTGAACCAGGCTTCCAGCGTGGGCCGGTCCTGCGGGCGCAATTGGGCGGCGGCGCGCCACTGGGCCAGTGCCTGCTCGAACTTCAGCCCCTGGGCCAACTGGCGTGCCCGCGCCACATGGGCCTGGAAGTCCTGGCCTTCCTGGTGGTCGGCGCTGGGTGGCGTGACGGGCACCTCCAGCGGCTTGCGCCGCACGGCCATGGTCAGCGCCATTAGGCCCGCGCCCGCGACCAGCCCGCCCAGGTGGGCCATGTAGGCCACGCCGCGACCGCCCAGCCAGTGCTGCAGCAACTCGTTCAGCATCCAGGCGGGCAGCAGCAGCAGTGCGGGGGCCGTCACGTAGTTGAAGTAGAAGAACAACTGGTAGAAAAAGCGCACGCGCCGCAGCCGGTAGAGCACGGCGTACATGCCCATCAGGGCCGACACCGCCCCCGAAGCGCCCAGCCCATAGCCGCCCATGCCCGCGTAGGCCCAACCCGACAGCAGGGAGGCGCCGATGCCGCCCAGCAGGTAGTACGCCAGGTACAGCCCCCGGCCCAGTGCCAGCTCCACCGAAAAGCCAAACAGGAACAAGAACACCATGTTGCCCAGCAGGTGCCCGGTGCTGCCATGCAGGAAGGTGGCCGTCAGCCAGGTGATGGGGCGCGAGGGCGCGTCCGCGTTGTAGTCTTGCGCCCAGCGCTCGGTGAAGGGAGGGGGTTGCAGGGCTTCGTAGTGCGCGCGCGCCTCCTGCCACTGGGCATGCTGGGGCGCGCTTTCCGGCACCACCAGCCCGGCGTGCAGGCGCTTCTGGAACACGGTCTCGGATTCCATCCAGCGCAGCAAATACTGCCTGGCGCCTGCCTTCTGCAGCTTGTGGGCCTTGGCGGCGTCCTTGTGCCCGGTGTCGTCGAGCCAGGCAACGAACGCGGGGATCTCCAGCGCGGGCAGCGGGCTTTGCAGGTAGTAGGCGGCGGCACGTTCCTGCGCGGCCTCCTCGGTGCGCTGCGGGCCCCAGAACACGGCCATGTTGATCAAGATCAGCAGCACCGTCATCCAGGGTGGATTGCGCCAGGTGGGCCGACTGTCCAGGGGGATGGCATAAAACATGGCGGCCATTGTGCCGGGTGGCTGCATGCGGCCCTGTCATGCTTTGTCCGTTTCAGCGACGATTCTGAGTCAAATGTGCCTCTGGCGCTTGTTGGGCAAGCGCAAGCAGCTATCAAAATATGAGCGCCTGCCTTGGGTACACTGCGCGCTCAACGCATATTGAAAGGGACGCGACAACATGCAGACAACAATGACCCAAGCGCAGGGACTGGGCCGTACCGCGCGCTGGCTGGGGGCGGCCCTGGCGTTCGCCGCGATGGTGTGGACGGCGCTGCCCGCGCAGGCCAAGGACGAGGCGGGCCTGTGGGGCCAGCGCATGGTGCACAGCGAGGAACTGCCCGCCGAGGCGGTGGCGCGCTTTGTGCGCTTTCATGAAAAGAACGTCCAGACCCCCGCAGAGAGCGCGCGCAAGACGCCCCCGGTGCTGGCCGACACCGTGGCCTGGACGGGCAAGGAGCTGGACTTCACCACCAAGCAAAGCCCGTACACCCTGGTTATCAAGGTCCAGGGCGTGGCGCTGGCCGATGGTGAGGTGGGCGCGCGCCTGGTGGGCGGCTGGGTGCTCGACGGTGCCACGCGCACGGGCCTGATGCCCGAGTTGGCACAGTCCAAGGCCACGGCGGGCCAGGTGCTGGAGTTGGTGGGCGCGGCGCTGCCGGTGACGCTGAAGGAAGACCGCAAGATCGCCCCGGCGGTGGAGTTCTCGGGCATGCGCAACCTGCGCATGGACAGCGTGCGCATCGAGGTGTGGTCGGGCATCCGCACCTCCTCGCCGCTGGAGCTGTTCATGTCCTGGGTGCCGCTGGTGCTGGGCGTGGTGTTTCTGGGCTTTGTCTGGTGGGCGCGGCGCCAATAGGCGCAGCACCCGCCGGTGGCGTTATTCGAGCGGCATTCCCGGCTTCCAGGCGTCGGCCAGGCGGCGCGCCTGGGCCGCATCCGTGATGGACATGCGCGGCTCCAGCGACCGCATGGCGCCCTGGGCCCAAAAGGCGCTTTGGTTGTTGGGCGTTAGCGACTCCTGCGCTGGGTTGGCGTTGAAGTCGCGCGCGGCCAGTTCCAGCAGCATCAGCGCCTGCACCGGGCGGTAGCCCACGCCGGGCAGGTCCTGCGCGTAGAGCTTGCCCAGGCTGTACAGGCCGGTGGAGTCTCCCGCGCGGGCGGCCTTGCGGTACCAGTTTTCGGCCAGGCTGGGCTGGCGCAGGTCCTGCGGGCCTTTCTCGTGGATGAAGCCCAGCCACACGGCGGCCAGGGCCGAACCCTGCTGGGCCGCCTTTTGCAGCCATTGCAGCGCCTGGGTGGGGTTCTTGGCCATGCCGCCACGCCCCTCCCAGTGCATCAGCCCCAGCAGCACCATGGCCCTGGGGTGGCCTTGTTGGGCCATGGCCTCTACCGTGGGCAGCGCTTGCTCGCTCTTGTGGTTGCGCCACAGGCTTTCCGCCGCCTGGAGTTGGGCGTCTTCGTCCTGGCGCGCCTTGGCCTGGGCCACGGTCTGGGCCTGTGCGTCGGCGGTGGCGCGGGTGGCGCGCTCTGCTGCCTGCTGCTGGCGGGCCTGCCATTTCCAGCCCACCAGGCCCAGCAGCACGACCATGCCCACGGTGAACACAATCAGCGCCCAGGGCCGCTGGGGGGCTGGGGAGCGCGATGGACGTTCCGTCTGCTGCGACGCCTGCGCCTGGGCGCTGCGGGCTTGCGCCTTGCCAGGCGCGGTCTTGCGTGCGGAGGGCTGGGGCGTTGCTGCACCCGGCTGCACCTTGTCATAGGCAATGCCACAGCGCGGACATTGCCATGCCGGTGCGGTGTCGCTGGCCTGGCGCACATACTCGCAGCGCGGGCAGCCGCGTTGTGGGGGCGTCTGGGGGGAGTCCAGGGGTTCCAGGGGTTCCAGGCTCAGGGAAGAGGTGCTGCTGTTCATGGTGTGGATGGAGGGAAGGCGCCATGGAACCAGGTGTAACGGTTTGCAGCGCCACGTGGATTGTGCCGCAGCTCCACTACCATCGGCGGCCACATGGGATGGGAGACACTTTGATGCTTCGTTTGTTGGGCTACGCCTTGCCGCGCGCCGCGTGGGCTGGAGGACTGGCACTTGCCATGGCGCTGCCCGCTGGGGCGCAAACGCCTGCCCCTGCGCAGGCTCCCTCGGCGCTGCAACGCTGGCATGTGCGCTACGAGCTGGGGCCGGACGGGCGCGCCACCATGACGCAGGAGCTGCACCACCAGGTATTGCAGGCCGGGGCGCTGGAGGAGCTCAAGACCTACAGCGTCGGCTTCAGCAACGGCATCCAGCAAGGCCAGGTGTTGGAGGCCTACACCCTCAAGCAGGACGGGCGGCGCATCGACGTGCCCGCCAACAACTTCCAGACCCAGACCAGCGACGGCCACCAGGGCGGCAAGCCGTTTTTCTCGGACCGCACGCGCATCACGGTGGTGTTTCCGGACCTGGCCGTGGGCGACACGGTGGCCGTCAAATACCGCATCGAGGACAAGGAAGCCATCTTCCCCGGCGCGTTCTCGATGGCGCACAGCCTCTCCCCCTTCATGGTGCATGCCGACAGCCGCATCACCGTGCGCGCCCCTAAGGGCCTGTCCCTGCGCTTTGAGGCCCATGGTCTGGACGAACAGCCCAGCGCAGAGGAGGGCGAGTTCAGCGTGCGCGAATGGCACTACCGCAACCCCACCGCGCGCACCTGGAGCGAGGCCGATGAAGGCGTCTGGCGCCTGGAAGAAACCCCGGTGCTGCTGGCCAGCACCTTTGCCGACTACGCCGCCATCGCCCGCGCCTACGGCGAGCGTGCGTTGCCCAAGGCCGAGCCCACCGAGCGCGTGCGCACGCTGGCGCAAGGCATCGTGGGTACGGTGCAGGAGCCGCGCGAACGCGCGCGCCTGCTTTACGAATGGGTGTCCACCCACATCACCTACGGCGGCAACTGCATTGGCGTGGGCGCCGTGGTGCCGCGCGATACCGACACCGTGCTCGACAACCGCATGGGCGATTGCAAGGACCACGCCACCTTGCTGCAGGCCTTGCTGGCGGCCGCAGGCGTGCGCAGCGAGCAGGTGCTCGTCAACGCAGGCGACACCTACGACCTGCCGGGCCTGCCAGTGGTGGCCAGCGCCAACCACGTGATCAACTACCTGCCCGACTGGCAGATGTACGTCGATGCCACGGCCAAGCAGATTCCCTTTGGGCACCTGCCTGCCAATGCCTATGCCAAGCCGGTGGTGCATGTGGGCTCGCAAGACCCGTTGCGCCGCATCCCCGCAGGCCCCGCCGCACAGGCGGCGCAGCGCGTGCACACCACGCTGCGCGTGGCCGCCGATGGCAGCGCCAGCGGGCACCTGCGCGTGGAGTTCGAAGGCACCCAGGCGGCGCGCATGCGTGCCTACATGCGCGAGCTGCACGCCGACGCACAGCGCGACTTTGTGCGCAGGCTGCTGGCGCGCTCAGGCTACAAGGGCAAGGGCGAGCTGGACCGGGGTGACCTGTCGGACGCCTTGCTGCTGTCCGACCGCTATGCCGTGGAGCTGCGCTTTGACATCGACAACTTCCTGCAGTCGGGCACGCAAGGGGCCTTTGTGCTGGCGCCGGTGGTGGATTTGCCCCTTTCGGTGGTGCGCCTGGCGGTGGGCGACTTCACGCCGCCCCAGCGCCGCGTGCGCTGCTACGGCTATCACAGCGAGGAACGCTACGACATCACCCTGGCGCCCGGCGTGCAGTTCACGCGCCTGCCCGAGGCGTTCGACTCGCGCCACGCCACGCTGGACTACCGTGGCAGCTACCAGCGCACGGCCCAGGGCGTGCAGGTGCTGCGCAGCCTGCACGACCACACGCCCCAGGGCCTGTGCGAGACCGGCTACATGAGCGATTGGACGGCCCAGGCGCAGCCGATTGCACGCAGCCTGCAGGGCCAGATTTTCTATCGCCTGTCATCGCCCTCGGCCACCGCCAAGAAGGGCGGCGGCAACCCGGCAGTGGGGGGCAAGACAGGCGCCAAAAAAACAGACAAAAAACAGCTTAAGCGCAAGCAGAATAAGCGCCAGTAGCTATCAAAACGATAGCAAATCAAGGGACGGGTTCACCCAAACAGGCGGCGCGTTGCCATGGCCAGCAGCGTGCCCAGCGCCAGCCCCACGGCATCGGCCAGCCCGTCCGCCCATTCGCCATGGCGCCAGCCTGTGGCGGCCTGCGCCAACTCTATGCCGCCGCCCAGTACCAGCAGGCCCACCAGCACCCGCGGTGCGTACCGGGGGTAGGCGTGCAGGCCCACCGTGGCCAGTGCCGTGAAGGCCAGCGCGTGCTGCGCCTTGTCCCACAGGCTGAAGGCCACCTGCGGCAGCGCGTGCCCGGGCAGCAGCGAGAGGACGACCACGCAGGCCGCCAGGGCCCAGAAGCCCAGACGTGCGCGGTGCGTGCCGGTGGCCGTCAGAACCGCCGTCATGCAGCGACCTGGCCGGCCATGTGCTTTTCGCGCAGGTGCACCAGCGTCAGCAGCATGCGGTTGGCCGGGGTGGCAATGCCCAGGGCCTCGCCCTGGCGCACGATGTAGCCGTTGAGGTGGTCGATCTCGGTGGGCCGCCCGCGTGCCAAGTCCTGCGCGGTGGAGGAAATCTGCGTGGGCATGCTCGCGGCCAGCGGCAGCACTGCATCGGTCGTGCCCGCGGGCAGCTCGATGCCTTTGGCACGGGCCACGGCCAGGCATTCCTGCACGATGTCGTCCATCATGCGCGGCACGTTCAGCCCCGGGCTGTCCACGATGGCGCCGTAGGCCAGGCCCGTGAGGGCCGACAGCGGGTTGTACACACAGTTGAGCACCAGCTTGGCCCACAGGGCGCCGGTCACGTTGTCCGACACCTGCACCGGAATTCCCGCTGCCGCAAAGGTCTGTGCAATGGCTTCGCTCTGCGGTGCGGGTGCAATCACCAGTTCGCCCCGGCCATGGTGGCGCACATGGCCCGGCCCGGCCATGCCTGCGGCCACGTACACCACGGCGGGCAGCACGGTGTGCGCCAGCACGGCCTGCAGGCGCTCGGCGTTGTCCACACCGTTCTGCAGGCTCAGCACCACGGCGCCGGGTGCCAGGTGGGGCTTCATGGCCTGCCCGGCGCTTTCGGTGTCGGTGGATTTGACGCAAAAGAGCACGCACTGCGCGCCCTGCACCGCGCTGGGCTCGGTGTCGGCCTGCAGGCGCACATGTTCGGTGAAGGACAGTGTTTCCAGCAGCAGCCCGTTTTGGCGCACGGCCTCGACGTGGGCCGGGCGTGCCACCAGCTCCACTTCATGTCCGGCGCGCGCCAGCATGCCGCCGTAGTAGCAGCCCACGGCACCGGCACCCATCACGGCGACTTTCATGCTTGGCCTTTCATCGCAATCTGTGGCGCGCAGTGTACTGGCGGGGTGGGGGAGCATGGCGGTGCAAGTCCGAGTAAACCCTGAGGGCTGGGGGCGGGTTCGCTCTGCCTGCGCCGCGATAATTCACGCCCATGGAGCCCACCGCCAAAGACCCGGACGATCCCAGCCTGTGGAATGAAGAGGCTGCCGCCGGGGAGCCCCTGGCGGAGCTGCCCGCCGTGGTGGATGTGCTGCGGCGCCGCTGCGGGGTCGATTTTTCTGGCTATAAGACGACCACCCTCACCCGCAGGGTGCGCCACCGCATGGCGCAGGAGCAAGTGGAAGTGGGCGCGCAGTACCTGCAGCGCCTGGAGGCCGACGAGGGCGAACGCCAGGCCCTGTGCGCCGACCTGTTGATCCATGTGACCGAGTTCTTCCGCGACGCGGCAGCCTTTGCCCACCTGGCCGAGGTGGTGCTGCCCGACCTGCTGCGCGGGCGCCCGGCCAGCGAGGATCTGCGCATCTGGTCCGCAGGCTGTGCCACGGGGCAGGAGGCCTACACCCTGGCCATGCTGGCGCTGGACGTGGCCGGGCGCATGGGATTCCACGGCAACGTCAAGGTGTTTGCCACCGATCTGGGCGCCCAGGCGCTGGAGGTGGCCTCGCGCGGGCAGTACGACCAGGAGGTGCTGGCCGCTGTGCCCGAGGCGCTGCAGGGCCGCTACTTCGTGCGCGAAGGCCAGGGGGCCATGCGCGTGGACGGCTCGCTGCGCCGCCATGTGGTGTTTGCCCGGCACAACCTGCTGAGCGACCCGCCATTCACGCGCATCGACCTGGCCGTGTGCCGCAACCTGCTGATCTACCTGCAGCCCGAAGCCCAGGTCAAGGCCTTGTCGCAACTGCATTTCGCGCTCAGGCCGCACGGCATTCTGATGCTGGGGGCCAGCGAAACCATCGATGCGCTGGCCGCCCCGGCCTTCGCGCCGCTGGACCGCAGCGCCAAGCTGTTCCGCAAGCAGGGCGTGGCCCTGGCGCGGGTGATCGACGCTCACACCCTGGGCGCCCAGGCCGTGCCCGGTGTGCCCGGCGAGGCTGCGGCCGACAAGGACGAGCCGCCCGCGCACCTGCTGCAGGCCGAGTTGCAGGCCACGCGCGAGCGCCTGCAGGAGATGGTGGTGGAGCTGCAATCCAGCCATGAGCGCATCGACCTGAGCAACGAAGAACTTACCGCGTCCAACGAGGAACTGCAAAGCGCCAACGAGGAGCTCAAGTCCGTCAATGAAGACCTGTACGCCCTCAACCGCGAACTCCAGGCCAAGAACGAGGAGCTGGCCGCGCTCACGCGCGATTACGACCACCTGCTCGACAGCACCGACATCGGCACCGTGTTTCTGGATGCCCAGCTGTGCCTGCGCCGCATCAGCCCCGGCGTGGAGGACTACCTGGCCCTGCGGCCCAGCGACATCGGGCGGCCCGTGGCCGATATCCACTACCGCCTGGGGCCGCAAGAGGCCTTTCTGGCCGACCTGAACCGCTGCGCGCGCACGGGCGCACGCATCGAGGCCGAGGTGCACCTGCCCGATGGGCGCTGGGTGTTCCAGCGCATGCTGCCCTTCAAGGAAGAGGGCAAGAGCGACGACGGCGTGGTGCTGACCTGGACCGACATCAGCGAGGTCAAACGCATCCAGAATCTGGCCGACCAGCTTGCCAGCGACCGCTCGCGCCTGATGGCCATCATGGACGCGCTGCCCGACGGGGTGTACATCACCAACCCCAGCTACGCCATCGAGTACATCAACCCGGCCATGCAGAAGGAGTTTGGCCCGGTGCAGGGGCGCAAGTGCTACGAGTATTTCCATGGCCGCCAGTCCCCCTGCGATTGGTGCAAGAACGCCGACGTGTACGCGGGCAAGACCGTGCACTGGAACTGGACCAACGCGCAGGGCCAGTCCTACGAGCTGTTCGACATGCCGCTGCACAACGCCGACGGCAGCATCAGCAAGCTGGAACTCATCCACAACGTCACCGAGCCCGTGCAACAGCGCCGCCGCATGGAGCAGGTGGCACGGCTGGCGCATGTGGGGCACTGGGAGTGGAACCTGCAAAGCGGCGATCTGCGCTGGAGCGATGAGACCTTTGCCTGCTTTGGCTACGCGCCGGGGGAAGTGGTGCCCTCGTTCGAGCTGTTCATGCAGCATGTCGATCCGCAGGACCAGCCCAAGGTGCAGGCGGCGGTGCAAAAGTCGCTGGACGACCGCAAACCCTACGAGGTGGAGTTCCGCTTCCGCCGGGCTGACGGCCATGTGTGCGCAGGTCTGGCCCTGGGGGAGCTCACCTGCGACCCGTCGGGCCAGCCCGTCACCATGGCCGGGGCCATGCAGGACATCACGGCGCTGCGCGAGACCGAAAAGCGCTTCACGGTGGCGTTCTCGGCCAGCCCGCTGGCGGCGTCGATTGCTCGCGCATCCGACGGCCTGTTCCTTGAAGTCAACGACAAGTACGAAGCCTTCTTTGGCTGGACCCGCGACGATCTGGTGGGCCACACCACGCTGGAGATCGGCCTGTGGGTCGATTTGGCCGCTCGCGAGGCCTGGCTGGAAGACCTGCGCCTGCATGGCTCGGTGCTCGGCTACGAATGCCAGTGGCGCAGCAAGGCGGGCGATGCCCGCCATGTGAGCATTTCGGCCGGGCTGGTGGATGTGGAGAACGAGCCCCTGGTGCTGGCCTTCATCCAGGACATCACCGAGCGCAAGGAGGCCCAGGCACGCATCGACTTTCTGGCGCACCACGACCCGCTCACCGGCATGCCCAACCGCGTGCTGTTCCGCGACCGCTTTGAGCTGGCGATGGCCTGGTCCGAGCACTCGGGCACCAAGGTGGCGCTGCTGTACCTGGACCTGGACCACTTCAAGACCATCAACGACACCCTGGGCCACCCCGTGGGCGACCAGATGCTGCAACAGGTGGCCCTGCGCCTGCGCGCCTGTGTGCGCGACACCGACACCATCAGCCGCCAGGGCGGGGACGAGTTCCTGATTGCCCTGACGGGGGTGCAAGACATGGACGCCGTCAACCGCATGGCCACCCAGGTGGTGCAGGCGCTGCAGCGGCCCTTCCAGATCGAGGGCCACGAACTGGCGGCCAGCCTGTCGGTGGGTGTGGCCGTGTGGCCGGACGACGGCAACACCTTCGATGCCCTGCTGCAGCGTGCCGACACCGCCATGTACCAGGCCAAGGCTGCCGGGCGCAACACCTACCGTTTCTACACCGCAGCCATGAACACGCAGGCGCTGGAGCAGCTCAAGCTGCGCACGGCCCTGCACTGGGCGCTGGACCAGCGCCAGTTCGTGCTGCACTACCAGCCGCAAATCGACCTGGCCAGCGGCCAGGTGGTGGGTGTGGAAGCCCTGGTGCGCTGGCAGCGCAGCCCCGAGGAGCTGCTGCCGCCAGGGCGTTTCATCGCCACGGCCGAAGAAAGCGGCCTCATCGTGCCCATGGGCGAATGGGTGCTGCGCGAGGCCTGCGCCCAGGCCGTGCGCTGGCAGCAGGCCGGGTTGCCCGAGCTGACCATGGCGGTCAACCTCTCGGCGGTGCAGTTCCGGCGCGGCGACCTGTTGCACAGCGTGACCCAGGCGCTGGCCGATGCGGGCCTGGAGCCCTCGCGCCTGGAGCTGGAGCTGACCGAATCGCTGCTGATCGACGACGCTGAAGAAGTGCTGGAGAAGGTGCGCCGCTTCAAGGCCCTGGGCGTGTGCCTGTCGATCGACGACTTTGGCACGGGCTACTCCAGCCTGGCCTACCTCAAGCGCTTTGCGGTGGACAAGCTCAAGATCGACCAGTCCTTTGTGCGCGATATTGCCAGCGACCCGGACGACGCCGCCATCGTGCGCGCCATCATCAGCATGGCGCGCAGCCTCAAGCTCAAGGTCATTGCCGAGGGCGTGGAAACCGCCGAGCTGGCCCGCTTTCTTCGCCTGTACCACTGCCACGAGGCGCAGGGCTTTCAATACGCCAAACCCATGCCGGCGGATGCCTTTGCGCAGTGGTTG
This sequence comes from Giesbergeria sp., assembly GCA_023150295.1. Taxonomy (GTDB): domain Bacteria; phylum Pseudomonadota; class Gammaproteobacteria; order Burkholderiales; family Burkholderiaceae_C; genus Simplicispira. The sequence continues at coordinate 57,880 of JAKLLE010000005.1, read as the reverse complement.
CTCGACTACCAGGCAGCGGCGTGAAGGCGCGCGCTGTTTTCTTTCTTTGATTGTTCCATGGCCACCAAGAACGCAACGTCTGAATTTCGCATCCTCTCGCTCAGCGGCGGTGGCTACCTGGGGCTGTACACCGCCGTGGTACTGGCCGACCTGGAAGAACGCGTGCGCGAACCCCTGGGGCGGCGCTTTGACCTGATCGCAGGCACCTCGGTGGGCGGCCTGTTGGCGCTGGCGCTGGCCTATGAAGTGCCCATGGCCCAGATCGTCAAGCTGTTTGTGGAAAAGGGCGAAGATATCTTCTCGGCGCGTAAGCTGCCCAGCGGCGCCGTCACCCGCCTGCTGGACCTGACGCGCTCGGTGCTGGGCCCCAAGTACACGGGCGACACCTTGCGCCAGGAACTCATGCGCCACCTGGGCGAGCGCACGCTGGGCGACGCGCTGCACGCGGTGGTCATCCCGGCGGTGGATGTGTCGCGCTGCGCCACCAAGGTCTTCAAAACCCCGCACGCCGACACCTCGCTGGGCGACGAGGACGTGCGCGCTGTCGATGTGGCCATGGCCACCAGCGCGGCGCCGGCCTACTTCCCCAGCGTGCAGATCGGCCACACCCTGTACGCCGACGGCGGCCTGTTTGCCATGGCGCCCGACCAGGTGGCGCTGCACGAGGCCGAGCTGTTCATGGGCGCCAAACCCTCGCGCGTGCGCATGTTGTCGGTGGGCACCGCGGCCATGGGCTACCGGCCTGCCGACCAGATCGAGGCCGACGCAGGCGCCGTGGGCTGGCTCAACGACGGGCGCCTTATTCTGACCATGATCTCCGTGCAGCAACAGCACGTGGTCGCCGTGATGGAAGACCGCCTGGAAGACCGCTACATGCGCGTCGACGCCCCCTGGCCCGCCCGTGCAGGCCTGGGCATCGACATTGCCACGCGCTCGGCGGCGCTCACCCTCACGGCCCTGGGGCGCGAGACAGTGGCCCAGCTTGATGACCAGCGCATTCGTGCTTTTTTATGAGTGTTTTTGGCACTTTGCGCACTACAGATAAACGCTGGCAGCTATAAAAATAATAGCAAATGCAGGGGGTTGATGTCGTGCTGCGCCCTTTACATTTGGCGGCAATTGCAGGACGATGGACGCTATTGCAGCCCTCTGGAGGCCCACCATGGACGCCATCGCACGCAACCCGCAAGCCGACAACCGCTTTGCCGCACCCCAGGCCGTGGCGGCCACCGGCGCCAGCGCGGCCTACAACCGCAACGCCACTGCGCAGAACGAGCCCGCTGCCGAGCCCGACAACGAAACCACCGTCACCCTGAGCCCCCGCGCCCAGGCGCTGGCACAGCAGGCACAACAAGCGCCTGCGTCCAACGCACCGGACACGGTCGCAGAGGCGGAACGCGCCAGCAGCGAGCAGCGCTCCCAGCTCAACGCCCAGGTGCGCCGCGCCTACCTGTCCGAGTGAGGCAGGGGGAGACCGTCATGCTCTCCATCGGCAGCAACGCAGCGGTACCCGCGCAGGCACAGTTCAAGGTGCAGGCCGCCCGCCGCGAGGCCGACCAGGCCCAGCGCACGGCACGCACCCTGGAACAAAGCGCCGAGCAGGCGCAGCGCAGCGCAGACCAGGAACAGACCCGCGCCGACGGCCTGACGCGCCAGGCCGACACCGCCAACCGCCGCTCCGACACCGCCCAGCGCACCCTGGCAGGCCTGGAAACCGGCCTGCAACAACAAAGCCGCTTCAACCCCACCCCCGCCACCGTAGGCCGCCTGGTTGACGCCTTCGCGTGAGAAGGTGTGAACGAACCTGACATGCCTGCTCATTGGCATGTCTGAAGAAAGAGGCGCTGCACAACACCAGGGATCCCGCGCAAGGGCCGCCAGTATCGTGAAGTTCGGGCGCCGGGAGCGTCTCCCCTCCGCAAGCGAAGCGAAGCAGAGAGGGGGGAAGGCGCCGCAGGCGCCACAGGGGGGTGTTCCTTACTTCGGCAACACGCTGCGAATCGTGTTGGCCAGGTCTTCGGCCACAAACTTGGCCACGTAGCCATTGGCGCCCACGCTGCGCACATGGTCTTCGTTGGCCGAGCCTGACAGGGACGAGTGGATCACCACCGGCAGGTCGCTCAGGCGGGCGTCCTGCTTGATGTTGCGCGTAAGGGTGAAGCCGTCCATCTCGGGCATTTCCAGGTCGGTCAGCACCATGCAGACCTTGTCCGTGATGTTCAGGCCCTCGGCCTCGGCCGTGCGGGCCAGGGCGTTGAGACGCTCCCAGGCCTCCTTGCCGGACTTGACCATTTCATAGGGCGCCTGCAGGGCTTTGAGCTCCTGCTCGATGAGCGAGCGCGCCACAAAGGAATCGTCGGCGGCCAGGATGATGGTGCCGGGCTTGAGCTTGAGCTTGGGGCCAACCTTCTGCGGGTCGACCTGGTGTTTGTCTTCATCGGGCGAGACCATTTGCAAAATAGCCTCCACGTCCAGCACCTGCGCCAGGCGCGTGCCGTCGGTGTTGCCGTCCAGCCGTGCAATGCTGGTGACGAGGTTGTGGCCCGCACCGCTCGATTCGGCCGAGATCACCTGGTTCCAGTCCAGGCGCGCGATGTCTTCCACCGACTCCACGGCAAACGCCTGGGTGGTGCGTGCGTACTCGGTCACCAGCATGATGTTCAGGCCCGTGGTGGGCTTGCAGCCCACGATGGCGGGCAGATCCAGCACCGGGATGACCTGGCCGCGCAGGTTGACCACGCCCAGCGAATGGGCCATGGCGCCCACGATGGGGGTGATGGTCGGCATGGCCACGATCTCGCGGATCTTGAACACGTTGATGCCGAAAAGCTCGGACTGGCCCAGCGCGTCGTCGGTGCCCAGGCGAAACAGCAGCAGTTCAAACTTGTTGGAACTGGTGAGGTTGGTGCGCTCGTCGATTTCTTTTTGAACGGATTTCATAGGAGGCCTCTTTCGCGCAGAAACTTGCGCCTCCAAATTCTAGAAGCAGAATCGTTCTGTTACAGCAGTATATTTTTTGGGTGTTATCCAAGGCTTGATAGGGTAGTCCCCGTTATTGGTGACCTTGGCGCAGGCGCAGCGCGTTGAATATCACCGACGCCGAACTAAGGCTCATTGCCAGCGCCGCGATCATGGGGGACAGCAGCCACCCGGTGAACGGATACAGAACGCCGGCCGCGATAGGCACACCCAGGCCGTTGTAGATAAAGGCGAACATCAGGTTCTGGCGCATGTTTCGGACGGTGTCGATGGAGATGTCGCGCGCCGCAGTGATGCCGCGCAAATCGCCTTTCACCAGTGTGACCTGGCCGCTGTTCATGGCCACATCGGTACCGGTGCCCATGGCCACACCGACATCGGCTTTGGCCAGCGCTGGCGCGTCATTGATGCCATCACCGGCCATGGCAACAATGTGGCCTTCCTTCTGGAGTTTTTCCACCAGCGCTAGCTTGTCGGCTGGCTTGACTTCGCCATGCACTTCGTCGATGCCCAGCCTTGCGCCCACAGCCTTCGCCGTGGTCAGGCCATCACCCGTCGCCATGACAATGCGCAAACCGCTGGCGTGCAAAGTTCGGATGGCCTCCAGCGTTGTCGCCTTGATCGGGTCGGTCACGGCCAGGATGCCTGCCAGTTGGCCATCCACGGCCAGGTGCATCACACTGGCGCCTTCGCTGCGCAAGCGCTCGCCGTCGCTCCTGAGTGCATCGATGGCGACTCCCTCCTGTTCCATCAACGCGGAGTTGCCCAAAACCAGGCGCTTGCCATCGATCGTGCCGCGTACGCCGATGCCGCTGCCTGATTCAAACGCATCGGGTTTGGTCAGCACCAGCCCTTGTGCGCGAGCGGCATTGACGATGGCATCGGCCAGCGGATGTTCGCTGCCCTGGTCCAGGCTGGCAGCCAGCTGCAACACTTCGTCGGGGGTGTGGCCGGGAGCAGCAACCGCTTTTTCAAAAGCGGGTTTGCCTTCGGTCAGGGTGCCGGTCTTGTCCACAATCAAGGTATCGACTTCGCGCATTTTCTCGATGGCCCCCGCATCTCGGAACAGCACGCCCTGTGTTGCTGCCCGACCCGTAGCCACCATCACCGACATGGGCGTAGCCAGGCCCAGCGCACAGGGGCAGGCAATGATCAGCACGGCCACTGCGTTGATCAGCCCAAAAACCCAGCTGGGCTCCGGGCCGAACAGCCCCCAAACCAGGAACGTGGCAACTGCGATGAGAACCACCACGACCACAAACTTTCCGGCCACCACATCGGCCATACGCTGCATGGGCGCCTTCGAGCGCTGCGCATTGGCGACCATCTGAACGATCTGCGACAGCATGGTGGCCGCGCCGACCTTCTCGGAGCGCATCACCAAGGCGCCACCAGTGTTCAGCGTGGCGCCGATCACCTTGTCGCCTATGCGTTTGGTCACTGGCACAGGTTCTCCGGTCAGCATCGATTCATCGACAGCGCTGCTGCCCTCGACAACCACACCGTCGACAGGCACTTTCTCGCCGGGGCGGACCCGCAGCAGATCTCCCACATGAACATGGTTCAGCGGCACATCCTCTTCGCTGCCATCCACGTTGATGCGGCGGGCGGTCTTGGGTGCCAGGCCCAGGAGCGCCTTGATCGCCGCAGAGGTTTGCGAACGCGCCTTCAGTTCGATGATCTGGCCCAGCATGGTCAGCGAAATGATGACCACCGCCGCCTCATAGTAGACCGCCACCCGCCCCATGGAGACGAACGAGTCCGGGAATACGTCCGGCGCCAGGGTAGCTACCAGGCTGTAGAGGAAAGCCGCGCCTGTGCCCAGACCGATCAAGGTCCACATGTTGGGACTGCGATGGAGGAGAGACTGCCAGCCCCGCGCGAAGAAAGGCCAGCCCGTCCACAACACGACGGGTAACGACAATGCCAGTTCAACCCATGTCTGCACCTGCATGTCAAACCATCCGAGGCGGTGGCCGAACATCGCAAGAATGGTCACGATGACCGTGAGCGGCAGCGTCCACCAGAAGCGACGCTGGAAGTCCAGCAGTTCGTGGTTGTCTTCCTCGTCGAGGGGAATGATGGGCTCCAGCGTCATGCCGCACTTGGGACAAGTGCCGGGGTGGTCCTGGCGCACCTCGGGGTGCATGGGGCAGGTGTAGATCGTGCTGCCCGGCTCTGGCGGCGTGGTGCCTGGTGCGTTTGCAGGCGCAGGCGCCGCTGGTTGCGCGGAGTGGCTGACGTGTTCATGGGAGTGCCCATGGGACACCTCGCTCTCAGGCACCAAATGCATGCCGCACTTTGGACAGCGCCCCGGGTGATCCTGACGAACCTCGGGGTGCATGGGGCAGGTGTAGATCGTGCCGCCCGGCCCCGGCTGTGTGGTGCCTGGTGGGTTTGCAGGCACAGGCACCGAAGGGTGCATGGAATGGCTGCGATGGGCATGCGGGTGCCCATGGGACACCTCGCCCTCGGGCACCAAATGCATGTTGCACTTTGGACAGCGCCCCGGGTGATCCTGACGAACCTCAGGGTGCATGGGGCAGGTGTAAACAATGGATGTGTTCGCTTGCATGGTGGATGGCTCCTGACTCGATTTCATGATGAACCCTGTCACGGTGGCAAAGTCAAGGCGGACGGTGCGCATCCACCAAGTGGAATGCACAGGGTTCGAAATGAACAAAACGTAATGTGGTGGTCAGCGTCCTGTGGGTGGCGGCTTCTTACAGTTCACTCGTGCTCTTCGCACAGGCAGGAAATCCAGCCTCACTTTTCATTGCAAGGACTTCAAAATGACCACCAAAACTGTAAAGCTCTCTCTCGCCATTGCCCTTGTCACTTTGTCTGGCTTGTCTCAGGCCACTTCCGCCTGGCACCAAGGGAACGGCGATATTGTTCATTTCACGCCTGAGCACATTGGCCAAAACACGGCCAAGAGTCGAGTCGATCCGAACGTCCATGCCAAGATGCTGCATGGTGATTCGATGACGCCAGAAATCGTGGATAAGACCAATACGGGTGCTCAAACCAGCCAATCTCGCCAGCAGGTGCTGGATGACAAGAACGGACAGCTGAAGAACCTTTACATCAACTAATCGCTTCATTTCCCCTTTCAGCCCGATGCTTGTGCATCGGGCCTATCTTTTTCTGTCGACAGAAAAGTGCTGCGAATGGGCCAGAGGCGCTGGCTCAGTGCTCAAGCGACTTTTGGTACTGCGCGTTGACCTGGTCGTGCCGTGCTTGAATCTCCTTGGGCCACTGTGCCTTGATCCATGAAAGCACGGCATTGATTTCGGAGTCACTCAACACACCGTCGTAAACAGGCATGTTGGTCTGGTAGTCAGGCTGCTGAATCAATTTCGCCAGCCCATATTTGGTGATGGCGAAGAGTTGTGCGTCCGGGTGGTGCCAGGTGTGACCGCTTTCGTCATGCGGCGGGGCAGGTAGGCGGCCATCGGGGCCATGCTCGCGCCAGTTTGGCTGCCCTTCACCACGGGCTCCGTGGCACGCGGCGCAATGCTGGGTGTACAGGCCGGCACCCACATTCACGACATGCGGATCATTGGCGCGCAATTGATCCGGCATCGATTGACTCCGTGAACCCAGCAGAGACGTGCCTGCGGCCATCAGGAATACCGCCAGGAGTCCGCCCAGGCCCAGTTTCCAACCGATTTTTTTCATGAGGGTGCCGGTCATGTCAGCGCTTGCAACAGCATCCAGACTTGACTGCGGCGGTGGGCGGTTGGGGCGCGCCCGGACGCAAGATGCGGGCTGGGTATCCCGCTTCTTCCAGTGCAAGAACCAAAAGATCGTCTGAAAGCGGCTCCATGGTTGCGTCGCCCTTGACGTGTGCAATGCCCGTCTTCCAATCGACGTCGACAGTTTGCACTCCGGCGACGGTACACAAGGCTTGCGTGACACGCGCCGTGCACATGGGGCAAGTCATGCCCGAAATGACCAGATCGGTGGAAGTCATGGTTTACCTCGACAGTTGAAATAGTCCGCTGCGGTCACTTGTCAGCCCAGCCGGGGAACGAAACGCGGTACGCGGCTCGCATACTCTTGCCAGACCAGACCGAAACGCGCAGCGCTCTCACGCTCTTCGGTCAATGCCAGGCGGCCGTACATGAACAAGAGGACAGGAAACATCAACAAGGTGAGGATGGTCGGCCATTGCAACAGGAAACCGAACATGATCAGCACGAACCCGATGTACTGCGGGTGGCGCACCTTGGCGTAAAGGCCTGACTGCGCCAGCTGGCCTTGGCGCTGGGCCGCATATAGCGTCGGCCAGGCTTCGGCCAGGATCCAGAATCCGCCGCCGATGAACAGGTAGCTCAGTATGTGGAACGGGCCCCAATGGGGATCACCACCCCAGCCAAACAAAAGCTCCAAAAGATGCCCGGCGTCATGACTCAAAAAGTCAACCTCCGGGTAATTTTGTCCCAACCAACCTGCCATGAAGTAGATGGTCAGCGGAAAGCCGTACATCTCGACAAACAGCGCGACGATAAATGCCGTGAACGCGCCAAAACTGCGCCAGTCGCGTGCGGTGGTCGGCTTGAAGAAGCTGAAGGCGAACATGGCGAAGACCGCGACGTTGATGGCCACCAGCAGCCACAGGCCGTAGGAGGGTGCTGAGTGATCCATGGTTTTTAGCTCCTGCGCTGGTCGTCGTCCTGCTGCGATGTCCCACCATTCGCGTTCCCGCCATGCCCGCCATGCATGAAAACGTGCATCAACGGACAAAGCAACAAAATCGCGTAGGGCCACCATTGCGACAGGTGGGCGCGATGTTCGGTCCATAGAAAGTAGCCAGCAACAGCCCCGATCACCAGGAGCCCGATGGAATACCGGGAACGCCAAAAGCTCCCATCTTTCTGGGTGTGCTGTCCCGGTATCTGATGAGGGGAGTGGTTGTGGCTCATGTTGACCCCTTACTCGGCCGCAGGTGCCATGGGTGACTGCATGCGATCCATCATCATCTGCATCATGGACTCCATCATTTCCATGCGCATGCCCATCATGCGGTGCGATTCATGCATGTCACACGCCATGGCTTTGCCGCCTTTGGATGCACCCATACCGCCCATGCCGCCCATGCCGCCGGACTGCCCCATTTTCTGCATCATCCCCATGCCTTCCCGCATGGTCTGCATGTGTTCGGCCATCAGCGCGCTGCGTTCCTCGGGCGTTTTGGCATTCATCATCTTTTCGTGCATGGCCTTCATGGCCTGCATCTGTTTTTGCATGACCTGGGGAGGCACCGTGGCGCCGCTGTCGGGCGCAGGGGTTGCGGAGGGAACTCCGGGGTGGTGGGCCGAGTGATCCGGCTCATGGTTGGTGGCCCAGGCCGAAGTGCTGGCAAAGGCGAGTGCTGCCGTCAAAGCGAGCGTTGTGAAGGTCTTGTTGGAGACTGCCGTGGATTTGGTCATGGTACTTTTCCTCGAATGGCAAATGGATGAAGACGTTCGTTGTGTCATAGGTGTCAGTGCATTTTGTGATCTGAATGCGCATCCTTGGTTTTGAGCAGCGGGGTAAAGCGCGCGGTTTCCGGGGGCTGACCCTTGGCCGTGAAGCTGATGATGGCCTTCATGTCGGGGGTGGATGCATAGTTCCCGGTGCCCTTGAGGCGGTTGTCGCCGTCGGGCACCAGTGCCACGCTGGCCTTGCCCTTGGCGGCAAGGATGGTGGCGTTGCCGGTGGCGCCTTGGGTGGGCACTTTTTGCCCCGCGTGGTCGGTGACGTAGACCACCACGGGCTTGTCAGCCGCCTGCGGGGTTGATTTGTCCACCACCAGTTCCAGGTGATAAACACCCGCCATGCGCAACTGGCCGCCATTCGGTGCCTGCTGTGTATCCAGGTAGGCGTCGTCGTGTGCGTGCACGCTCGTGGCACCGGCGGCAAGCACAAAAGCAACAGAAGTCAAAAATCGGGCGTTATTCATGGAGGCTCCTTCGTCTTGAGCCCAGCCTGTCGCTGGGAAGTGGGTTGTTAGAAACTGTCTTGCGATTTTTCCTGGCTGCGCAGCGCCAGCAGGTGCTCCAATGGCTTTTCGCCCCAGCGCCAGAACATCAGCGGCGTCAGCAAGGTGTCGAGCAGCGTGGAGCTGACCAGGCCGCCGAAAATCACCACGGCCACGGGGTGCAGCACTTCCTTGCCGGGGGCATCTGCCGACACCAGCAGCGGCACCAGCGCGAAGGCAGCGACCAGCGCCGTCATCAGCACCGGGGTGAGGCGCTCGAGCGAGCCGCGCACGATGAGTTGCTTGCCAAATTTTTCACCCTCGAACGCGCACAGGTTGATGTAGTGGCTGATCTTGAGGATGCCGTTGCGCGTCGAGATGCCCGTCAGCGTGATGAAGCCCACCAGCGCGGCCACCGACAGCGGCTGGCCCGAGATCCACAGTGCCAGCACACTGCCCACCAGGGCCAGCGGAATGTTGCCCATGATGATGAGGGTCAGCACGGTGGATCGGTAGCGGCTGTAGAGCACCAGGAAGATCATGGCCAGCGACACCAGGGCCAGCAGGGCAATCAACCGGGCCGCCTGCTCCTGGGCCTGGAACTGGCCTTCAAGCGCCGTGAAATAGCCTTCCGGCATGGGCGCGGCGGCCAACGTGGTGCGGATGTCGCCAATGATGCGCGCCATGTCGCTGCCGTCGGTGTTGGCCGACACCACGATGCGTCGGCGCGCGTTCTCGCGGCTGACCTGGTTGGGGCCTTCGCCGTCTTCGATGGTTGCCAGCAGGGACAGCGGAACCGCCCCCGTGGGGGTTTCGATCAGCAAGCCCTTCAGGGCGTGCAACCCGCGGTCGTCCTCGGGCAGGCGCACCACCAGGTCAAAGCGGCGGTTGCCTTCAACGATCTGGGTGATGCGTTCGCCTTCGATCATCTGTTGCAAGGATCGCAAGACCGCACCGGGTGCGACGCCGTAGCGTGCGGCCTGCTCGTAGTCCAGGTGGATCTTGATCTGCGGAATCAGCACCTGCTTCTCGATCTGCAGGTCGGTGATGCCCGGAATGCGCGACAGGCGGTCGCGCAGGTCGCCTGCCAGGCCCCGCAGCGTGTCCAGGTCGTCCCCGTACACCTTCAGCGCGATCTGCGCCCGCACGCCCGAGAGCAGGTGGTCCAGGCGGTGCGAAATGGGTTGCCCCACGCTGGTGGCTGCGGGCAGGGTGGCCAGTCGGGCGCGAATGTCCTGCACCACAACATCGCGGCTGCGCTCGGACATCTTGAGGTCGATGTCCATCTCGGTGTAGTGCACCCCTTCCGCATGTTCGTCCAGTTCGGCTCGGCCGGTTCTGCGGCCCACCTGGGTAACCTCAGGAACTTGCATGGCCAGTTGCTCGGCCAGTGTTGCGATGCGGTTGGACTCTTCCAGCGAGGTGCCGGGGTTGAGCAACACGTTCACCGTGAGCGTGCCTTCGTTGAAGGGCGGCAGGAACGAGCGCGGAAAGAAGGGCACGCTGGCGGCAACCGCCAGAACCACGACCAGCGCACCCGCCAGCAGGGTGCGGGAATGATCGAACGACCCGTTCAGCAAGCGGGCATCCCAGCGCTTGAGCCAGGCCGCCAGCGGGCTGTCGCCCGCATGCAGTTGCTTCATGCGCGGCAGCAGGTAGTAGCACAGCACGGGCGTGATGGTGACGGCCACCACCATGCTGGCCAGGATAGACACCACATACGCAATGCCCAGCGGAGTGAACAACCGGCCTTCGATGCCCGGCAGGGCAAACAAAGGCACAAACACCAGCACCACGACCAGGGTGGCATAGACGACGCCCGTACGCACCTCGCGGGAGGCGGCGGCAATCACCGTCAGGGCCGGGAGCGGCTGCGGTTTCAGGCGGTTTTCCTTCAGGCGGCGCAGCACGTTTTCGACGTCCACCACCGCGTCGTCCACCAGCTCGCCAATGGCGATGGCCAGCCCCCCCAGCGTCATCGTGTTGATCGACAGGCCGAAATAGCGGAACACCAGCGCGGTCACCATCAGCGACAGCGGAATGGCCACCAGCGAGATGACTGTGGTACGCACATTCAGCAGGAACAAGAACAGCACGACCGCCACCAGAATGGCGCCATCGCGCAGGGCTTCCTGGACGTTGCCCACCGAGCGTTCGATGAAATCGGCCTGCTTGAACAAGAACTGCGGCGTTTCAATGCCCTGGGGCAGCGCCTTGTTCAGCGTGGCCATGGCCTGCTCGACCGCCTGGGTGAGCGCCACGCTGTCGGCGCCAGGCTGCTTTTGCACCGACAAAATCACCGCTGGCTGGCCCTTGTAGCTGGCATCGCCGCGCTTGACCGCCGGGGCCAGCCGAACGTCTGCCACCTGGTGTAACAGGATGGGCTGGGTGTTTTTAACACCCACCACCACGCTGCGCAGGTCTTCGATGCGGCTGGTGCGGCCCACCTGCCGGATCAGATATTCACGGCCCTGCGCCTGCAAGAAGCCACCGCTGGTGTTGGCGCCGAAGTCGCGCAGCGCTGCGTCCACCTTTTCCCGTTCAATGCCCAGGGCCTGCAGCTTCGCCGGGTGAATCTCGACCCGGTACTGGCGCACCTCTCCGCCAATGGGTGTGACCTGGGCGATGCCCGGGATGGTGAGCAGCCGGGGGCGCACCACCCAGTCGGCATACTCGCGCACCTGCATCGGGCTGACCTTGGCGGGGTCGGCGGGCAGGGCGATCAGCAGAATCTCGCCCATGATGGAAGAAATCGGCCCCATTTGCGGCACGATGCCCTCGGGCAGCTGTTCGCGCACCAGGTTCAGGCGCTCGGCAATCTGCTGGCGGTTGCGGTAGATGTCCGAGCCCCACTCGAACTCGACATACACGATCGACAGCCCCACGCCGGAGACCGAGCGCACGCGGGTCACCCCGGGCATGCCGTTCATGCCCGACTCGATGGGAAAGCTGACCAGCTGCTCGACTTCTTCCGGCGCCATGCCGCCGGCTTCGGTCATCAGCGTGACGGTGGGCTTGTTCAGGTCGGGAAACACATCGACTGGCATCTGCCGCAGGCTCAAGGCGCCGTAAACCACCAGAAACAGCGACAAGCCCAGCACCATCAGGCGCTGGCGCAGGCTGGTATGAATGATGAAGTCAAACATGTTCAGCGCACCTGTGCCAGCAGGCTCGCGCCCTGGGTGACCACGCGCTCCCCGGCGGCAATGCCGGAGGTGACAGCGGTGCTTTCCGCGCTCAGCGTCTGCGCGCGCACTGTGCGGCGTTCAAATTTCTCTGCCGTCGTATGCACCCAGACAGCCTGATCGCCCCCGCCAGCGCGCACCACGGCCGCCTGCGGAACAGCGGCGCCCTTGTGCGTCTGCCGTGTGGTGGCGATCACTTTGACCGACTGGCCCACCGCCAGTGCATGCTGGTCCGACGGAATGCGGAACTGCAGCACCCAGGCCTGCTCGCGCAACTGCCTTCCGCTGCCGACAAACTGCAGTTCGGTACTGGCGCCTGCCACGCTGGTGCTGGCCGCCGTCACGCCCTGGGCCAGGGTGGGTTCGTAGGCCAGTGCCTCCACGGTCAGCTGTGCGGGGTTGACCACCTCGAACAGCGTTTCTCGCGCATCGACCACCTGGCCTGCCATGGCGTGCACCGCGCTGACCACGCCCGACACCGGTGCACGCAGCGGCTCCGGCGCCTGCAGACTGGCCTGCAAGGCCTGCCTGCGCTGGCGCAGTGCCTCTGATTCAAGCCGCGCGGCATCAATGGCCGACTGCGGTACGGCGCCCTTGAGCTGGGCGTATCGATCGGCCTTGCGCTGGGCGATGGCCTGCTGTGCATCCAGGTCGGCCAGCTGGGCCTGCAGGCCGCCGCGTTCGGTGTTCGACACGGTGGGCCGCACATGCGCCAGCACCTGTCCTTTGCGAACCTGCTGGCCCAGGGTGGGCAAACCCTGGTCCGGCGCTTCGATGCGCCCCGGCTGGGTGGACTGCACACGCCCTCCGGCATTGGCATCGGCCACCACCTTGCCCTGCAACTCGACCGAGGTGGGCAGCTCACGGATGTCTGCCCGCACGGTGCGCAAGCTCCATTGCCTCTGGATGGCCTTGGGAATGAACAGGCTGCCGTCGGCCTGGCGCTGGGGGGCCGTGGTGCCTGTGGCTGGCAGGGGTGCTGCGGCGGGGCCGTGGTCGTGGTCTTCGCCGCCGTGGGCGAAGGCTGCACCATGCAAGACCAGCAGCCATGCGGCGGCCATGCGGGAAAACTGTGCGGATGTCATACGGGCGATCCTGGGGCGGTGGCACGGGGGCGACGGCGCAGGGCCAGCAGGCCCGCACCCGAGAGCAGCAGGGTGCCGCCCAGGCCCCAGGCCATCCAGGGTTCGGATATCGGGCCGCTGGTGGTGGGGGCGGGAGCGGCGGGCACTTCCAGCGTGGCGGTCAGAAGATCAGCGGTGTCTTCGGTTTCGATGGTGATGGTCAGCGGGTGCTTGCCTGGCTGGCCAAGCGCGCCCTGGGCCACCCAGTACACGCCGGGAGACGATTGCGTGGCCTTGGCCTGCATGGTGCCGGTGTCCACTTCCACCTGTGCGCCCTCGACAGGTTCATTGGTGTCGAAGCGGTCGATGTGCAGCACCAGCCGGTCCTGCTCCAGCGAGGCCACCAGTTCGAAGGCATCGGTCTGGGCCTCGGTGCGCGGGCTTTGCGCGGCCATGGGAGCGGTGGCAACGACGTGGGGCTCGCTGTGGTCTTCATCGCCATGGGCCAGGGCGGGCAGGGCCGCAGCAGCCAGGGCGGTGCCCAGCAAAAGGACTCGTACGGGATTCATTTCGGAAGAACTCCCAGGGCTTGGTGCATGCGGGACCGGGCGGCCATCAGGGCCACCTGCTGCTGGCCCACCAGGGCCTGGGCTTCCAGTGCGTCGGCGCGTGCGCGCAGCAGGGCGGTGAGGTCGGTCTCGCCGAGGGCAAAGGCTTTTTCTGCCAGTTGGAGCGTGTCGGTGTCCAGGGCCAGGCGCTCCTGCGCCTGCTTCCACTGGCGTTCCGTGGTTTCCAGGTGGCGGCGGGCCAGGGCAGCATCAAGCGCCAGCGTGCGTTCCACCTGGTCTATTTCTGCCTGGGCCTGCGCCAGATCGGCCAATGCGGCCGACTGGGCCTGGCGCACCAGCGGCTCGGACGACAGCGGAATGGTCAGCTTGACCCCCAGGGTGTTTGCATACGGCTGTCCCGCCGCGCCGCGGTCGCGCACCATGCGCAAGGCCAGCTCGGGTGACGCACGGCGTGTGGTGTCTGCCGACCGCACCCGTGCCTGCGCCTGGGCGAGGGTGGCCGACGCAGCGGCACGCAGGGGATGGTCCTGTCCGTCCGATTCCGGCATCTCGGGTGGCTCGGGGGACAGTTGTGCGGGCGCGGCGGTGCCAGTCAGCGTGCGAAAGCCCTGCTCGGCCTGCAGCAGGGCGGCGTCGCTGTCGGAGAGGGCGCCCTGCGCGGCGAGCGCTTCGCGCTGGGCCAGATTGGCGTCGATGCGTGCCAGCTCACCCGCGCGGTAGCGGCGCTGCACATTCGCCAGGAGGGCCTGGGCCGTGTCCACGCGCTGCTGGGCCTGGGTACGGGTTTGGCGCGCAGCCGCCACGGTCCACCAGGCGGTGCGCAGCTCGCCCGCCAGTTGCAGGCGCAGCGCATGTTGTTGTGCCACGACCTGGGCCTGGCCGCTGGCAGCCTCGGCGCCTTGCGCAGCTTTCTGGCCAGGCAGCCACAGCGGAACGGCCATTTCGACCTCCCATTCGCGCTGGCCCTGGTTGGCGTGAAAGCGGTCGCTCGCGGATCCCAGTGACAGCGTGGCCGGTCCCGGCGTCAAGCCGCTGGCCGCTTCGACGCGGGCTGCGGCCTGGGCGTTGCGTGCGCTGCCCGCCTGGGCCTGGGGGTGCAGCAGCCAGGCCTTATCCAGGGCCTGTGCCAGCGTTTGCGCGGCGGCAGGTGCGGTGACCAGCACAAGGGCCAGCAGCAACCCGGTGCATCTTCGCGGTGCTCGGTTCATGAGGAGGTGTGAGGACATGGCCTGCATGGTGCTGTGCGCCCCCCGACGGGAAGCTTTCCGGAAGATTACAAATCTGTCATCTAGCGTCCAGTCAGCGCTGGGGCAGGCACAATCCGGCGCAGAGCCCTGTCGCAGCACCGCGCCCATGAAAATCCTCATCGTTGAAGACGAGCCCAAGACGGGCGACTACCTCCAGCAGGGTCTGGCGGAGTCGGGCTTTGTGGTCGATCTGGCACGCAATGGTGTGGACGGTTTGCACCTGGCGGTCACCGGTGACCACGACCTGCTGGTGCTCGACGTGATGCTGCCCGGCCTCAACGGCTGGCAGGTGCTGGAGACTTTGCGCCGCAGCGGCAAGGAGATACCGGTACTTTTTTTGACCGCGCGCGACCAAGTAGAGGATCGTGTCAGGGGCCTGGAGCTGGGGGCTGACGACTACCTAGTCAAGCCGTTCGCGTTCTCGGAGTTTCTGGCGCGTGTGCGCACCCTGCTGCGCCGGGGCCGAAGCGGCATGGAGTCCACCGTGCTGCGCGCCGCCGACCTGGAACTGGACCTGCTGCGCCGCCGCGTGGTACGCGGTGGGCAGCGCATCGACCTGACTGCCAAGGAGTTTGCGCTGCTGGAGCTGCTGATGCGCCGTCAGGGCGAGGTGCTGCCGCGCTCGCTGATCGCCTCGCAGGTCTGGGACATGAATTTCGACAGCGACACCAACGTCATCGAGGTGGCCATGCGCCGCCTGCGCGCCAAGGTGGACGATGCCTTCGAACCCAAGCTCATTCGCACCGTGCGTGGCATGGGCTATGTGCTGGAGACTCCGTGATCGCACGCCTTTCGCTGACGGCGCGGCTCACGCTGCTGTTCACCCTGGGTTCGGTCGCCGTGCTGCTGGCTTTGGGCGGGCTGGTCGGGGGGGCGATCGAACGCCACTTCGAGGATCTGGACCGTGCTGAACTCACGGGCAAGCTGCAGCATGCCCAACACCTCATTGCGCAGGTGGACTCCCTGGCACAACTCGAACGCCTGTCCGCGCCGCTGGGGGATGCATTCCTGGCGCACCATGACTTGGTAGTGCGAGTTCTCGGGCCAGACCAGCAGGTCTTGCTGGCGACGCCCGACGCGCAGTGGCCACCGCAGTTGCCGGTGCTGGCCGCAGAGCTGGCCTTGGCGCCGCTGTGGACATGGGCGCAAGACGGAAAGAACTACCGGGGTCTGGCGGCAACGTTCCCAACGGCCATGGGTACGCAGGTGCAGGTGGCCATGGCCATCGACAGCGAACACCACGATGCCTTCCTGCGCGCCTTGCAGCGCAGCCTGTGGCTGTTTGTGGCTTGCGCGGCTTTGCTCATGGGGCTGCTGGGTTGGTTTGCCGCGCGCCGGGGTCTTGCGCCGCTGCGCTCCATGCGTGAACAGGCGGCCGGGGTGACGGCACACAGCCTGGACCGGCGCCTGCCCGCGCAGGCCGTGCCTGCCGAGCTGGCCGACCTCGCCGCCACCCTGAACGAAATGCTCGAGCGTCTGGAAGAGGCCTTCCGGCGCCTGTCCGATTTTTCCTCCGACCTGGCCCATGAGCTGCGCACCCCCATCAGCAACCTGATGATGCAGACGCAGGTGGCGCTGAGCCGCCCGCGCGACGCCGACAGCTATCGCGCCATCCTTGAATCGAACGCTGAAGAGTTTGAACGCCTGGCGCGCATGATTGCCGACATGCTGTTCCTGGCCAAGGCCGAGAACGGTCTGGCCATCGTGCATGGCGAGCCGGTGGATCTGGCGCGCGAGGTGCGCGACCTGTTTGACTTTTACGAGGCGCTGGCCGACGAGCGGCGCATCGCTTTGGTGCTCACGGGTGACGGCATGGTGCAGGGTGACCGGCTCATGCTGCGCAGGGCGCTGAACAACCTGTTGTCCAATGCCCTGCGCCACACTTCGCCGGGAGGCCGGGTGACGGTGACCATCGTGCGCCAGGAAGGCCCGTTGTTGCTGCAGGTGGAAAACACGGGCGAGACGATTCCCGCGCAGCATCTGGACCGCTTGTTTGAGCGCTTCTACCGTGTGGATCCTGCGCGCCAGCATGCCGCAGGCGAAGGCACAGGGCTGGGTCTTGCCATCACACAGGCCATCCTGCGCGCACACCAGGGCGAGGTGTCCGCCGCGTCGGCCGGTGGACGGACCGTATTCACCCTGCGCTTTCCCTACTGATTCAAACCGCCCGGGCGCAGGGGCGTTCGGCAACGCGGTCGCGCCAGGCCTGCAGGTGGGGCATGTCCTCGGCGCCAGGGACAAACTTCATCAGTCCGCGGGCGAACTCCAGCGCGCAGAAGGCGGTGATGTCGGCAATGGTGAAGCGCTCGCCCGCCACATAGGGTTGCTGCGCCAGCGTGTCGTCCAGCCAGCGCGCAGCCTCGCGCATCTTGAGGCCTTCGCTGTGGCCGTAGTCGGGGAACTGGGGCTGCTCCAGCACCGCCAGGCCGGGGTGCGTGTGGCGAATGCAGTGGCCAATGCGCGCAAACAGGTACCACTCCACGCGCCGGTCGGCCATTTCGATGAAGGCGCGCTCCTCGAAGTCCTGGCCCATGAGGTTGGGCTCGGGGTAGCGCCCCTCCAGCCAGGTGCAGATGGCGCGGGTCTCGGTCAGGATGCGGCCGTCGTCCAGCTCCAGCGCAGGCACGGTGGCCAGCGGGCTCTTGGTGCGAAAGGCCTGTGCCTTGTGCTCTTGCGCGTTCAGGTCCACGGGCACCAGCGCGATGCCGGTGATGCCCTTTTCGGCCATGAACATGGTCACGCGGCGCGGGTTGGGGGCGCGGGGGGCGGTGTACAGCTTCATTGCGGGGCTCCGTCGGTCAGGCGCCCGATGGGCGCGGCTGGCCCATCTCCACCATCTTGCGCGCCTCTTGCACAAACTGCCGCTCGCTTTCTTCCCGGTTGGGGCTGGTGTCGCGTGCCGAGGGCGGCATGAGGATGCCTTTTTGCACTGCAGGGCGTGCGCGGATGGCCTCCACCCAGCGCTGCAGGTGGGGCAGTTCGTCGATCGGCACGCCCGACCAGCGGTGCGTGCGCACCCAGGCCCAGTTGGCAATGTCGGCAATCGAGTAGTCGCCCGCCAGGTATTCGTGCTGCTGCAAATGGGTGTCGAGCACGCGGAACAGGCGCTTGGATTCGCCCTGGTAGCGGTCGATGGCGGGCTGGATCTTCTCGGGGAAGTAGCGGAAGAACACATTGGCCTGGCCCATCATGGGGCCGATGCCGCCCATCTGGAACATGAGCCACTGCACCACGCGCGAGCGGCCCTTGGCGTCCTGGGGCAGGAGGCGCCCGGTCTTCTCGGCCAGGTACAGCAGGATTGCGCCGGACTCGAACACCGCGAAGTCGCCCGCATCGCGGTCCACGATGGCCGGAATGCGCCCGTTGGGGTTGATGGCCAGGAACCAGGGTTCCTTCTGGTCCCCGCGCGCAAGATCCAGCACATGCATGGTGTAGGGCAGGCCCAGTTCCTCCAGCGCGATGGAGATCTTGTGCCCATTGGGTGTGGCGGCGGTGTAGAGGTCGATCATGCGGGCCATTATGGGCAAGCGTGGCAAAACCTGCTGTCGCGGGTGTCATGCGGTGGTGCCCGGCAGGCTGCGCAGGTAGGCTTGCAGCACCGCTATGGCCTGGCGCACCTTGGCGGGCTGGGCATCGCGCTGCGGGGTGACAGCCCAGATGTCCAGCGTGCCGAACGACCACTGCGGCAGCAGCCGCACCAGACGCCCCGCCTGCAGGGCGTCCTGCACGTCCATGCTGCCCATCAGCGCCAGGCCCAGGCCGGCCTCGCACATCTGCTGGATCGAGAGCTGGTTGTTGCTGGCGATGCGCGGCTGCACCACCAGGCTGCGCGTTTCGCCGGCCGGGCCCTGCAGCTCTAGCCGCAGGCCCGTGCCTTCGCGGGAAAAGCCCAGCCAATCCTGAGCGTGCAGCGCGTCGGGGTCGAGCGGCGCGGCGTGGCGCGCCAGCCAGCCGGGGCTGGCGCACAGCCACCACTGCATGGCGCACAGGCGCCGTGCGGCCCAGCTCGAATCGCTCAGGCGGCCAAAGCGCAGCGCCAGGTCGATGCGCGACTGGATCAGGTCGATGGGCGCATCGTCCACCAGCAGCCGCAGGCGCAGCGCGGGGTATTGCGCCAGCATGCCACCCAGGGCCGGTGCGATGTGCCGGGCAAAGCCCACGGTGGCCGACAGGCGCAGTTCCCCGCTGGGCGCGGCGTGCGCAGCGGCCAGCTCGGCGCGCGCCTGCTCGGCGGCTGCGCACAAGGCCGCGCAGTGCGCGTGGTAGCGCTCACCCGCCTCGGTCAGCGTGAGCTTGCGCGTGGAGCGGTGCAGCAGCGTGACGCCGCCTGAGCGCTCCAGCCGCCGCACCTGTTGGCTCACGGCCGAGGTGCTCATGCCCAGGGCGCGCGCCGCGCCGCTCATCGACCCGTGCTGCACCACGCTGGCGAACACGGCCATGCGCCGCAGGTCATCCATGGGGGTTTTTCGGTTGATTGTGAAGTTGCACTTCATTGTGAAGGCGTGTTTAGCCATCTACCGCAATGATCGTGCAGTTTTTATGCTTGCAGCATCGCAACTTTGGAACCAGGAGAACCCCTATGCACATCGCTCTGATCGGCGCCACCGGCTTTGTCGGCTCGGCCGTGCTCCAAGAACTGCTGCAGCGCGGCCACCGCGTGACGGCGCTGGCCCGCAACCCTGCCAAGCTGGCGCCGCGTGAGGGCCTGGCGGTGCGCGAGGCCGATGCGCAGGATGCCGCCCAGGTGGCGCGCGCCGTGGCCGGGCACGATGCCGTGGTCAGCGCCTACAACCCAGGCTGGGACAACCCGCGCATCCACGACGAGTTCTTGCGCGGCACCCGCGCCATCATCGACGGCACCAAGCAGGCAGGCCTGCGCCGCATTCTGGTGGTGGGTGGTGCAGGCAGCCTGTTCGTGGCGCCCGGCGTGCAGTTGGTGGACACGCCCCAGTTCCCGGCCGAATGGAAGCAAGGCGCACTGGCCGCGCGCGAGGCGCTGAACTGGATCCGGACCGAAGACGCGCTGGACTGGACCTTTCTGTCACCCGCCATCCTGCTGCAGCCGGGTGAGCGCACGGGGCAGTACCGGCTGGGCACCGAGTCGCCCCTGATGAACGGCGACCAGCCCGGCACCATCAGCGTGGCCGACCTGGCCGTGGCCATCGTGGATGAACTGGAAACGCCGCGCCATGTGCGCCAGCGCTTCACCGTGGCGTATTGAGTGTGGGCGTGGGCAGTGCCTGTGCCGCAGAGATGCGTCAACCCGCTTCTTCGATCACCGGCTCGCAGCGCACTTCGCAGCGCACGGAGTTGGCGATGAAGCACTCTTCGTGCGCGCGGTGGTGCAGGGTGTGGATGGCCTCGGTGGTGGGGCGCAGGTGGCCGCTGAAGTGCACCTGCGGGTGCAGGGTGACCTCGGCAAAGGCGAACTGGCCTGCGATGTTCTGCGCCAGGGTGCCGCTGGCGCTGTCCTCGTAGCGGTCCACGCAGTAGCCTTCGCGGGCCGCCAGCGACAGGAACCACAGCATGTGGCAGCTGGAGATCGAGGCGATGAAAGCCTCTTCCGGGTCCACCGCCGCCGGGTCGGACCAGGGCAGGGGCACCACGTGGGGCGAGGACGATGCGGGCACCTCCAGACCCCCATCGAAGCGCAGCCAGTGGCGGCGGCTGTAGCGCTGGTCCACAAAGGCTTGGTCGCCGCGTTCCCACACCACCTGGGCTTCGTAGTTGGCCATGAAAGGCTCCTTTGCTATAAAAATAATAGCTGTTGGCGCAATGAATATGAGCGCTGGAGCCTGTTTTGTATCACACCACCCCTTGCGCCTGCAACTGGGCGATGCGCTGCGCGTCCAGCCCCAGTTCGCGCAGCACCTCGTGGGTGTGCTGGCCCAGCGCGGGCGGGGCGTTGCGCAGCACGGGCGGCGTGGCGGACAGGCGCAGCGGGCTGGCCACGCCGGTGATGTGCTGCACGCCGTCGGCGGCTTCGCGCTGCTGCCAGCGCGGCAGGGTGACGGCCAGGCCGCGCGCCTTGACCTGGGCGTCGTCAAAGGCCTGGGCAATGGTGTTGATGGGGCCGCAGGGCACGGCCTTGTCTTCGAGCAGCGCAATCCAATCGGCGGTGGTTCGTGTGCGCGTGACCGCCTGCAGGGCCGGGATGAGGTCTGTGCGGTGCTGCACGCGCAGCGTGTTGGTGGCAAAGCGCGGGTCTTGCGCCCAGGCGCCCTGGCCCGCAGCGGCGCAAAAGCGCTGGAACTGCCCGTCGTTGCCAATGGCCAGCAGCATGCTGCCGTCCTGGGTGGGGAAGTCCTGGTACGGCGCCAGGCTGGGGTGGCTGTTGCCCTGGCGCGCGGGTGCCACGCCGGTGGCCAGGTAGCCTGCGGCCTGGTTGGCGAGCACGGCCATGCCCACGTCGAGCAGGGCCATGTCGATGTGCTGTCCCTGGCCGGTGCCGGTGGCGGCGTTGTCGCGCACGTGCAGTGCGGCCAGGATGGCGTTGCTGGCATACAGGCCGGTGAACAGGTCGATCACCGCCACGCCCACGCGCTGCGGGCCGCCGCCGGGCTCGCCATCGGCGCGGCCGGTGATGTCCATGAGCCCGGTCATGGCCTGCACCATGAGGTCGTAGCCCGCGCGCTCGGCATACGGCCCGTCCTGCCCGAAGCCGGTGATGGAGCAGTAGATGAGGCGCGGGTTGAGCGTGCGCAGGCTCTCGTGGTCCAGCCCGTATTGCTTCAGGCCGCCGACCTTGAAGTTCTCCACCACCACATCGGCCTGCTGTGCCATCTGGCGGATGAGCGCCTGGCCCTCGGGTTGGCCCAAGTCGATGGTGACCGAGCGCTTGTTGCGGTTGCAGGCGGTGTAGTAGGCGGCCTGGTCAGTGGCCTTGCCTTCGGCATCCTGCAAAAAGGGCGGGCCCCAGTGGCGCGTGTCGTCGCCCGCGCCGGGGCGCTCGACCTTGACCACATCGGCCCCCAGGTCGGCCAGGAGTTGCGTGCACCACGGCCCGGCCAGCACGCGGGAGAGGTCGAGTACCTTGATGCCTGCGAGGGCGCCTGGGGAGGGAGAGGGGGTGGTCATGAAATACTATAAATTTGATAGCTGGTAGCGCTTGTCCATCAAGCGCTAGAGGCCAAAAACACTTGAAATGCGCGGCGATGCGCCCTGGAGACTCCCTCTCCCCTCGCGGGAGAGGGTGGGGGAGAGGGGGAGATGAGGCACACCGCATGCGCCGCCACCCCCTCTCCCCCGGCCCCTCTCCCGCGAGGGGAGAGGGGAGTTCTGATTGCCGCAGCGAGCAACGGGGAGAGGGGGCCTGCTGTCTCAGTTGGAGAACGCGGCGATGCCCGTCTGCGCCCGCCCCAGGATCAACGCATGCACATCGTGCGTGCCTTCGTAGGTGTTCACCACTTCCAGGTTGACCAGGTGCCTTGCCACGCCAAACTCGTCGCTGATGCCGTTGCCGCCCATCATGTCGCGCGCCAGGCGGGCGATGTCCAGCGCCTTGCCGCAGCTGTTGCGCTTGATGAGGGAGGTGCCTTCCACGCTGGCCGTGCCTGCGTCCTTCATGCGGCCGAACTGCAGGCAGGCCTGCAGGCCAATGGCGATCTCGGTCTGCATGTCGGCCAGCTTCTTCTGGATGAGCTGGTTGGCGGCCAGGGGGCGGCCAAATTGCTGGCGGTCCAGCGTGTACTGGCGGGCGGTGTGCCAGCAGAACTCGGCTGCGCCCAGCGCGCCCCAGGCGATGCCGTAGCGGGCGCTGTTCAGGCAGGTGAACGGGCCCTTGAGGCCGCGCACCTCGGGGAAGGCGTTGTCCTCGGGCACGAACACGTCGTCCATCACGATCTCGCCGGTGATGCTGGCGCGCAGGCCTACCTTGCCGTGGATGGCGGGGGCGCTCAATCCCTTCATGCCCTTTTCCAGCACAAAGCCACGGATGGGGCCCACGGCGCCGCCTTCGCTCACTTCCTTGGCCCACACCACGAACACATCGGCCACGGGGCTGTTGGTGATCCACATCTTGCTGCCCTTGAGCTTGTAGCCACCATCGACCTTGTAGGCGCGCGTGGCCATGCTGCCAGGGTCGGAGCCGTGGTCGGGTTCGGTCAGGCCAAAGCAGCCAATCCACTCGCCGCTGGCGAGCTTGGGCAGGTACTTCTGGCGCTGGGCTTCGCTGCCGAATTCGTAAATGGGCACCATCACCAGCGACGACTGCACGCTGGCCATCGAGCGGTAGCCCGAGTCCACGCGCTCCACTTCGCGGGCGATCAGGCCGTAGGCCACGTAGCTCAGGCCGGGGCCGCCGTACTGCTCGGGAATGGTGGGGCCCAGCAGGCCTACTTCGCCCATCTCGCGGAAGATGCTCACGTCCATCTTTTCGTGGCGGAAGGCGTCGAGCACGCGCGGCGCCAGCTTGTCCTGGCAGTAGGCCGCAGCCGCATCGCGGATGGCGCGCTCGTCGTCCGTCAGTTGCTGGCTCAGGAGGAAAGGATCGTCCCATTGAAAAGCGGCGTGGGCCATGGTGTCTCCGAAAAGGTGTGGGTTGCAGGGGAGGGATGGATTTCACATGCCATATCTGCATGCGTTGAGGGCATGTTATGGGGGTGAATCAAAGCAAGCAAGCGAGTTGTTCGCATCCAGATATGCGGTTTGCGAATGTATGATGCGCGCCATGCGCCGACACCTCCCTTCCACCCAGGCCCTGGCCTGCTTTGAGGCGGCTGCGCGGCACGAGAGCTACACCCGCGCCGCGCAGGAGCTGGCGCTCACGCAGAGCGCGGTCTCGCGCCAGATCCAGGCCCTGGAAGAGCAACTGGGTGTGGCGCTGTTCCGGCGCACGCGCCATGGGGTGGTACTTACCCCGGCGGGCCAGCGCTACGGCCGCCAGGTGGCGCGCTGGCTGCAGGTGCTGGAGCAGGGCACGCTCGACGTGATGGCCCGCCAGGGCGTGGGTGGCGCACTGGCACTGGCGGCGGTGCCCACCTTTGCCACGCGCTGGCTCATTCCGCGCCTGCCCCTGCTGGCGCAGCAGCACCCCGACATCGTGGTGCACATCGACACGCAGACCCGCCCTTTTTTGTTTGCCGACACCACCTACGACGCCGCGCTGTACGCCGGTACGCCCGAGCAGGTCGCGCAGTGGCCCGGCACGCAGGCGCAACTGCTGCTGCACGAAGACGTGTTGCCCGTGTGCAGCCCGCAGTTGCTCGAATCGGCCGCCCCCAGGGGCCGGGGGCGTGCGCACCAGCCGGTGGAGCCCGCGGCCCTGGCGGCACTGCCGCTGCTGCAGCAAAGCACGCGCCCGCTGGCCTGGCGCCAGTGGTTTGACGCCATGGGCGTGGACGCCCCGCGTGCGCTGGACGGGCCGCGCTACGAGCTGTTCTCCATGCTGGCCCAGGCGGCCACGCTGGGCATGGGCGTGGCGCTGATTCCGCCGCTGCTCATCGAGGCCGAGCTGGCCAGCGGCCAACTGGTGGTGGCCTGCCCGCGCGCGTTGCGCGGCGAGCGTGCGTACTACCTCGTCCAGCCAGCGCAGCAAGCCCCGTCCCCGGCATTGGTGGCCTTTAGCGCATGGTTGCAGACGGTGGTGGGCGCTACCGACCCATCCGCGGCGCAGGGTTTTTGACGCCACCCATGGCCTGCGCAACAATGAAGCCGTCCTGACACATCAGCGAAAGGCTTGCCATGACGACCTACCATGCACCGCATTTCGACCCCACCGTGGACGAGCTGGACACGCTCAAACAACTGGAGATGGGCAAGCTGGTCAGCACGCCGCAGGCGATCAAGGAGCACCTGTCCGGGCGCCTGTTCGAGCGCGGCTGCATCGCCAAGAACGCGTCGGGCCAACTGATCATCACCGACACCGGCCGCGCGCTGATCCGGCGCCAGGACAACTGAGTCTGCGCCGGGTTCCTTCCGTGTCCTTGCCGGTCGGTCTGCATCGAACGCTGTGCCTTGCCATCCTGGTGCTGGGAGGGCTGCTGCTGCAAGGCTGCAGCGCCGTCAAGCTGGCCTACAACCAGGTTCCGCAGCTGGCGTACTGGCAGTTGAACCGCTACCTCGACCTGTCGGACGCGCAGACCGACCGGGTGCGCAGCGAACTGGGCCTGCTGCACCAGTGGCACCGCAGCACCATGCTGCCCCAGCACGCCCGGTTGCTGCAGCAGGTGCAGCAGCACCTGCCGGGCACGGTCACCCCCGAGCAGGCCTGCCGTATCTATGACGATGCGCGCATCCAGTTGGATGCGGTGTGGGCGCAGGCCGAGCAGCAGCTCCTGTGGCTGGCGCCGCAGCTCAGCCCGGCCCAGATCCGCACGCTGGAAATGCAACAGGCCCAAAGCAATGTCGACTGGAAGAAGCAATGGCTGGACGCATCCCCCGAACAAATGCGCGAGCAGCGCTACAAGCAACTCCTGTCGCGCGCCGAAACCTTCTATGGCACCCTGGACGAACCAGCCCGCGAGGCGCTGCGCAGCTATGTTGCCCGCTCGTCCTTCGACCCCCAGCGCAGTTATGCGGAGCGCCTGCGCCGCCAGAAGGACCTGGTCGAAGTGCTCCAGGGTATTGCGCAAAACGGCAGCGACCACCAGCGCACCCTGGGCCTGCTGCGCGGCTATCGCACCCGCTACAACGCATCACCCGACCCCACCTACCAGCGCTACGCGCAGCGCCTGGTGGAGGAGGGCTGCGAAGCCTTCGCCCGCATGCACAACGCCATGGCGCCCGCGCAGCGCCTGCAGGCGGTGCAATCGCTGAAGGGGTATGAGCGCGATTTCTGGGTGCTGGCGGCCCAATAGGGTGACTATGGCGCTGCCATGGGGCCGGTGCCTGAAATTGCGGCAGCGCAACACAAACCTTTGCGTGCCAGGCACTTGCGCACGCCGTGCCCATGCAGGCCACGGGTTGTCCACAGGTTTGTCCAAGGCCAACGGGGACAACCGCCCGGGCGGTGCCTGCAGGCCGTAGCGCCCCCTTGTCCCGCGCCAATGCGTGCTGGGCAGCGGACGGAATCGCGCAATTGCTTACGAAACTGACCGGAAACTTGCTGAAAAATCACTCATTTGTCGCCAAATGCTGCGATGTTCTCATTTGCAGAGCTCTGTTGCAGTTCATTAACCCTTTGGGGATCGCCAACGCCCGCCGGGGCGCTTAGGCTCTGGGTCGATTCATTCCTGCAATCGAATCAATCCTTCCATATCCAATCTCAAAAAGGGAAATCACCATGAAAAAATGGATCGCTCTGGCCTGCGTGGCAGCGTCTTTGTCGGGTTTGAGCACACTCAGCCTGGCCGCAGCAGAATCTGGCTCGGCCGCCGAGGCACGCGCCATGCTGGACAAAACCATCGCCGCCATGAAGGCCGACAAGGCAGCCGCCCTGTCGCAAATCGCCAAGGGCGAAAACGGCTTCAAGGACCGTGACTTGTACCCCTTCTGCGGCGGGGCAGATGGCAAGTTCACCGCGCACCCCACGCTCACCGGCCAGAGCATGAAAGACCTCAAGACCAAGGACGGCGACCCGATCGGCTCCAAGCTCTACGCGCAAGCCAAGGAGGGTGCCGTGGCCGAGGTCGGCTACCTGTGGCCCAAGCCCGGCTCCAGCGAACCGGCCAAGAAGGTCAGCCTGGTCACCAAGATTGGCGACCAGGTCTGCGCGGTGGGCTACTACCAGTAAGCGGCCAACCCATGCCCACGGGCCCAACCGTTGGGCGCACGTGGGCGTGGCTCTACCCGTGCGCAGGATGCAAACCCCGCCTCAAGGGCGGGCGACCGCATCTGTCACCGCTGCGCCGGGTACCAGGGTGGTTCCGCAATCGCCTTGGACTGCCCGGGCTCTGCGGGCCAGCGCTGTGGCTCCCACGGCCAGCGCCTTGAGCTGCTGCAGCAACGGTACCGAGAACCCCGCAGCCAGCGCGCCCACCAGGGCCGCTGCCAGCACATCCCTGGGGAAATGCACGCCAATGCAGACCCTGGACCAGGCCATCGCCACCCCCAGGAGCAAGGCCACCACCGCCCAGCGGCTGTGCCGAAACCACAGCGCCGAAGCCATGGCAAACGCCACAGACACATGCATGCTGGGAAAGCCTGGGCGGTTGCCCTGGTCGATCCACTGCGTGCCCAGGTTCAGCGCGGCAGGACGGGGCAGGGGCACCAAGGCATGGAACAAGTGCACGATGCACCATGTGACCGCCATCGCAACCAGCACCGAGGCGGCGGTGGATCGTGTGGATCGCCGGCAAAAGCCCACGGCCAGGGCTGCTGCCACGACCAGGGGAAGCCCTTTCGAGATGAACAGCGCACTGTGGACGATCCATTGCGCCGAATCGGCCGAGGCATTGATGCGCTGAAACCACGCGAGGTCAAAATCGGTCACACAGGCCTCCCTGGCATTGTTGTGACCCGGTTGTAACAAGGGCAAGTGTAGTGCCCATGACAGCATCTGGTGCCATCGCACAAGAAAAAGGCCGCAGGATGACGGCGACCCGGGATAGCAGCGCAAGGCCAGCAAGGCACAGGCGGCCCATGAAGCGGTGAACACCTTTGAAGCCGTGGCGCGTGACTGGCACCAGTACCAGGCCGCCCGATGGGATGCAGAAACGGCCCGGCGCATCCTGGCCTCACTGGATGCCGACATTTTCCCGACCCTTGGGCCGCTGGCCCCGCGCTTCTTTGTGGGGCTGTTCCCGCTGGGGTTGGTGGGTGTGGCGCTGTGGTGGCTGCGTCTGGTGGTGGCGCTACTGCTGGGCGAGCGGTAGCCCCGTGCGCAACTGCGCCAGCAGCCTATGCGCCCCTGCTGGCCAGGCCGATGATGAAGCCCAGCACGGCAATGCCTGCACCCCATGGAGCCAGTGGCAACAGGGCGCCCGTGCCCAGCAGCACCAGTGCCCAAGGCATCAGGAACAGGGCGGCGCCCAACTGCATCAGGCCTGCGGCAAGTTGGTAGGCCATGGGGGTTCCTTCGGTGGGTTGATGCACCCTACATGCGCTGTGACATCTTGCAAGAACTTGCATATTGCTCGCACGCATCTGCGGCCTGATCCTGCTATGGTGGCTGGGCATCCGCAACGGTGCGCCCGTAGCGATCTCTTGATCGGGTTTTGATCGTTGCCCGCTGCAGGAAGCAGAGCCGGGCAAAGTGCTGGCGCCAAACCTGACCGACGCGTCTTTCATGTGGGTTGTTCGAACCGACGTGGAGGAGGGTCAGCTCATTGATCCCGCTCGACAGCGAAAACTTCAGACTGTTGCCAGCCGCTGCACCGTATCTGGAAACTTTTCGACCAAGCGAATAAGCACTGCCGCCTGGGCATTGGGCTTGGCACGGCCTTGCTCCCAGTTTTCCAGCGTGCGTGGATTGGTGCGAAGATACCCCGCAAACACTGGGCGCGACAGATGCAGGCGCTCGCGCAGGGCGAGCAGCTCAGCTGCAGTCACCTCGGGTGCAATCCTGGATTCCACCTCATGCGTGCGCAGAGTCTTCTTGCCTTTGCGCTCATCGGCCAGGGCCTCAAAGCCTTCGGATAGTTCTGCGAACAGATTGCGCTTGCTCATCGGCGTGCCTCCAGTTCTGCTTTCAATAGGTTCTTCAGTGCCTTCTTTTCATCCGGCGTCAAATCGGACATTTCGTCCTTGTCGTACAGGGTGAACAGCCAGAATTGCGGGCCGCCATCCCACCAGTAATAGATCACCCGAAGGCCGCCACGCTTGCCTTTCCCACGGCGCGGATCACCATGCCGAAGCTTCCGCAGGCCGCCTGTTCCTTCGATCACATCACCTGCCTCGGGGTTCTTCAAGAGCGTGTCCTGAAGGCCACGGAAACCTTCATCGTTCAAGCAGGTGGCTCGATGACGAGAGAAGGCGGGCAACTCGACAAAGACAGCTTTCATTGCCGAAAGTGTACGCAGATTGCGTATTTTTTGCAATGTGGCTCCGGGTATCTCTGCTGCTGGGGCGGCATGATTGAGGTTTGAGTATCAAGCCCCTCCAGGCGTCACGGCCCGTTGTGTACCCCCGAATGGGGGCCATGTACCCCCACATTCCGAAAATGCACCCCCAAATGTGCCCCCACATGCCCCTGGATT
This sequence comes from Giesbergeria sp., assembly GCA_023150295.1. Taxonomy (GTDB): domain Bacteria; phylum Pseudomonadota; class Gammaproteobacteria; order Burkholderiales; family Burkholderiaceae_C; genus Simplicispira. The sequence continues at coordinate 28,796 of JAKLLE010000005.1, read as the reverse complement.
CCGGCACACTCCAGCGCACGTCTGTGCACTGGTCGAAGCCACTTCCCATAGGGGAAAAGAAAAAGGCCGGAAGCTTGCGGAAGCTACCGGCCTTGTCTGTGGTGCCCGGGGCCGGACTCGAACCGGCACGCCTTGCGGCGGGGGATTTTGAGTCCCCTGCGTCTACCAATTTCACCACCCGGGCGGGAATCAGTGAAGTCCTAAATTATGGCACAGTAGGGAGCATGAATTACCCAACCATTGAAGACGCGATCGGCCGCACGCCGCTGGTGGCGCTGCAGCGCATCGGTGCACGCGAGAACGCCGAGCGCGGCAACGTCATCCTGGGCAAGCTCGAAGGCAACAACCCCGCCGGTTCGGTGAAGGACCGGCCCGCACTGTCCATGATCCGGCGCGCCGAGGAGCGCGGCGACATCCAGCCCGGCGACACGCTGATCGAAGCCACCTCGGGCAACACCGGCATTGCGCTGGCCATGGCCGCGGCCATCAAGGGTTACCGCATGGTGCTGGTGATGCCCGAAGACCTGTCCATCGAGCGCGCCCAGACCATGAAGGCCTTTGGCGCCGAGCTGGTGCTTACGCCCAAGAGCGGCGGCATGGAGCATGCCCGCGACCTGGCCCTGGCCATGCAAAAGCGGGGCGAAGGCAAGGTGCTGGACCAGTTTGCCAACCCCGACAACCCGCGCATCCATTACGAAACCACCGGCCCCGAGCTGTGGGAACAGACGGGCGGGCGCATCACCCATTTCGTCAGCGCCATGGGCACCACGGGCACCATCACCGGCGTTTCGCGCTACCTCAAGGAAAAGAATCCCCAGGTGCTGGTGGTGGGCGCGCAGCCGCAAGAGGGCTCGCGTATCCCCGGCATCCGCAAATGGCCGCAGGAATACATGCCCGCCATCTACGACGCCAAGGCCGTGGACGAGCTGGTGCTGGTCAGCCAGAGCGACGCCGAAGACATGTGCCGCCGCCTGGCGCGTGAGGAGGGCATCTTTGCGGGCATTTCGGCCGCCGGTGCCTGCTGGGTGGCGCAGCAGATCGCGGCGCGCGAGCGCAACGCCTGCATCGCCTTCGTGGTGTGCGACCGGGGCGACCGCTACCTGTCCACCGGCGTCTTTCCGGTTTGAAGCAAAATTGGCCTCCAGCGCCCTGAATATAAGCGCTGGTAGCTATAAAAATCATAGCAATGCAGTACGAAACCCGCTTTTGCACCCACTGCGCCACGCCGCTGGCGCTGCTCACCCAGGCCGAGGACGGTGGCGACAAAGAGCGCCTGCGCTGCCCCGCCTGCGGCTGGACGCACTGGAACAATCCCACCCCGGTGCTGGCCGCCATCGTCGAGGTGGGCGGCAAGGTGCTGCTGGCGCGCAACGCAGCCTGGCCGGTCAAGATGTTTGCGCTCATCACCGGCTTCATGGAGGCGGGCGAGTCGCCCCAGGACGGCATTGCGCGCGAGGTCAAGGAAGAAACCAACCTCGACGTGCAGTCCTGCACCCTGGTGGGCGCCTATGAATTCCTGCGCATGAACCAGGTCATCATTGCCTACCATGTGGTGGCCCAAGGCGAGGTGCGGCTATCCCCCGAGCTGGTGGACTACCGCCTGTTCGACCTGCACGAGCTCAAATGCTGGCCTGCGGGCACAGGCTACGCGCTGGCCGATTGGTTGCGCACCCGTGGCCACGAGCCAGTATTCTTCACGGCAGAGGAAAATGCCGAACGCCGCCGCGGCCTGGACCAACCTGCGGCAAAGGACTGACACCATGCAAACCCACAAAGAAATCGACACCCGGGGCCTGAACTGCCCCCTGCCCATCCTCAAGGCCAAGAAGGCCCTGGCCGACATGGAGAGCGGCGAACTGCTCAAGGTGCTGGCCACCGACGCAGGCTCGGTGCGCGACTTCCAGGCCTTTGCCAAACAGACGGGCAACGAGCTGGTGGAGCAGCAGACGGTGGGGGAGGAATACATCCACGTTCTGCGGCGGCGCTGAGGGGCAGCGCCCCCATTCGTGAACCAGGCCTTGCGATGGCGCGTAGGGGTGGTTCGCGGTGCCTACAAGGGGTGGTCTGCCATCAATCCTAGCGAGCGCGCCATCAAGACGGCCTGTGATCTGTGTTGCACGCCCAGCTTTTCGAAGATATTTTTCAGGTGGGTCTTCACCGTCTCTGCAGAGATGTTCATGGAGCGCGCGATGTCCTTGTTGGAGCGGCCCTGTTCGACGAGTTCGATAACCCGAATTTCGCGCCTGGTTAACATGCTGCGCGTTTCGGCGGCGGCACCATGGCCTGTGTGGGTGGTCGCTATGAGGCCGCGCACGTAGTCGGCCAATTCGCCATCGCACTCCCGGGAGACCAGGAAGCGTGGTAGCAGGCTGTACAGTTCGTCGCCTTCATCGAGTACGCTGCGCAGGGCGCCGCTACGCTGTGCTCCCTGTAGGGTGGTGCGCAGTTGTGCGAAGCATGCCTCTTGTTCTCCCCCAGCCATGTGGGCAATGGCCAGGCAGGTCCCAATCTGCAGGGCACGCAAATCCTGCGATGACGCCTGCGCTGCCTGCAACAGGCTGGAAAATATGGACCGAGCCTCGTTGATCCGCTGGTTGGCCAAGGCAATTCGGGCCGACGCAATATCGCGTAGCACCAGCAGATCCGCGCGGGCACAGGGTGGATCGGTTTGTGCTTGGCTTGCCAGGCGCTGGATCCGTATGGCGGTGGCATTGGCCTCGTCGAGTCGCCTTTCAAAGACCAGGAGGCGGATGCGGTCGAGCAACATCGTGCCTACCAGCCGATCCCAGCCTCGGTTGTAGCCCATGGCCTCGGCTCGTTCCAACAACTCAAAGGCTCGGCCGTGCTGCTCTTGCAGGTACGCCGTATTCACCAGCACTTGGTAGGCCTGGGCAAGTGCCTCATGCATAGCGGTGTTGTCAATCAGTGGCAAGAGCGGGGTGAGGAGTCTTTCGGCTTCCGCGGATCGGCCCTGCTGGTAGTGCAGCATCGCCATCAGCGGTGCGGCCAATGCCATGGACACCGAGTGCGCGCCGCCATGGCTGTGGGCGCAGCGCAGTGCTTCGCGGGCATGGCGTTCGGCCAGGCCCAGGCGCCCTTTCTGCAGTTCTATGCAGCCCAGCAGTGCCTGTCGGTATACCGTTGAGAATGCAATCTGCTGTTCGTCGTCGGGCGGGGTAGCCACCCAGGGTTGCTCGTACACCCGCACCAGATCGCCGCTTTTCCAATACACGTAGCGCATGACGTTGGACATGACGTTGCGTGTGAAGGCGTCACCAGCGTGGCCGTGTGCGTGCCACTGCTGTGCGATGGCGTGGGCCTGTAGGGAATCGTCCTGCAGCGCGACATTGACGGCACGGATTGCCAAGCATTCGCCCAGTGTGTCGTGCAGGGCCTGGCCTTCAAGCGTCTGCTGCGCGGCGTGCTCAATTTCGTCCAACAAGGGTGCCGCTTCCGCGAAGCGCATGGCGAGTGCCAGTCCCCAGGCAACGGCGAGTTGCACTTGAGGTTGTGTATGTAAAAGTTCCGGCGGCAGTTGCCGGCGCCAGCCGAGCAGTGTCAACAGGTCACCTGACTTCACCAGCGACATGCAGCAGTGCGCCAGCCACGCAATGGCCTGGCGGCTGTCGCCTGCCTGCAGGGCGTGGCGTACTGCATCGGTCCACGCCCCTTGGTTGGCGAACCAGTGTGCCGCCCGTTGGTGCATCATTCGCGGGTCCACGCCCAGACGCTGGGCTACGTTGGCGAGCAGGTGTTCACGCAGCAGCAGATGGTAGCGCAGCCATCGGCCTTCGCCGTCCATAGGCTCGGTCAGCAGGTGGTATTGCAACAGCACGGAGATCTGGGCGGCGCTATCGTTGCTGTCACATACTGCATCGCACAAGTCGGGGTGGATGCGTTCGAGCACCGCAGTCTGCGCCATGAAGCGCACGGTGGGCGGCGGCAGGCTCTCCAGCAAATCCTCGAACAGGGTCGCGAAGACCGATGAGCTGCTCCGCGTGCCGTCGGTATCGTAGGCACCGGTGAGGCTTTGGCCGAGCGCGGCCAGACGCAGGGCCGCCGCCCAGCCCTCGGTGCCGGCATGGAGCCGCGCGGATTGCTCCGGCGTGGGCGCCAGTGCGCAGGCCGAGGCCAGGAAGCGTGTGGTTTCCTCCTCGTCGAAGCGCAGCGCAGCTGCATCCACGTCGAGCCACTGCCCGTGGGCGCGCAGTCGGGCCAGGGCAAGCGGGGGCGCCACACGCGAGGTGATCACGAGGTGGAACTGGGGTGGCGCGTGATTGATGAGGAACGCCATCGCTTCGTGGATGGCGGGCTCGTGCAGCCAATGGTAGTCGTCCAGTACCAGAACGGCCTCACCGTCGAAGGACTCCAGGTCGTTGAGCAGTAACGACACCACGGCACGCGGTGCCGCCAGCGCTCGTCCCTGCAACAGGGCGAGGGCGGCATCTCCCACGCCCTGACCCAGGCGCTGCAGGGCCTGCGTCAGGCTGTGCAGGAAGCGTGCGGGTTCGTCGTCGTCCTGCGACAGGCTCAGCCACGTGCAGTGGTGTCCCTGTGTCTGCCAATGCGCTACCCAGGTGGCCGCCAGGGTGCTCTTGCCAAAGCCGCCAGGGGCCGTGAGCGTGACCAGCCGCATTTGGAGCGCTTCGGCGCGCGCTTCGTCCAGGCGCAGGCGTGCAATGGTGCCGGGAGGTGGCCGCATCACCCTGATCTTGGTACGGAGAAACGTGTCCGATGTGCTGCTGGGCATGCCGCGAGTCTAGCCAGCGCCCAGCGATGGCCGTGAGAGGGCTTGCCCCATCACCCGCCACATCCCCCATGCCATCCCCCATTGGCGTTCCAACGCCACACCGACTGGGGGATGGCCTTGGCGGTACGCGATTTCTACAGTGGCGACACAAGATTTTTCCACAGACCAAAGGAGACTCACATGGCCTATGTTCCGTTGACGCCCCTGGGCGCCGAGCCCGATTTTTCCGACACTGCAGCAGCCATCCAGGCTACCGTGCGGCGCTTTGCCCGCGAGGTCCTGCGCCCCGTGGGGCGGGAACTCGATCGCATGGTTCCTGAGGAGGTGATTGCACCTGGTTCGCCACTGTGGGGCGTGTACGGTCAGTTCGCCGCGCTTGGCTTCGGCGTGGATGACTTGCTTGCCATGGATCCCTTCGACCGCTCCCGCACCATGGCGATATTGTTCGAGGAACTGGGCTGGGGCGACGCGGGCCTGGCGATCTCCATCGGCGCGGGGCTGATTCCGGCCATGATCAGCGCCATTCTGGGCAATGCGTTCTGCCGCAACATCGCCACGGATGCCAAGCTGGGCTGCTGGATGATCACGGAGCCCGACCATGGCAGCGACGCGCTGGATCCGGCGCGCATGATCTTCCACCCCCAGGGTGAGTACGGGCGGCCCAATTGCGTGGTGACGTTGAAGGGCGACGAGCTCGTCATCACCGGACAGAAGTCGGCCTGGGTGTCCAACGGCACCATCGGCCAAGTGGGCATTCTCTACGCCGCGTGCGATGCCGGCAGCGGGCCGGACACGCGCAATGGGGCCGTGGTCATCGTGCCCATGGACACGCCCGGCATTACACGCGGCAAGCCGCTTGACAAAATGGGTCAGCGTGCGCTCAACCAGGGCGAGATCTATTTCGACAACGTGCGCCTGTCGCGTGAGCACCTGCTGGCCGGCCCAGAACAGTACCAGCAAGCCACCTATCTGGTGCACACGCTGGCCAACGGTTTGATGTCGGCCATCTTCACCGGCTGCGCGCGTGCGGCCTATGACTTGGCAGTGACCTATGCGCATGAGCGCAAGGCGGGTGGCGTGCCCATCATCCGTCATCAAGTGGTGGCGCACCGGCTGTTCCACATGTTCCGCAAGGTGGAGGCGGCATGCGCGCTTTCGCGCCGGGTGCTGCATTACAACTTCCAGGCTCCGGCCATGGCTTTGCAGGCTGCCATGGCTGCCAAGGTGACTGCGACGCAGACGGCGTTCGAGGTAGCCAGTGAATCAGTGCAGATGCACGGTGGCAACGGCCTGGCACGCGATTACCCAGTGGAAAAAATCCTGCGCGATGCGCGTGCCTCGCTCATCGAGGACGGCTGCAACGAAATCCTCGCTATCAAGGGCGGCTACCACTTGATGAACCCCGAACTGTTCTGACCCCCATCCAACCCACAAGGAGACATCACCATGGCATCGCAATACCAAGTCGTTCTGTACGGCGCCAGTGGCTACACCGGAAAGCTTGCCGCGTGGAAGCTCGCGCAGCGCGGCATTCCCTTCATTGCCGCTGGACGCAACGCCGCGCGCCTGCAGGCCGAGATGGCCAAGATTCCCGAACTCGAAGGCCATGACTACCAGTGCGTGGGCGTGGCGCATGACCGAGCCAGCCTGACGGAATTGCTGCGTGGCAAAAAACTGGTCCTGAACATTGTCGGGCCCTTCATGCAACTGGGTGAGCCGGTGGTACAGGCCGCCCTGGACGCAGGCTGCCACTACTTTGACACCACGGGTGAAACCGACTGGATGCTGTTCCTGCAGAAAGAGTATGGCGCTGCCTTTGAACGCAAGGAACTGGCGTTGTGCCCGGCCAATTCCTATATGTGGACCGAAGGTGCGATTGCCGCAGAAATCGCACTGGAAACCCCAGGTATCGACTCGCTGGATCTGATGTACTACGGCGATGCCCAAATCAGCGTGGCCTCGACCATGTCGTTCCTGCGCATGTGCACCAAGCCCATGTACTACCTGCAGAACGGCGAACTAGTGCAGTGGCCCTGGGCGCAGGCGTACGACGTGTCTGTGCCCGGCGTGCATCGCGTCTTGAAAGGCATGCCCTGGGGCGGTGCGGGTGAGCCTGTGTGGTACCACGGCGATGCGCGGGTCAAGAACTGCCAGGTGCTGTTTGCCCTCGGCAACCAGGAAATGATGATGTCCGTGCTAGGCATCTTGCAGCAGTTTGAAAAGGACTATCGCCACCTGGATGCCGCAGCGCAGGAGCAGGTAACCAACACCATCGGTCAGCAGGTGACGCAGGTTGAACCCCCGCGCGAGACACCAGAGCTGCATCGTGGGATGGTGTCGTGCCAGGCGCGTGGCAACACGCAGTCTGTCAGCGTCATCCTGCGTGGCAGTTGCGCCTACTCACAAACGGGCGTGTTCGCGGCCGAGGCGGCACAGCGCGTGCTGGGCAAGCAGCTCAAGGCTGTGGGCTTCGGCTCGGGCGCGCGCATTCTGGGCGCGCGCCAGTTGCTTGCGGCGCAGGCGGACGAGGGCTACCTTTCCTGGGAAGTCAAACACCAGTAATGCTCCTGTATTAATAGCATCTAGCGCTTTATGGATAAGCGCTTGATGCATATTTCATAAATATTCGGGGAGCATCCCGTGGAACCGATCTATATCGCCGGCGTTGGCATGACGCCGTTTGGCCGGCACCCGCAATGGAGCGTGAAAGACCTCACGCGCCAGGCCGTCACCACCGCGCTGCAGGATGCGGGCTGTAGCGCCCGGCAACTGCAGGCGGCTTATTTCTCCAATGCCACGCAGGGCCACATGGAAGGCCAGCACATGGTGCGCGGGCAACTCGCGCTGCGCGCCATGGGTGTGGAAGGCATTCCCGTTGTCAATGTGGAGAACGCCTGTGCCAGTGCCAGCACGGCGCTGCATCTGGCCGTGCAGCATGTGCGCAGCGGCGCGGCCGACATTGTGCTCGCCGTGGGTGCCGAGAAGATGTGGAGTGAAGACAAGGCACGCATGTTTGCCGCCTTCGACGGCGCCTGGGACGTGCATGACACCGAGGCCGGCCGGGCGCGCCTGCTGGCCATGGGTGAAGGCGTCATGCCACCGCCGGGCAGCCAGTCGCCGCGACCCTACAGCGTGTTCATGGACATTTACGCCGCCATGGGGCGCCTGCACATGGACATCTTTGGCACCACGCAGCAGCAGTTCGCGGCGGTGGCGGCGAAGAACCATGCGCATTCGGTACACAACCCTTTGGCGCAGTACCGGGAAGCACTGAGCGTGCAGCAGGTGCTGGCCGCGCCGCCTATCAGCTACCCGCTCACGCTGCCCATGTGCTCGCCGGTGAGTGATGGCGCCGCTGCCGCCATTGTCTGCAGCGCTGCAGGCCTCAAGCGACTGCAAGGCGATGCACGCCGAGCGGTGCGGGTACTGGCCTGCGTGTTGCAAACCGGCAGTGAGCGCGAGGCGATGGATCTGGAGAACCACCTGGTGCGCAAGGCATCGCACCGGCTCTACGAACAGGCGGGCGTGGCACCGCAGGACGTGGGCGTGGCCGAGGTGCACGACGCGACGGCGATAGGCGAGATCCTGCAGTCGGAGCTGCTGGGCCTGGTGCCCCCTGGGCAGGGCGGTCCGGCGGCCGAGCGTGGCGATACGAGCCTGGGCGGGTCCATCCCCATCAACCCCTCGGGGGGGCTGGAGAGCAAGGGCCACCCTATCGGTGCGACGGGGCTGGGGCAGGTGTTCGAACTGGTCGCGCAGTTGCGTGGCGAAGCCGGAGCGCGCCAGGTGCCGGGTGCTCGCATCGCGCTGGCGGAAAACGGCGGTGGGCTCGCTGGCGTGGAAGAGGCCGTGGCCTGCCTCACGCTGCTGGGGCGCTGAACAGGAGTACACAGGATGAGTCTTTACCCCGACAACATCTTCGCCGGCATGGTCGCGAACCGCGCGGCCGAACTGCCGGACTTCCAAGTGCTCACCGTCGAGGGCGGAGGAACGCGCCCGGACGAGGTGCGCAGCTACCGCCAGCTCTGGGACAACGGCCAGCGCATGGCGCGGGTCATGCAGGACCTGGGCATTGCTTCTGGGGAACGTGTGGCCTTGCTTATGGCCAACCATGTAGAGTTCGTTGAGGCCATGGTGGCCGCGAGCATCTTGGGTGTGGCCGTGGTACCCATCGACGCACGCACCAAGGGCGACAAGCTGCAGTTTCTGCTCACCAGCAGTCAGTGCTGCGCCGTCTTCGCTGCCGACTACGCGCTACCCCACTTGCAGCCTCTGCGACCCCGCTTGAGCGGCGTGCGCTGGGTGCTGGCCTTCGCCACTGATGAGGGCGAGCAGCCGCTCGCGGCTTACAGTGGAGTGGTGGACTGGGAAGCCGCCGCGCCACTGGCGGTACCAGAGCTGACCATCGGCACCACCAGCCCGGACAGTGCTTTGGAGCTGATCTTTACTTCTGGCACGACGGGTGACCCCAAAGGCATCGTGCTGACGCATCGGCGCTATTGTGAAACCGCTTTGCTCGCTCTGCGTCTGTTCGGCTATCGCGAAGGAGACGTGCTGTACTCGGGCCTGTCGCTCACGCACGCCAACGCCCAGCTCATCACCCTGGGCGCGGCGCTGGCCTGCCGCCTGCGTTGCGTGCTCTCGCGGCGCTTTACCAAGTCCCGCCTGTGGGACATCACGCGCAAATACGGCGCCACGAGCTTCACGCTGCTGGGTGGAATGACCACGGCAGTCTATGCCGAGCCACCGCGCGCGGACGATGCCGACAATCCGGTGCGCTTCGTTATCTCGGCGGGCATGCCTGCCGCCATCTGGCGGCAGTTCCAGCAGCGTTTCGGCGTACAGATCCTGGAGTTCTACGGCGCGGCCGAAGGTGGACTCACCTTCAACCACCCCGGCCAGGGGCCTGTGGGCAGCATCGGCAAGCCGCCGCCAACACTGCGCCATCGCATCGTGGACGAGGCAGGCAACGATGTGCCGCGTGGCCAGCAGGGCGAGTTGCTGTTTCGCCATGCCAGTGGCGAGCCCTTCGCCGTGGAGTACTTTGGAAACCCCGAGGCGTCGCATCACAAGTGCGCTGGCGGTTGGCTGCACATGGGCGACGTGGTGCACGAGGATGCGGAGGGCTGGCTTTACTTCGATTACCGCAAGGGTAGCGGTATCCGGCGCAACGGTGAGTTCATCGCCACGGCCTTCATCGAAAAGGCCATCGCCGAGTCAGGTCTGGTCGATGACGTGTATGTCTATGGTGTTGCAAGTGCGCAGCTTGCTCCGGGGGAAAAGGAGGTCGTTGCCGCAGTGGTACCCAAGGACGTTGCCGCGTTCGACCCACGGCAACTCTTTGCCGTGTGCCGCCAGCAACTGGAGGCGGGCATGGTGCCTGGCTTCATCCAGGTACTGGCACAAATCCCCAAGACGGCGTCAGAGAAGCCGCAGGACCGCTTCTTGATGGAGGCGTTCGAGCGCGAGCCGGGGAGTGTGCATCGACGCGATGCGGGGGGGTGACTCCAAGAGGCGCGCTTGTCCCGCCCCCGAGAAAACCGGAGGGGTGGCAAGGTATTTCATTCGAAACAAGACGGGAGACGAAGATGAAGCGATTGCAAGGCAAGACGGCCCTGATCACGGGCGCGGGCAGTGGGTTGGGACTCGCCACTGCGCGGTACTTTGCGCGCGAAGGTGCCCGGGTGGTATTGACCGATATCGATGCTCCCAGCGTGGAAGCCGAGGCCGCGCGCCTTTCCGCGGCGGGCCACATGGTGAGCGCACTGGCGCACGATGTGACGCGGGAATCCGACTGGGATCGCGTGATCGTCGCGGCCGGGGCGCTGGATGTGCTGGTCAACAATGCCGGCGTGGGGCGGCTGGGGAGCATTGAGCAAGCAAGCCTTGCGGACTGGCGTGCCGTGCTGGAGATCAACCTCGACGGTGTTTTCCTGGGCACGCAGAAGGCCATCGTCGCGATGAAGGAGCGAGGCGGCTCGATCATCAATGTGTCCTCGATCGAAGGCATCATCGGTGAGCCCAATCTGGCGGCCTACAACGCCAGCAAAGGCGGCGTGCGTTTGCTGACCAAATCCGCGGCGCTGCATTGCGCCGCGCACGGCTACAACATCCGCGTGAATTCGCTGCATCCCGGCTACATCGCCACGCCCATGGTTTCTGGTGCGCTGGCGTCCATGCCGGCCGACATGGCGCAGGCGCTGCAGGCAGACATCGTCAGCCGCATTCCGCTCGGCCGCCTCGCGTTGGCTGAAGAGATCGCCCCGGCGCTGGTGTTCATGGCGTCGGATGAGTCGTGTTACATGACCGGCTCGGAACTGGTCATTGACGGCGGTTACACGGCGCGTTGAAGACATGCCCCCCATTGGTACCGCCATGACGCAACGAAAATCCATCTTCATCACCGGCGCTGCATCGGGTATCGGTCGCCATACGGCACGGCTGTTCGCCTCGCGCGGCTGGTTTGTGGGCCTGGCCGATATCGATGCCGAGGGGCTGGCCCGGCTGGAACGCGAGATCGGCCCAGACAACTGTCGCACTCTGTCGCTTGATGTGACGGACGCCAAGCAATACCGCGCCGCGATCGAGATCTTCACCTCCAGCACGGGAGGACGGCTCCATGTTCTTTTCAACAACGCCGGCATCTTGCGCATGGGCCGCAACGAGGACATTCCGCTGGTGCAGCAGTACCTGACGCTGGATATCAACGTCAAGGGCGTGCTCAACGGCATCCACTGCGCACTGCCCGCGCTACGTGCCACGCCTGGCGCGCATATCTTGACCATGTGCTCGACCTCGGCACTCTATGGCATGCCTGAACTGGCGGTCTATTCGGCAAGCAAGCACGCCGTGCATGCGCTGACGGAGGCGCTTGACCTTGAACTGGAGCGTGATGGCATCACCGTGAGCGACATCATGGCGCCCTATGTCAACACCCCCATGGTGACTGCCGCACCGACGCAGGCGAGCAGTGTCCGTTCAACGGGCATCAACGTGCAGCCGGAGCAGGTCGCCGAGGTGGTTTGGAAGGCGGCGCATGGCAGGAAGCGCCACTGGAAGATCCACTACCTCACTCACGTGCTGGTGGCTGTCTTCGCATTGCTGCCGCTGCTGCGCCGGCCGGTCATCAAGGCCCTGTGCCTGGGGCGGTAAGGGCCTGTTCATGATCTGTTCATGGAGCCCGCTGCCCCGCCCTGGTGGCCCGGTGAGGATTGGCAACGCCGCAGACGCCGCCTGGGCGAGGCAACCCTTCGGGCAAGGCAGCAAAACGCCGCGCTCCGCGTTGCCCGCCTTGTCCAGGCCGCCAGCATGGCCTGCGGCGTGCGCCTTGATGGCGGCGTTTTGCTGCCTTGCGGACTCCATGAACAGATCATGAACAGACTCTCAGCAAGGTCGAAGATGGTTTGGCACGCATTGAGCTTTCGCACTTGTACGGCCTATATCGGGCGAGCCCGCGCGCCAGCACGCTTGACGTAGCGGATGCGACAGGAATACCTCCCATGAATCTGCTTGACCACCTGTTCGGTTTGTATATCCCGCAGGCAATGCGCGCCGACGAGATCACCCTGGCGCGCGCCAAGAGCCTCGTGGGGCTGACATTTGCCGCGGTGTTCTCGGGGCCTTCGTTCATCGGCGTGTACCTGTATCTGGGCCACCCGGGGGCGGCATGGGCCGTTGCGGCCACGCTGTGGCTGGTGCCAGGGATCTGGTTTTCGCTGCGCCGCCTGCAGAGTCTGCGTGCGGCCCAGGTGGCCAACCTGGTCACCTTCAACCTGCTGTTTGGTTACTTGGCGTGGAGCACCGGCGGCAGCGCCTCGGAGGCCGTGGCGGCCTGGTTCGTCGTTGTGCCGGTGATGGCCACCTTCGCGGGCGGGCCACTCTTTGGCCTGCTGGGGCTGGGGTCGGTGCTGGCGGTCCTGGGTGGGTTCGAGGCGGTCCGGGCCATGGGGTTGGCGTTTCCCGTCAACCCCATCGCGGACACGCGCCTGTGGGGTCTGCTGTGCAACCTGGGGCTGATGCTGTTTGTCGGTATCTTGGCCATGGGCTCGCAGATCGCCAAGGAACAGGGCGATCGCCAGCGCCAGGCGCAGCTAGACACCATCGAATCGCTGATGGCCGAGGTGGGCCGCCAGAGCGCGCAAGTAGGCCAGAGCGTGGACGCCATGGTCGGGTCGCTGAACGCGCAGAGCCAACAGGCACGGGCGGTGCGTGGTGCCGCGGAGTCGAACAACGCGCTGGCGCAATCGGTGGAGCAGACCTCGGTGGCGCTGGCTGTGGAGGCGGCACACGCCCGTTCTGCCGCGCAGGCCGGTGCTGAGGTGGTCGGTCAAACCATCGCCAGCACTGTGGCGCTGGCCGAGGCCATTGGTCGGGCCGACGTCTTGGTGCGCGGGCTGCAGTCGCGCTCGCAGGACATTTCGGCGATCGCGGACAAGATCAAGGGCCTGGCCTTCCAGACCAACATCCTGGCGCTCAATGCCGCGATCGAGGCCACGCACGCAGGGAGCCACGGCAGGGGTTTCGCCGTGGTCGCTGGAAATGTGCGCCAGCTCGCGGGCGAGGCCGGCGATGCGGCCTCCGCCATCAGTGCCGAACTGGCCCGGATACTGGAGAGCGTGGGACAGGCCGCGCGGCTGCTGGGCGACGGCCAGGGCCTGGCACAGGCGGGGCGGGACAACGCCGACCAGGCTCGGCAGGCGCTGCGTTCCATCCTGGACTCTGTCGCCGCCCTGCAGGGCGAGGCGGACCAACTCGAAGCTGTGAGCCATGAGCAGTTGGCCCGCAATGCCGAGCTGGGGCAGTACGCTGGCCAGATGGAGCAGGGCATTACCCTGGTGGCAGACAGCTCTGGCGCCATCCAGGGGGCCATGGTGCAATTGCATGGCCGGCTGGCGGCCGTGCGGGCATGATTAGAGGCTCAACGTCTTCAGGTATTCCCGGAACGACGCCCCCACCTCCGGGTGCTGCAGCGCCAGTTCCACGGTGGCTTCCAGGAAGCCTTCCTTGCTGCCGCAGTCGTAACGCTTGCCTGCGTACTGGAAGGCGTACACGGCCTCGTGCTCCATCAGGCGGGCGATGGCGTCGGTGAGCTGGATTTCGCCGCCCGCGCCCTTGGGCTGGTTGCGGATCTGCTCGAAGATGGCGGGCGTGAGGATGTAGCGGCCCGCCACGCCCATGCGCGAGGGGGCTTGCCCCGGCGCGGGCTTTTCCACGATGCGCTGGATGCGGATCAGCGGGCCGCCGGCGGGCTCGCCGGCCACGATGCCGTAGCGGCGCACCTGGTCCTGCGGCACCTCCTGCACGGCCAGCAGCGAGCGGCCCTGCTGGCGGAAGGCCTGGGCCATTTGTGCGAGCACGGGTGTGCCGCCGGGTGGGCCCACCATCAGGTCGTCGGCCAGCAGCACGGCAAAGGGCTCGTCGCCCACCAGCGCTTCGGCGCACAGCACGGCGTGGCCCAGGCCCAGGCTGCGCGGCTGGCGCACGTAGGCGCAGTCCATGTCGTCGGGTTGTACCGAGCGCACCAGGGCCAGCAGTTCCTGTTTGCCCGCCGCTTCCAGTTCGCTCTCCAGCTCGTAGGCGGTGTCGAAATGGTCCTCGATGGCGCGCTTGCTGCGGCCGGTGACGAAGATCATGTGGCGGATGCCGGCGGCGTAGGCCTCTTCCACGGCGTACTGGATCAGCGGTTTGTCCACCACCGGCAGCATCTCCTTGGGCGATGCCTTGGTGGCGGGCAAAAAGCGCGTGCCCAGCCCCGCGACGGGGAAGACGGCCTTGCGAACGGGGGCTTGCTGCATGGTGTGTGCTCCTGAATAAGGAGCTGCTGGCGCTTGCTGGTCAATGATTTCAGATGGTTTTGATGCTGAAACCTAATGGAAACAAGCGCTGGCAGCTATTCTTTTGATATCAGCCCAGGCGGGCGAGTTGGTCGCGCAGGCGGGCGAGCGTGGCGCTGAAATCGGCCACGCGCTTCTTCTCCTGCTCCAGCACGGCGGCCGGGGCCTTGGCGACGAAGGCTTCGTTGCCGAGCTTGGCCGACGCCTTGGTGATCTCGCCCTCGATGCGCGCCACTTCCTTGGACAGGCGGGCCTTCTCGGCGGCCACGTCGATCTCCATGTGCAGGCACAGGCGCGCCTCGCCCACCACGGCCACGGGCGCGGCCTGGGCGGCCTGGCTCCAGGCGGCCTCGTCGTCAAACACCTTGACCTCGCTGAGCTTGGCCAGGGCCTGCAGCACGGGGGCTGCGCCGCGCATGAACTCGGCATCGCCCACCACGAACAAGGGCAGGCGCGTGGCGGGCGAGACGTTCATCTCGCCACGCAGCGTGCGGCAGGCGTCCACCACGGTCTTGAGGCGCGCCATGTGGGCCTCGGCCACCTCGTCGATGCGCTCGGGCTGCGCTTCGGGGTAGGCTGCGATGCTGACCGAGGGGCCGCTGCGGCCGGCCACGGGCGCCACCTTCTGCCACAGCTCTTCGGTGATGAAGGGCGTGATGGGGTGCTCCAGGCGCAGGATGGTTTCCAGCGTGCGGATCAGCGTGCGGCGCGTGCCGCGCTGCTGGGCGGCGTCGCCCGTCTGGATCTGCACCTTGGCGATTTCCAGGTACCAGTCGCAGAATTCGTTCCAGACGAAGTCGTAGATGGTGTTGGCCACGTTGTCGAGGCGGTAGTCGGCAAAGCCCTTGGCCACCTCGGCCTCCACGCGCTGCAGGCGCGAGGCGATCCAGCGGTCGGCCTGGGTGAAGTGCAGGCGGCCGTCGTTGCAACTGCCGCTGCCTTGCTGGGCATCGATGCCGCAGTCCTGGCCCTCGCAGTTCATCAGCACGAAGCGGCTGGCGTTCCAGAGCTTGTTGCAGAAGTTGCGGTAGCCCTCGCAGCGCTTGCTGTCGAAGTTGATGCTGCGGCCCAGGCTGGCCAGCGCCGCGAAGGTGAAGCGCAGCGCGTCGGCGCCGTAGGCCGGAATGCCCTCGGGGAATTCCTTCTGCGTGTTCTTGCGCACCTGGGGCGCGGTTTCGGGCTTGCGCAGGCCCTGAGTGCGCTTGTCGAGCAGGGGTTCGAGCGCGATGCCGTCGATCAGGTCCACCGGGTCGAGCACGTTGCCCTCGGACTTGCTCATCTTCTTGCCCTGCGCGTCGCGCACCAGGCCGTGGATGTACACATGCTTGAACGGCACGCGGCCCGTGAAGTGCGTGGTCATCATGATCATCCGGGCGACCCAGAAGAAGATGATGTCGTAGCCGGTGACCAGAACGCTGCTGGGCAGGTAGAGGTTGTAGTCGTCGGTGGCGGCCGTGCCCGTTCCGCCGCCGGGCCGCCCCAAGGCGGAACGCGCCCCCTCGGGGGGCAGCGAGGACACGTCAGTGCCGAGCGTGGGGGCAGCACTTTCCGGCCAGCCCATGGTGGAAAACGGCACCAGGGCTGAGGAATACCAGGTGTCGAGCACGTCCTCGTCGCGCTTGAGCGTTTTGCCGGGGGCCTGGGCCTGCGCCTCGGCTTCGTCGCGGGCGACATAGACCTTGCCGTCCTCGTCGTACCAGGCCGGAATCTGGTGGCCCCACCAGAGCTGGCGCGAGATGCACCAGTCCTGGATGTTGTTCATCCACTGGTTGTAGGTGTTGACCCAGTTCTCGGGCACAAAGCTCACCTGGCCGCCAGTCACGGCGTCGATGGCCTTCTGGGCGATGCTCTTGCCCGTGGCATCGCCTTCGCCCACCTTGTTCATGGCGACGAACCACTGGTCGGTCAGCATGGGCTCGATGACCTGGCCGGTGCGGGTGCAGATGGGCACCATGAGCTTGTGCTTCTTCACCTCGACCAGCGCGCCAATGGCTTCCAAGTCGGCCACCACGGCCTTGCGGGCGACGAAGCGGTCCATGCCCTGGTATTTTGCCGGGGCGTTGTCGTTTACCGTGGCCTGCAGCGTGAGCACGCAAATCATGGGCAGTTTGTGGCGCTGACCCACGGCATAGTCGTTCTGGTCGTGCGCGGGCGTGACCTTGACCACGCCGGTGCCGAATTCGCGGTCCACGTACTCGTCGGCGATCACCGGGATCTGGCGGCCGCACAGCGGCAGGTTGACCATTTGGCCGATCAGGGCACGATAGCGCTCATCCTCGGGGTGCACCATCACGGCCACGTCGCCCAGCATGGTCTCGGGGCGCGTGGTGGCCACCACGAGCTGGCCCGAGCCGTCGGCCAGCGGATAGGCGATGTGCCACAGTGAGCCGTCCTTCTCCTCGTTCTCCACTTCCAGGTCCGACACGGCGGACTGGAGCTTGGGGTCCCAGTTGACGAGGCGCTTGCCGCGGTAGATCAGGCCCTGCTGGTACAGGCGCACGAAGGTTTCGGTCACCACCTTGGAGAGCTTGTCGTCCATGGTGAAATATTCGCGGCTCCAGTCCACGCTGTCGCCCATGCGGCGCATCTGCGTGGTGATGGTGTTGCCCGACTTCTCCTTCCACTCCCACACCTTGGCGACGAAGTTCTTGCGGCCCAGGTCGTGGCGGCTCACGCCTTGCTCCTGCAGCTGGCGCTCCACCACGATCTGCGTGGCAATGCCCGCGTGGTCGGTGCCGGGCACCCAGGTGGTGTTGAACCCCTTCATGCGGTGGTAGCGCGTGAGGCTGTCCATGATGGTCTGGTTGAACGCATGGCCCATGTGCAGCGTGCCGGTCACGTTGGGTGGCGGCAACTGGATACAGAACGCGCTCTGGCCCGCCTCGGGTGCGCCGGTGCCCCGGAAACCGGCCTTGCCGTAGCCGCGCTTTTCCCACTCTGGGCCCCAGTGGGCTTCCAGCGCGGCGGGCTCGAAGGATTTGGAGAGGGATTGCAGGCCGGGTTGCTGGACGGAGTCGTTCATGGGTGTTGTGCGGTCTGAAAAAACAACGGCATCCCTCGGGATGCCGTTGCGCCACCTGGCGTGGCAGGGTATGGGATAGCGATTTTATGCCATCGCGCCCCGTCGCATGGCGCGCTTACTGCTTGACGGCCTCGACCTGCACCACCAGGCGCACGTTCTTGGCAAAGCCCCAGTCCACGCCGTAGTTCATGCCCCATTGGGTGCGGTCGATGGTGGCTTCAAAGTCGCCGCCGCAGACTTCGCGCTTGAGCATGGGGCTTTGGTAGCAGTTGAACTGGTTGGCCTTGAAGGTGACGGGGCCGGTCTTGCCCAGCAGCGTGAGCTGGCCACTCACTTCGCTGACCTTGTCGCCGTTGAAGACGAACTTGTCGGACACGAAGCTGATCTTGGGGTGCTGGGCCGCGTTGAACAGGTCGGCGCTCTGCAGGTGCTTGTCGAAAGCCGGGGTGCCGCTGTTGATCGAGGTGGTGTCAAAGCTGATCTCCACCTTGCCTGCCTTGGCGGCCTTGTCCAGTTGCACGCTGCCTTCCTTCTTGTCGAAGCGGCCACGGTTGACCGATGCACCGAAGTGGCTGATCTCGAAGGTGACGAAGGTGTGCGTCGGGTCGATGGCGTAGTTGGCCATTTCGGCATGGGCGATGCCAGTGGCGAGGGTGGCGGCTGCGGCCAGGGCGATGAAGGAAGTGCGCATGGGAGAGCTCCTGTGGAAAAAAAGGACGATGAAAAAGAAACGCAGGGGAAAGAAAGCGGTGGGGTGGCTCAGAGCTTGCCCACGCCCGTGAGCGCGAGCTTGAACTTCACCTGCACCTCGTCGGCCACTATGGAGGTGTCGGCCCATTCGCCGTCGCCGATCTTGAAGGCCAAACGCTTGATGGGCAGCACGCCGGTGGCGGTGGTGGTGGAGCCGGACTGGGTCAGCGCCACAGGCACCGACACGTTGACCGATGTGCCCTTGATGGTGAGCTTGCCCGCCACGTCGAACTTGCCGCCACCCAGGGCCTTGATGGCGCTGGACTCGAACGTGGCCTGCGGGAACTGCGCCACGTTGAACCACACGGGCTTGGGCAGCTCGGCATCGGTCTCGCGGGCGCCCATGGTGGCGCTGCCGGTGTCCACGCTGAAGCGGATGCGGCTGCTTTCGGGCTTTGCGGGGTCAAAGCTCAGTTGGGCGTCGAACTTGCGGAAATGGCCTTGCATGGGCACGCCCATTTGCTTGGCGGCGAATTCGATGCTGCTCTGGGCGGGCACGAGTTGCTGCTGGGCCTGGGCAGACAAAGCGCCCAGCAGGCCAGCGGCGAGGGTGAGGGCGGGGAGGATGCGGTAGGTCAACATGGTTTGCGGGGGTGGGGTGAGGGGGCGTGGTCAATTGCGGCCGGGCAGCATGCGGGCCATCAGCCCGTCGCCATCCACGAAGTGGTGCTTGAGTGCGGCGGCCACATGCACCAGCACCAGCAGCGCCAGGGCCATGGCCAGCACGTTGTGCGCCAGCTTGAATCCATCGGCCAGGGCCTGACTGATGGGCACGAAGTCGGGCAGGGGAATGCGGCCAAACCACATCACCCGAAAGCCCGATGCCGAGCTGTACGCCCAGCCGGTCAGGGGAACGGCGAAGAACAGCAGGTACATCAGCCCATGCGTGCCATGGTGCGCCAGGCGCTGCCAGGCCGGCATGCCCAGCAGCATGGTTTGCGGCAGGGGCGGTGGTCGGTGCGACAGGCGCCACAGCAAGCGCAGCAGGGCCAGCGTCAGCACGGTGATGCCGGCCCATTTGTGCCAGTTGTAGAGTTTGAGCCGCGAGGGCGACACCGGCAGGTCCACCATGTACACGCCCACACCGAACAGGCCAATCAGCGCCAGTGCCATGAGCCAGTGCAGGGCCATGGCGACAAGGCTGTAGCGGGCGGCAGTCGGGGTTGCGGGTGGGTGGTGCATGGTGGCGGGGCAGTGGTGTGGGTCTTGCAAAACCAAGGGGGCTGGACAGGGTTCCAGGCCTGGGACGGGGCCTCTGTGGGCTGCTTGCAGGCAAGTGTAGAAAACGCGTAGTTCTTGCGGTTTCAACGGAATTGATGCCATCGTTCAATTGAGATGAACGATAGGCCTGGGGCAGGGCGCAGACCAGGCGCTGCGCCTCTCGGCTTGCGTCAGACGGCCTGTGCGGCGTTCTTCCAGGCCAGGGCAGCGGCGGTGGTGTCGTTGCGCTGCTCGGCCAGTTCGGCCAGTTTGCTCCAGGCGTTGCGGCGCAGCCGGGGGTCTTGCAACTGGGGGGCCGCCTGGGCCAGCAGTTGCTGGGCCTTGCCCCAAAGCTGGCGCTGGGCGCAGGCCATGCCGGCCAGGTATTGCAGGCGGGCATTGCGTGGGTTGGCCTGTTGGGCCGATTCGATGCGGGCCAGCCAGGCGGCGTCGGTGCCGTCCAGGCTGCCTTCGAGGGTGGACACCAGGCGTTGGGCTTGCACCTCGTTCAGCGACGAAGGCAGATCGACAAACTGCTGCCACACCGGTTGCAGCCATTGGCGCACCTGTGCGTTGTCTCCCCCCAGCAAAGCCAGCCGGTGCGCGGCCTGCAGGGCGACTTCGGGCATGGCGCGGTCGCTGGCTTCGAGCGAGAGCCAAGCCGCTTGCAGTTGCGCCGGGTCGTGGGCTTGTTGGATGAGTTCGATGGCCAGGCCGCGCACCAGGCTGCGCGCCGCATCGGCCGAGAAGGCGCGGTGCTTGCCCAGCAGGCGTGCGGTGTCCAGTGCGTCGCGCGTGCGGCCCGCCAGGCGGCTGGCCTTGAGTCGGATGCGCAGTGCCAGCGTGCGCCGTGCCGCGCCCTGGGGCAGTTGGGCCAGGCGTTCGAGTGATGCGTCGGCGTCGCGGTCGTCCAGGCTCCAGCGGGCGGCGCGCATGTGGGCGCCTTCGTGCAGCTCCTGGGCCACGTGGCGCTTTTCCTTGGCGTGGTTCAGCGCCAGCTCGAAGTAGTGGTCGCGCAGGGTGCGGTCTTGCAGTGCGTGCGAGGTTTCGGCAGCCACCATGTAGGCCAGGGCACGGATCTGGTGGGCGTGGGGTGGGGCGTCGCCTTCCTGGCGCAGGGCCTGTTCCTGGTCCAGCGCGGCCAGCGCGGCCTTGCGCGCGCGCAGGAAGCGGCCCGCCTGCATCTGGGCAAAGGCGTCGAGCAGTGCGGTGTGCATGCTGCGCTCGCGCTGCTGCAGCCGCCAGCGGCGGGCCTGGCGTGGCAGCGCAAGCATGGCGTCCAGGGCGCGCAATGCCGCGTGCAGGGTCACGAAGCCCAGCACAAGCACCAGCAGCACCATGTTGAGCGACAGGTCGATGCGGTAGGGGGGCCAGAACAGCGTGACCGTGCCCTGGTTGTTGCCCGCAAACAAGGCCACGGCCACGGCGATGCCAAACAGTGCCAGGAGCCAGAGTGCTGCGCGCATCGGTTGGTCCTTGCCGGTGGGCGGTCAGCGGCCCGCGGCCGCTGTGGCCAGGGCCGAGAGGGTTTCGTCGGGCCGGGGCAGTTCTGCCACCTTCATCGACGCCTGCACCTGCTGCAGCACGGTGGCCGCGCTTTGTGTGCGGCGCGATGCGGGATCGAAATAACGGTTGAGGGCCGCGGTGGCCGCCGTGAGGTCGGTGCGTGCCGAGTCGAGCTGGCGCGCCAGCACGCCCATGCGAGCATTGAGCAGCTTGAGTTTGAGGTTCTCGCGCAGGAAAAAGGCCTGGTCGGGTGCCAGCAATGCGGCCTCGGGCTGGTCGATGCGGCTCACGCGCACCAGACCCCTGGCTTCGTCGAGCACCACCAGCCCGGCGCGCTGAAGCCAGGTCCACCAGGCGTCCGGCGCGTTGGGGCTGCTGGCGGCGGGGGGTTGGGATTGCAGGCGGCGGGTGGCGGCGGCCAGGGCCACCGCGTTGGCCAGGGGCAGTTCGTCCACCTGGCGCACCAGGTCGTCGAGCCGGGACAGCAGGCCCGAGGTGTCGGTCACGCTGGCGCTGCCGATGCGCTCCAGGTCGCGCCCGATGGCGCGCTGTACCGGCGCCAGGCGCGGCTGCGCGGCACGTTCGATGCGCTGTTGTGCGTTCTTGAGTGCACCCATCAGCGGCTCCAGGCTGCCCGTGAGCTGCGCCTGCTGCTGTGCCAGGCGCAGTGAGGATTCCAGATCCACCAGCAGGTTTTCGTCGCGCGAGCGCGAGAGGCTGCGCATCAGCTCTTCCAACTGGCTGCGCTGCAGCGCCACTTCGGCGACGCGTGCTTCCTGCACGGCCAGGCGGGCACTGGCTTCGGTGGCTTGTTCCTGGGCCTGGCGAGCCAGGGTGCGCGCCTCGATGGCCTGGGTGTTGGCGTCCTGGCTCTGGCGCGCCAGGGCTTCCTGGATGGCGCCCAGCCGCTGCCACAGCAGAGTGCTGCTGACCAGCCCGGCCACGGCCACGGCGCCCATGGCATAGAGCAGGAACCGATGCGGCGCAGCCTGGGGGGCTGCGGCGGTGGGCGCTGCGCTGGTGCCTGGGGTGGCGGTGGCGTCGGGTGCGGAACTCATGGCTGGGATTCTATCGACGCCACCACGTCAGCCAAGGCCGGACGGCATTCGCGCACCGCGCCAAAACCTGCGCCGCGGGCCGCCTGGGCAATGCGTGGGTGCGTGGCCAGGGCACGGGCCTGGCGCCAGTCCTGGCCTGGCAGGGCGGCGCACAGGTGCGCCAGCGCCTGCGAGCTGCTCAACAGCCACAGCGAGCCATCGCTGGCGGCCTCGCGTGCCAGGGCCTGCTGTGGCGCATTCCATACAGGTGCGCCGCGTGTGTAGGCCACGACAAAGTCCACCGCCCCCCCGGCGGCGCGGATCTGCTGTGCCAGCCAGTCGCGCCCGGTGCCCTCTTGTGTGGCGCCTGCTTCGGCGCCGCGCACGATGAGCACGCGCGCGCCGGGCACCACCTGGGTGTGCACCTGGGCCCACAGCGATTCGGAGTCGAACTGCGCGGCATCCAGCGCGGGGGTGTCGATGCGCGAACCCTCCACGCCCAGGGCCTGCAACGCGCGGGCCGTACCAGGGCCGGGCGACCATGCTCTTGTTTTGATAGCGCCTTGCGCTTGCTGGGTAAGCGCTAGAGCCGTTTTTTGATCAAAAAAATGCTGGCCTGCGTTGCTGCTCACCACCATGACGGCGCTGTAGGCGCCCGCCTGCACCTGGGCGCGGGCCTGCTCCAGTGCCTGTGCATCGGCGGGTGGCGTGATGGCAATCAGGGGGAGCGCCAGCGCGTCAATACCCTGGGCCTGCAAGGAGGCGACCCACTGCAGGGCCTCGCGCTCGGGACGGGTGACGATGGCGCGCATCAGGTGGCGCCACCGGCGCGCAATTGCGCTGCCACGGCCACGCCCAGCGCGTCGGCCTGCTCCAGCGTGGTGGCCGGGCCGCTGGCGCTGGCGCGCACCAGGGTGATGCGGCCTTCGGGGTCGCCCCAGGCGGCATCGATGCGCAGTTGGTCGCCCTCGAACCGGGCATGCGCCGCCAGCGGCATGGAGCAACTGCCGCCCATGCTGCGGCTCACGGCGCGCTCGGCGGTCACGGCAATCCAGGTGGGCAGGTGGGCCAGGGGATGCAGCGCGTCCACTAGGTCTTGGCGGTCGGCGCGCACCTCGATGCCCAGGGCGCCCTGGCCTGCGGCGGGCAGCATCTGGTCGATGGGGAATTCGGTGCGGATGCGGCTCTGCAGCCCCAGGCGCTTGAGCCCGGCAGCGGCCAGCACGATGGCCTGGTACTGGCCTTCGTCGAGCTTGCGCAGGCGCGTGTCCAGGTTGCCGCGCAGGGGTTCGATCTTGAGGTCCGGGCGCAGCGCGTGCAGCAGCACCTGGCGGCGCAGGCTGGACGTACCCACCACCGCACCCTGCGGCAGCTCTTGCAGGCTGGCGAAGTGGGGCGAGACAAAGGCGTCGCGCGGGTCTTCGCGCTCCATCACGCAGGCCAGGGCGAAGCCGTCGGGCAGCTCCATGGGCACGTCCTTGAGCGAATGCACGGCAATCTGCGCACGCCCGTCGTGCAATGCGGTTTCCAGTTCCTTGACGAACAGGCCCTTGCCGCCCACTTTGCTCAAGCTGCGGTCCAGGATCTGGTCGCCCAGTGTGGTCATGCCCAGCAGTTCCACGCTGTGCCCGCGCGCGCGCAGCAGGGCCTGCACATGTTCGGCTTGCCACAGGGCCAGGCGGCTTTCGCGGGTGGCAATGGTGATGGGGGGGAGGGTGGGGCGCTCGGTCGTCATGTTTTTGCAGGGTAGGGCTCAGCGCGCCATGCTAGCATCCCGCGCTGCAGCATCCCTGCCTGCCCAGCCCCCAGGAGACAAGCCTTGAGCGCCAAGAAGACCGATAAAGACTATCCCTTGATCCAGGACATCCGCCTGCTCGGGCGCATCCTGGGCGACGTGATCCGCGAGCAGGAGGGCGATGCCGCCTTTGCACTGATCGAGCAGATCCGCCAGTTGTCAGTGGCTTTCCGGCGCGACGCCGACCACGAGGCCGACAAGACCCTCAAGAAGCTGCTCAAGGGCCTGAGCGCCGACCAGACGGTGAGCGTGATCCGCGCCTTCACCTACTTCAGTCACCTGGCCAACCTGGCAGAAGACCGGCACCATATCCGCCGCCGCACCGTGCATGAGCGCGCGGGCGACACGCAGGAGGGCAGCATCGATGTGGCGCTCTCGCGCCTGCGCTGGGCGGGCATTGCGCCGGGCACCATTGCCCAGACGCTGGCGCACAGCTATGTCTCGCCCGTGCTCACGGCGCACCCCACCGAGGTGCAGCGCAAGAGCATTCTGGACGCCGAGCGCGACATCGCGCAGTTGCTGGCGGCGCGCGACGACATCGTCGAGCGCGCGCAGCTCTACAACACGGCGCGTGACGCCCTCACGCCGCGCGAGCTGGCCGCCAACGAGGCGCAGTTGCGCTCGCGCGTCACGCAACTGTGGCAGACGCGCTTGCTGCGCTACAGCAAGCTGACGGTGGCCGACGAGATCGAAAACGCGCTGTCCTACTACGAGGCCACCTTCCTGCGCGAGATCCCACGCATCTATGCCGACCTGGAGCGAGCCCTGGGCACGGAGCCGGTGCACAGCTTTCTGCGCATGGGCCAGTGGATTGGTGGCGACCGCGACGGCAACCCCAACGTCACGGCCGCCACGCTGGTGCAGGCCCTGCGGCGCCAGAGCGAAGTGGTGCTGCGCCACTACCTGACCGAGGTGCACCTGCTGGGCGGGGAGCTGTCGCTGTCGGCGCGGCTGGTCGAAGTGACGCCCGAGATGCAGGCGCTGGCCCTCAGTTCGCCCGACACCAACGAGCATCGCCAGGACGAACCCTACCGCCGCGCGCTCACGGGCATCTACGCGCGCCTGGCCGCCACGCTGCAGGAGCTGAGCGGCGGCGTGGCCGCGCGCCACGCCGTGGCGCCACAGAACCCGTACGCGAGCGCGGCAGACTTCCTGGCCGAGCTGCGCACCATCGAGGCCTCGCTCCAGGCGCACCACGGTGCGGCGCTGTCGGCCCAGCGCCTGCGCCCGCTGATCCGTGCGGTGCAGGTGTTTGGATTTCACCTGGCCACGGTGGACCTGCGCCAAAGCTCCGACCAGCACGAGCGCGTGGTGGCCGAGCTGCTGGCCGTGGCCCGCATCGAGCACGACTATGCCGCGCTGCCCGAGGATGCGCGGCGTGCGGTGCTGCTGCGTCTGCTGCAGGACGCACGGCCGCTGCGCGTGGTGGGCGCTGCCTACTCAGAGCACACGAGCGGCGAGCTGGCCATCTTTGAAGCGGCGCTGCGCATGCGCCAACGCTACGGGCACGATGCCATCCGCCACTACATCATCAGCCACACCGAAACGGTGAGCGACCTGCTGGAAGTACTGCTGCTGCAAAAGGAAGTGGGCCTGGTGCACGGCACCCTGGACGATGCAGCGCCCTCACAGGCCACGGCCGACCTCATCGTGGTGCCCTTGTTCGAGACCATCGAGGACCTGCGCAACGCCGCACCCATCATGCGCGAGTTCTATGCGCTGCCGGGCATCGCCGCCATGGTGCAGGCCAGCGGTAGCGAGCAGGACATCATGCTGGGCTACTCAGACAGCAACAAGGACGGCGGCATCTTCACCAGCAACTGGGAGCTGTACCGGGCCGAGATTGCGCTGGTGGCGCTGTTTGATGAGCTGCCCGGGATTCGCCTGCGCATGTTCCACGGTCGCGGCGGCACCGTGGGGCGTGGCGGCGGCCCCAGCTACCAGGCCATCCTGGCGCAGCCGCCGGGCACCGTGCGCGGCCAGATCCGCCTGACCGAGCAGGGCGAGGTGATTGCCTCCAAGTACGCCAACCCCGAGATCGGCCGGCGCAACCTCGAAACCCTGGTGGCCGCCACGCTGGAGGCCACCCTGTTGCAGCCCACCAAGCCCGCCACGCCTGCCTTTCTGGACGCGGCGGCGCAGCTCTCGCAGGCCAGCATGGCGGCCTACCGCGCGCTGGTGTACGAGACACCGGGCTTCACCGACTATTTTTTCAACTCCACGCCCATCCGCGAGATTGCCGAACTCAACATCGGCTCGCGCCCCGCGTCGCGCAAGCCCAGCCAGCGCATCGAGGACTTGCGCGCCATCCCCTGGGGCTTCAGCTGGGGCCAGTGCCGCCTCACGCTGCCGGGCTGGTATGGCTTTGGCACGGCGGTCGAGGCTTTCCTGGCGGCGCCCGGGGCCGACCCCAAGGCCCAACTGGCGCTGCTGCGCCGCATGTACCGGCACTGGCCTTTCTTCAGCACCCTGTTGTCCAACATGGACATGGTGCTGGCCAAGAGCGACCTGGCCCTGGCCTCGCGCTACAGCGAGCTGGTGCAGGACGCCCGCTTGCGCAAAAAGGTGTTTTCCGCTATCGAGCAGGAATGGCACCGCACGGCCGAGGTGCTGACGCGCATCACCGGCGACAGGCAGCGCCTGGCGCACAACAGCGCGCTGGCGCGTTCCATCAAGCACCGCTTTCCGTACATCGACCCGCTGCACCACCTGCAGGTGGAACTGGTGCGCCGCTGGCGCGCGGGGCAGGGCGACGAGCGCGTGCAGACGGGTATCCACATCTCCATCAACGGTATTGCGGCGGGGCTGCGCAACACGGGCTGATTTCTGCTAGGCGGTCATTCTCCTGTGCGAGAATGCCCGCCATGCAGCGCCTGAGCCCCTTGTTGACCCCGTGCGACGCCCAGCGTTCGCGCGTGGCGTCGCTGCATGCGGGCCAGCAGCGCAGGCGCTTCGGCCTCAATTCGCTGGCCAAACACGCGCCCCCAGCCTGAGCGCAGCGCTCTCCCCTTCCTCTCTCCCAGTCAAGCCCAGCTTCGGCGCGTCGAACCGACGCGCTCGTGCGCGCCTTGGCCGCGCTGCTGTGCCGTGCCAATGCGCGGGCGCTTTGTGCGCGGCCCTGGCCCGGGCCGTGCTGGCTTTTACCCCGATGGATTCAACCCTTCTAGGCACCGCCATGGACACTCCCATTCAGTTCTACCCCCGCAACCCGGCCCCAGTGGCCGATACCGCTCCCGCCTGCGACCCGATCGTGGGCAACCGCGTCGAGCTGCAAATCCTCACCACGCTCAAGTGCAACCTCAAGTGCAGCTACTGTTCGCTGGGCGTGGGCGACGTGCTCGGCTCGCAGGTCCACGTCGAATACAGCATGGACCAGCTTGTCGCCTTTGCCGAGCAGCACCTGGCAGACAAAGAGGTCTACGTCACCTTCTACGGTGGCGAGCCCACGCTCAACCGGCCCATGATGATCGAGGTGATGCAGCGCTTTCCGCATTGGCGGTTTCAGCTGCAGACCAATGGCACGCTGCTCGACGACCTGCCCGAATGGGTGCTGGCCAAGCTCTCCAACGTGCTCATCTCCATCGACGGCGGCGAAGCCACGACCGACGGCTACCGGGGACGGGGCATCTACCGCCAGGTGCTCAAGAACCTGCGCCAGACGCGCGACCAGATCGGCGGCAGCGTCACGGCGCGCGTCACCTGGGGCAACCCGGCCACCACCTTTGACGAGCTGGATGGTTTGGTGGGCGACGATTCGCCGTTCGACTACCTGTACTGGCAGTTCGTCGCTGACGAGATGTATGCAGGCGACTCGGTGCAGCAGCGCAAGGCCGTGCTGGTGCAGCTCATCGACCGCTTCTTTGCCAGCACCGACAAGCTCTACCCGCTGATCCCGCTCATGGGCATGGTGCGCAACAAAGTGCTGCCGCACCGCGCGCAGGAGCTGTACGCCGGGCGCACGCAGTGCCGCGTGTCCTCGCACCTCATCAACGTCATGCCCAACGGCCAGATCTACCCTTGCCCCGACATGATGTACGTGCCCGCCATGCTCATGGGCAGCGTGCAGGACAACTGGCTCAAGCCCAGCCCGCTGCAGCAGGCCCCCAGCATGCCCTGCAGCAGCTGCGAGGCCTATTCGTGGTGCCGGGGCAACTGCATGAAGAACATGTACCTGGGCTACGTGAAGAACGACCTGCGCTACCGCGCCAGCGTGGTCGAGCCCATCTGTGACCTGCTGCGCTTCATGGGCCGCGAGATCGACCGCCACGACCCGCAGGCTTGGTTCGGCAAACTCAGCCTGCCCGTGCGTCGGCAGATCACGGACTGCGAGGTGTATGAGTACGTGGAAGTCATGCCGTGATGCCGCAGGCGGTTCACTTCGCCTGCGGCATGGCAGCCGCCCCGCTCAGCACGCAGGCAGCGTGCCGCCCTTGTTGAGGGCATCCACTGTGCCCAGCATCTGGATCCAGTAACTGGGCAGGCGAGTCACGGCCCGAACCGTGGTTTCGTCGGTGGTGAACACCAAGCCAGTGTTGGTGCGCGCCTTGTTGGCGTATTTGAGGCTGTCCTGCATTGCCGTGCAGGTGCTGGCACTGTGTACCAGCATGGCTTGGGACGTGTTGTAGTTGCTGTAGACCCACGTGTTGGAGGACTGCTGAGGATCGAGCACCTGGAATGCAGCGGCGGTTCCCTCAAAAGTGTTCAGCGCATCTGTCACGTTGGCATAGCTTTGGTCGGGGTAGATGCCAGGGTTTCCAATCACTAACGAGGGACTTGCAGAATTCCTCAACCCAGCCGAATTTGCCTCTGCGTGAGGCGCAAAAAAAGTTGCGGGCACCGCCCAAAAGGCTGGAAGATCAGGGTATCGAAGTCTGAACTTGGTGCCCGCCCATGAATACTACCC
>JAKLLE010000100.1 GCA_023150295.1 Giesbergeria sp. | reverse complement strand
CGCGCGTTCTTGTGCAGGGCGATCATCATGGCGTAGGCACTCCTTCGGATTTGAGTCTCTCTATCACCCCTCGCATCACGGCCCGGGCCATGAACAAGGGGTAGCGTCGAGAGTCTATGCAATCATCCGGGACTCTACACTTAACCCTTGTTGAAAATACCGACAAGGAGTTCAGAGATGAGTGAAAAGCAGGTGCGTGCGCAGTACACGCGAGAGTTCAAGCTGGAGGCTGTTCGGCAGGTGCGCTCGGGTCAGCCGATTGCGGTGGTGGCCAAGGTACTGGGCATCCCCAAAGCGAGCCTGGGCAACTGGGTGCGGCTGTCAGCCAAGGGAAAATTGGACGGTGCGGGCGGTGGCGACAAGAGCATCCAAGTCTCGCCCGAGCAAATGGAGATTGCTCGGCTGCGCGCCGAGAATGCCCGGCTTCGCATGGAGCGTGACATTGCAAAAGCCGCGGCGTACTTCGCGCAGGACACGCTGCAAGGTACGCCTGGATTCACCAAATGAGAAAGCTATATCCGGTGAGCGTGTCCTGCGAGGTACTGGAGGTCAGCGCCAGCGGGTACTTCAACTGGCTGCGCCGACGTGAGTCTGGCCACGGTGGACCTGCCCGGCGTCACAGCGACGAAGCCCTGCTGGCGCACATCCGTGCCATCCACGCCGAGGTCAAGGGCGAATACGGCTGGCCACGCATGCACAAGGAACTGCTGGCCCGAGGTATCCGGGTGGGCAAAGACCGGGTGCGCAAGCTCATGCAGCAGCACGGCATCAAGGCCAGGACGAAACGCAAGTTCGTGGTGACCACCGACAGCCGCCACAGCCTGCCGGTGGCCCCCGACCTGGTGCAGCGGCGCTTCAACCCTCAGGCACCCAATCAGCTCTGGAGTGGCGACATTACCTACATCCCAACCGACGAAGGCTGGCTGTACCTGGCCGCTGTCATTGACCTGTTCAGCCGCCAGGTGGTGGGTTGGAGCCTGCAGCCACACATGCAGGCGGGCCTGGTCAAGGATGCGCTGGCCATGGCGTGGTGGCGCCGCAGGCCACCTCCTGGGGTGATATTCCACAGCGACCGGGGCAGCCAGTATTGCAGCGCAGAATTCCAGGATGCGCTCAAGGGCTGGGGCGTGCGTTCATCGATGAGCAGGAAGGGCAACTGTTGGGACAACGCGCCGACAGAGAGCTTCTGGGGGCGACTGAAAACGGCCAGCGTGCATGGGCAAAAATTCGCTACCCGTGAGCAGGCCAGGCAGGCGGTGATGGACTGGATGGCCTTCTACAATCACCGCAGGCTGCATTCATCGCTGGGCTACCTCAGCCCGATGCAGTACGAACAACGCTGGTACGAGGCACAGCGCAAAAAGGCCGCGTGAACCGTGGGTTAGAACTCCACCAAACAGGGGCAAGGTCATCATCGCGCTGATCCTCTACCGCGTCATGCGCCAGCGCCTCAAGCGCGCGGGCACCGACCTGTCTCCCGAATCGGCGCTGGCCGATTTGCGCCACATCCAGCGTCACACCGTGAGCATCGACAACGGCGCTCCCATCCAGGGCGTCTCGACCATCCATCAACACCAGGCCGATGTCCTGGCCACCCTGAGCATCAAGAAGCCCACGTACGACGCTCAAATGACATTGCTGTAGTGGCAATTTAAGGTTGCCACTTCAAGCAAATCAAAGACTTGTAGCGGTTGGTGTCGAACTCGGGCGGCCTCAATCTCTGGGGGCGAGATGGCAGGACTGCTCAAGGGTCTGCGCGAGCGGTTCACAAGCCCTTCACCGCCTTGCTCCTCAAAGCGGTTGATCCACTTGTAGGCGGTCGGGGAGCTGATGCCAAAGCGCCTGCACAGCTCACGCCGGTTGGCGCCTTCTTGCCGTGCCAGTTCAACGAACTCTTGTCTCAGACTCATGGTGTTGCAAGCCTTCCATGGCATACGGACCTCCGGCGAAGTTCGCCGAAAGTGTTAACCATGTCCTCGCACACCTGTTAACCATGTGTCCAGTCTGTACAAGAACCAAAAAAAAGCCCGGTCGAAACCGGGCTTTAAAAGGATCCAAGAAACGGGGGGTTTCGAGAGGATCCAAGGAGACAACTGGAGAGTCCTGTGTTTGCAGAACCTGTGTGCGTATTATCAGGGTAATCCCTGAATTTTGGCTAGAGTGTGTGCTCCAAAACTACAATTTCAGCGCTTGCGGGGCGTTGCGGTCTTGGCGGCATCGGCGGCCGTGGTGGCCATCGCGTTAAAGTTGGCTTCGGCAGCGTCGGTGGCCTGCTTGACGGCCTTTTGTACTGATTCGAAGGCATTGTTGGCAGCGGACACGGCGCTCTTCATCACGGCAACGGCGGTTTCAGAGCCGGCCGGGGCGTTCTTGGCGGCGGCGTCCACCATGGTGGTGAAGTTCTTTTGGGCTTCGCTGGCCTTGGCTTCGGCCACTTTGGTGAATTCGGTGCCGGTGCCCGAGGCGATGTCGTACAGGTGGCGGCTGTAGGAGGCGGTCTTTTCAGCAAGGGGCTGCAGCAGGCCTGCCTGCAGGGCCATGAGTTCCTGAACGTCCTTGACGCTCAGTACGGCCTGGGTGTGGTTGGCGGCTTCCGTCAGAGCGGCGCGGGAGGCCGTCACGTTCAGTTCCACCAGCTTTTCCACGCCTTCGAAGGCCTTGCTCGTCAGGCCAAAAAGGGTTTCCATGTTGGCTTTGTGGGCTGCCAGGATTTGTTCGGTCGTCAGGGACATGTGATATCTCCATTGCTGTGAGGTGTTGAACCTCGGGTTTCAGGATCTGTCTGCGCTGTCCATGCGTCCTAATCATGTTGCAGTGCAGCATGGGCTTTATTGTAGGGTTGCAATTGTGAAAATCAAGTGAAATTGTTGCGATGCAGCAAAATAGTGGGGTGGCCTTACAAAGTGTTGCCTTTCCGGGCCTTTCGCACGGGTGACTGAGGCGGCTTGGAGTACCGTGCACCGACCTGCACAATGCGGCACCATGAATGCACCGCACCGCCCCCAACCCTTGCCCCGCAGCGACTTTCCGGTTTACCGATCCATTTCGACGCGCTGGATGGACAACGACGTGTATGGCCATGTGAACAACGTGGTGTACTACAGCTGGTTTGATACCGCAGTGAATGCCTACCTGATAGAGCAGGGGGTGCTGGATATCCATGCGGGGCAAACCATAGGCCTGGTGATCGAGACCCAATGCAACTACTTCGCGCCACTGGCCTTCCCTCAGGAAGTGCAGGCCGGTATCCGCGTTGCGCGCTTGGGAACCTCCAGCGTGCGCTATGAAGTTGGGCTGTTTGCGTCCGGCGAGGCGCTGTGCGCTGCCGCAGGCCATTTCGTCCATGTGTACGTGGACCGCGAGACCCGTCGGCCGGTGGCCTTGCCCGATGCCCTGCGCGCGGTGTTGGCGGCACTTCAACACTGAGGCCGCTGCGACCGGGGTTCAAGTTCCTGTCAGTTGATCGACAGAGCGGTGCCCTACACTGCGGGGCGGCTGGGGTGCTGCTTGCTGGTGCCCCGGACCTCTGACCAACTACAAGAACCGGGAGACATACCCATGCTGCGTTTTCGCGGGCTGCTGCTTGCGGCCCTGTGCGTCGTTCCTGAACTGGCATTGGCGGCCGACATCGATGGCAGTGTGCTGGGCTGGTGGTGGGGAATTCCCTTTGCGGGCATTCTGCTGTCCATTGCCGTCATGCCATTGTTGGCGCCCATTGTCTGGCACCACCATTTCGGCAAGGTGGCGGCGGGGTGGGCGTTGTTGTTCCTGGTGCCCTTTGCTCTGGCCTATGGCCCCGGGCTGGCGGGTGCAAGCCTGGTACATGCCTTGCTGGCAGAGTACATCCCCTTTGTGATTTTGCTGACGGCCTTGTTCACCGTGGCGGGCGGTATCTACATCAAGGGCAACCTGCACGGCAGTCCAGGACTCAATACGGGGCTGCTGGCCATTGGGGCGGTGCTGGCGAGCTTCATGGGAACGACGGGGGCTTCGATGCTGCTGATCCGTCCCCTGATCCGCGCCAACGACAACCGCCAGCACAAGGCGCATGTGGTGGTGTTCTTCATCTTCATTGTCTCCAACGCGGGGGGCTCGCTCACGCCCCTGGGGGACCCGCCGCTGTTCCTGGGGTTCTTGAAGGGGGTGGACTTCTTCTGGACGCTCTCGCATATCTTCCCGGAAACCCTGTTCCTGGTCGGCGCGCTGCTGGGCATCTTTTACGCCATGGACTGGTGGTACTACCACAAGCGCGAAGAAATTCTGCCGCGCGACCCCACACCCGACACCCACGGCATAGGCTTCGAGGGCAAGCACAACTTCGGCTTGCTGGGCGTTGTGGTGGCGCTGGTGTTGATGAGCGGCTTCTGGAAGTCTTCGGTAGTGTTCAACATTGCGGGCACGGAAGTGGGCCTGCCCGGCATCGTGCGCGACATCGGTTTGGTGGCGGTGACTTTTGCTTCGCTCTGGCTCACCCCCAAGGCGGTGCATGAGAGCAACCAGTTCGGCTGGGGCCCCATGCAGGAAGTGGCCAAGCTGTTTGCGGGAATATTCCTGACCATCATCCCGGTGATTGCCATGCTCAAGGCGGGGGTCAACGGTCCGTTCGGCGCCATCGTGAGCGCCGTGACGCGGCCCGATGGCTCGCCCGACCCGGCGATGTACTTCTGGGCCGCGGGGGCGCTGTCCTCCTTCCTGGACAACGCGCCCACTTACCTGGTGTTCTTCAACACCGCTGGCGGCGACCCTGCCGTGCTGATGACAACGATGGCCCCCACGCTGGCCGCCATTTCTGCGGGCGCGGTGTTCATGGGTGCCAACACCTACATCGGCAATGCGCCCAATATGATGGTCAAGGCGATTGCCGAAGACCGTGGCGTCACCATGCCCAGCTTCTTTGGCTACATGCTGTGGTCGGGGGCCATCTTGGTGCCGCTGTTCGTGCTCATGACCTTCATCTGGTTCCGCTGAAGGGGCCATCCCTATGTCCAAGCCGCGCATTCTGGTCGCCCGTGGTGTGTTTCCGCAGGTGCTGCAGCGACTGGAGCAGCATTTCCAGGTGCAGGCCAACCCGCGCGATGAGGTCTGGACGCCGCAGCAACTGGCAGCGCAGCTTGCGGACAAGGACGGCGCCCTGACCACCGGCAGCGAGCGCATCGACCGAAGTCTGCCGGCTGCGTGTCCGCGCCTGCGCATAGTGGCCAACATGGCCGTGGGCTACAACAACTTCGATGTGGACGCCATGACAGCGGCCGGCGTGCAGTGCACCAACACGCCCGACGTGCTGACCGAAACCACGGCCGACTTCGGCTTTGCGTTGCTCATGGCCACGGCGCGACGCGTGACCGAGAGCGAGCATTTCCTGCGCGCAGGCCGCTGGAAACAATGGAGCTACGACATGTTTGCGGGCGCCGAGGTGCACGGCACGCGCCTGGGCATCATCGGCATGGGCCGCATCGGGCAGGGGATTGCCCGGCGCGGCGCGCATGGCTTTGGCATGGAGGTGGTCTATCACAACCGCTCGCGCCTCGATCCGGCGCTGGAGTCCGAGTGCAAGGCGCGCTACGTTGCCAAGGAGGAACTGCTGCGCACCGCAGACCATGTGGTGCTGGTGCTGCCCTACAACGCAACCTCGCACCACACCATAGCCGCCACCGAATTGGCGCTGATGAAGCCCACTGCCACGCTGGTGAACATTGCGCGCGGGGGCATCGTGGACGACGCCGCACTGGCCCAGGCGCTGCGTGAGCGGCGCATCGCGGCGGCTGGGTTGGACGTGTTCGAAGGCGAACCCCAGGTGCATCCGGGCCTGCTGGACGTGCCCAACGTGGTGCTCACACCGCACATCGCCAGCGCTACGGTCGGCACGCGCCTGGCCATGGCCAACCTGGCCGCAGACAACCTGATCGCCTTCTTCGACGGGCGTGGGCCGCTGACTCCCGTAAATACTCCCGCAGTGCGCACCATCGCGCCATCCATTTAGGCGAAAATGGGCTCTGGCGCTCATCTAGCAAGCGTCATCAGCTATCAAATTGGAAGCAAATCCGTGACCATTGAAACCCTGGCCATGCTGGCCGCTGCCTTGTTGGTTCTGGCCGCCCTGGGCCTGGGTGGGTTCTGGGGCGCGGCGCGCGCGCGGCGCGAGGCCCAGGTGCAGCAGGAGCACGCTGTCGCGCAGGCCCGCGCCCAGGCTTTGATGGAAGCCCAGGCCACGGCCAACACCCAGATCGCCACCGCACAGGAGCGTGTGCGCGGGCTGGAGGCAGAACGTGGCGCACTGTTGGCCGAACTGCAGCACCTGCGTACCCAGGCCGACAGCTGGCGTGAAGCCCTGGACGCCGCGCGCGACGAGCGCGCCCAGCTCGCCGAGCGCGCCGCCCGTGTGCCTGGGCTCGAAGCGCAGTGCCACGAGCAGGCCGCGCTCACGCAGACCGCGCGCCAGCAGGCGGCGGATCTGCAAAGCCAGCTCGCGGCCCAGACCATGCAGCTCGATGCCGAACGCCGCGCCGCACAGGAAAAGCTTCAGCTCCTGAACGAGGCGCGCGAGGCGCTCACGCACCAGTTCAAGAGCCTGGCCAACGATATCCTCGAAGAAAAAGGCAAGCGCTTTGCCGAGCAGAACCAGCAAAGTCTGGGCCAGTTGCTTGACCCGCTGCGTATGCGGCTGCAGGAGTTCCAGGGCAAGGTCGAGCAGTTTTATGACGCTGAAGGCAAGCAGCGCTCGGCCCTGAGTCAGCAGGTGCACCAGCTCATGGGGCTGAACCAGGCGCTGAGCGAGGACGCCAAGAACCTCACGCAGGCACTCAAGGGCTCGACCAAGGCACAGGGCAACTGGGGCGAGCTGATCCTGGAGCGCGTGCTCGAACTCGCCGGCCTGCGCCGTGGCGCGGAATACGACGTGCAGGAAAACCACCAGCGTGACGATGGCACCCGCGCCCAGCCCGACGTGGTGATCCACCTGCCCGAGAACCGGCACCTGGTGGTGGACGCCAAGGTCTCGCTGCTGGCCTACGAGGAATACGCCAGTGCCGACGACGAACTGCAGCGCACAGCCGCGCAGCGCCGCCACCTGGAATCGGTGCGCCAGCACATCAAGGGCCTGGCCGAGCGCAACTACCAGCAGCTGCACGGCTTGCAGTCGCTCGACTTCGTGCTCATGTTCGTGCCCATCGAGCCCGCGTTCATGCTCGCCGTCACATCCGACAGCCAGCTCTACAGCGACGCCTGGAACAAGAACGTGCTGCTGGTGAGCCCGTCCACGCTGCTGTTCGTGGTGCGCACTGTGGCCCACCTTTGGCGCCAAGAGGCGCAAAGCCGCAACGCGCAGGAGATTGCCCAGCGTGGCGCCGAACTGTACGACCGTCTGGTGGGCTTTGTCGAAGACCTGGAGCGCGTAGGCAAGAACCTCACCCAGGCCCAGGACGCCTACGCCAACGCCCACAAAAAACTGAGCCAGAACCGCGGCAACGTGATCCGCCAGGCCGAGATGCTGCGCGAACTGGGCGTCAAGCCGACCAAGGCGCTGCCTGTCGTCTTGGTGGACAGGGCCAAGGATTCGGCAGAAGTGCCGCTGTCCGTGCGCAGTGACACGGAAAGCGGGTAAACCCGTTGCGCGATGCTCCACGAGGGGCTTGCGCGCTGGCCCCATCGGAGTAGATTGGCAATGTCCTTGCGAAAGGGGAACGCATGAGGCAAATTCGATGGAATAGCTGCCTGACGAACGGGTAGCGTGCGGCGGTATTGGCAGGCTGGGGATGCACTGTGACAGGGCTCGCGCTGGCCGACACCTTGCTTGACCAAGCCCGCGCTTTGCAGCAGCAAGGGGCCGTGCAGGAGGCCCTGGCGCTGCTGGATGCGCAAGAGGCGCAACGCGCTGGCGATCCCGCCTTCGACCAGGCCCTGGCCGGTGTTGCAGAAGTCGCAGGGCTCTACACGCGCGCGCTGCTGGCTTGGGAGCGGGTGGTGCAGGCGCAACCCGACAACCTCACGGCACAAGACGCGCAGGCGCGGTTGCTGCAAAGCCTGGGGGATGTGCACGGCCTGCAGGCCTTGCCCGAAGCGGTGCGCCAACGCAGCATGGCTGTGGATGCGGCGCGCAGCATCGATCAGCACCTGTATTCCTACGACCGACCCGGCCATGGCGGTCGTTCGTCCTGGCATGGCAGCGTCGATCTGGGGCTGGGACACGATTCCAACATCAACGCTGGGCTCGATCGCGGTGCGGGTGCAACGCAAATCCCAGGCGTACCGGCCTGGACCGTGGACCCGGGTGCCTGGGAGCGGTCTTCTGCCTTTGCCTCTGTGGGGCTGACCTTGCGTGGGCGCTACCAACTGACCCCGCAGTGGTCCGTGATCGGCGGTGGTTACTTGGCCGCGCGCCATCACAGCAGCTCTGCAGCCCAGTCCCTGGAGCCCAGTGAGGCCGACGGCCATCTGGGAGTGGCCTGGCGCGCGAACCGGCACGAATGGATGGTCACCGCACGCGGTGTCCACGAGGCCCGCGATGGCCGCCAGGTGCGCGGCAGCGCAGGATTGCAGGGAGAATGGATCTACCGGATGGATGG
The DNA here is from genome assembly GCA_023150295.1 of Giesbergeria sp. GTDB lineage: Bacteria > Pseudomonadota > Gammaproteobacteria > Burkholderiales > Burkholderiaceae_C > Simplicispira. Next base: position 2,010 of record JAKLLE010000100.1, on the reverse strand, counting down.
TCTGCACCAATGGGGGCTGTTCGTGCAATCGCTGGACATGCGCTACCCCGGCCAGCGCCTGCGCGATGTGCGCCGCACCGTGGGCGGCCTGAGCCATGCTGTGGTGCTGCGCAACGGCAGCATCGTCTTCGTGGGTGTGCATGCCGGTGATGAATCGCCGCGCATCAATGGTGTGGACGATCTGGGCCACCGCCTGGTGGGAGCGCGGCTGGGCGGGCAGTGGATGCTGCACCCGCGCTGGGCGGTGTTTGCCAGCGTGGATGGCGAGCGGCGGCGCTTTGGGGCGGTGGACCCGTTCTTCACTCTCCAACGCAAGGATGTGCAGTGGAGGCTGGCTTTTGGCCTGTCATGGGTGCCAGCGCCAGGCTGGCGAGTGACGCCTCAGGTGGAGTGGACCGATGTGGACTCCACCGTGCCTATCTACACCTACCAGCGCAGACAGGTCTCCATTACCTTGCGCCGGGAGTTCTGAACGCATGTGGGCCCAACACGCTACCCTGACGGGAGAAATGACATGACCGCGGATGACCGACTGACACCACTGTCTCTTGCCGTTTTGCTCCTGGGCGCTGGACTGTGTCTGTGGGGAAGCAGCGCCCTGGCAGCGGCTGCTGGACAGGTGCAGTTTGTGGCGGGACCGGTGCAGTTGGATCGCGGCGGCAGATCGCAGGCCGTGGTCAAGGGTGCGCAGGTCGAGGCCGGGGATGTGCTGCGCAGCGGACCCACAGGACAAGCGCAGATTCGCTTCACCGACGGCGGCGTCATGGCGCTGTATCCGCAATCGCAGATATCCATCGGAGCCTACAGCGACAGCGCCCAGGCGGGCAGCGGAGAAGACCGCTTTGCCGTACGCTTTGTGCAGGGTGCATTGCGCGCGGTGACGGGAAAAATAGGCCAGCGCAACCCGCAAAACTACCAGGTGATCACACCCACGGCAGTGGTGGGGATTCGCGGCACGGCCTTCAAGATTTTCATGAACGCCGAGGGGGAGGTTGAGGTCTCGGGCGAGCACAACACCATCGAGGTGTGCACCGATGCGGGGTGCGTGGAGGTCAAGCCGCGCGAGGCGGTGCGGGTTCCATCGGCCCAGCAGTTGCCGGTGTACATCCATACCCGTGGAATGCTTCCAATGCCATTGCCACGGAGTTCCTTTCAAGTGGGCGAGCAACTCCTGCCAGATGCCTCTTATGGCTCCGTGCAACTGGAAATAAGTCCGCCGCCAATGACGCCTCAGAACCCCAATTCGGGCAGTCCGCCAGTAGTTGCGCCACCTCAAGTAACAAATCCAGTCAATCCAACAACTCCGATAGCTCCAGAACCACCTACTCCGGTGACACCGAGCAATCCTGTCGTCCCAACCAATCCGGGGGGGGCGCAGCCTCCGACCATTACGACAACTCCAGTGGTTCCAGCGCGACCTGTTACGCCTCAGCCACCCAATCCGGTCGTGCCGATCAATCCAGTAACTCCCACCAATCCCGGTGGTGGACAGCAACCAGGTGTTCCCAGCACTCCAGTCGAGCCCACGACACCCACAACGCCCACAACGCCCACAACGCCCACAACGCCCACAACGCCCACAACACCCACAACACCCACAACACCCACAACACCCACAACACCCACAACACCCACAACACCCACAACACCCACAACACCCACAACACCCACAACACCCACGACCACACCGATAGTGCCCATTCGTCCGATCCGACCAATCATTCCAATCATTCCAATTGTTCCGATCGTTCCTACCCCCCCTGCACCGATCCGATGATTTTTGGGAATGCTCATCAACTGACGTGCCGCAGGAGTATTGTCTGGTTCAAACAGGGTGGCAATGGCTGGCAGATGCCCGCAAAGTGGCCGTGCTAACTGTCATGACCCTTGCGGTTCACCCTGGATGATGGAAGACACTGGGGGCGTGCGGGCCAGCACGGGTAGAGGTCGGTCAATTCTTTGATGGCACTCGACCGCGATCGCTAACTTGACCCGCTGCCGACCACTCGT
>JAKLLE010000099.1 GCA_023150295.1 Giesbergeria sp. | reverse complement strand
ATGAATCTCCCGGCTGATGGTGCTGGGGCTGCGTCCCAGAGCCCTGGCGATGGCTCGGATGCTTTGCTTTTGCTGTAGCCCCAGTGCTATCGCGTAGCGCTCTGACTCTTGGATCTGCTCGTATGTTTTCTTGCTCATGGGTGCCTCAATTCTGGAAGGTGTTGCACTTCAGATTTGAGGGCGCCGTGCTCCAGAGGCCATTTCACTCAGGACATTCGCCATCGCCGACGAGCCGTGCCTTGACGCTCTTGCCCTTGACACGGCCGCTGTTGAGGCGCTGCACGGCCTGCTCGGCGATGGCACGATCCACCGCCACGTAGGTGGAGAAGTCGTTCACGTTGATCTTGCCGATCTGCGTACGCATGAAGCCCATTTCGCCGGTAAGCGCGCCCAGCACGTCGCCGGCGCGGATTTTTTCCTTGCGCCCGCCGATGATTTGCAGCGTGGCCATGGGCGGCAGCAGTGGGCCGCTGCCGGTGGGCGTGAGCTCGGCCAGCGGGTGCCAGCGCGATTCGCGGCCCTGCAGCTGCTCGATCTTGCCCACGCTGCCCATCTCGTCCATGCTCGCCAGGCTCAGCGCCAGGCCCTCGGCATCGCCCCGGCCCGTGCGGCCGATGCGGTGGATGTGCACCTCGGGGTCGGGCGTCACGTCCACGTTGATGACGGCGGCCAGGTCGGCGATGTCCAGCCCGCGCGCGGCCACATCGGTGGCCACCAGCACCGAGCAACTGCGGTTGGCAAAGCGCACCAACACCTGGTCGCGCTCGCGCTGCTCCAGTTCGCCGAACAACGCCAGCGCGCTGTAGCCCTGCGCCTGCAGCACGGCCACGAGGTCGCGGCACTGCTGCTTGGTGTTGCAGAAGGCGATGGACGACTCGGGCCGGAAATGGCCCAGCAGCAGCGACACCGCGTGCAGGCGCTCGGAATCCTTCACCTCGTACCAGCGCTGCGCGATTTTGGTCGCGCTGTGCTGCACCTGCACTGTGACTTGCTGCGGGCTCCTCATGAACTGTGCACTGAGCTTGGCTATTGCCAACGGGTAGGTGGCCGAAAACAGCAGCGTCTGGCGCTCTTTGGGGCACTGGCGCGCCACGGTGGCAATGTCGTCGAAGAACCCCATGTCGAGCATGCGGTCGGCTTCGTCGAGCACCAGGGTGTTGAGCGCTTCGAGCGTGAGGCTGCCACGCTCCAAATGGTCCATCACGCGGCCGGGCGTGCCCACCACGATGTGCGCGCCGTGCTCCAGGCTGGCGATCTGGCCGCGCAGCGGCACGCCGCCGCACAGGGTCACGACCTTGATGTTCTCCTCGGCGCGCGCCAGGCGGCGAACCTCGGTGGCCACCTGGTCCGCCAGCTCGCGCGTGGGGCACAGCACCAGCGCCTGCACGGCAAAACGGCGCGGGTTCAAACGCGCCAGCAGGGCCAGGCCGAAGGCGGCGGTCTTGCCGCTGCCGGTGCTGGCCTGGGCGATCAGGTCCTGGCCCTGCAGCGCCAGCGGCAGGCTGGCCGCCTGGATGGGGGTCATGGTTTGGTAGCCAAGCTGCTGCAGGTTGGCAAGCTGGGCAGCGCCCAGGGCCAGCGTGCTGAATGCGGCGCTGGCTTGGTTTTCTTGGGAGGTCATGGGCGGGATTATCCGGCGCGCTGCACCCGGGGCCGTCACTGCATCAGAACCAGCACCCCCACAAAGGCCAGCGTATGCGCCACGATGCCCGGCGCCACGGCCAGCGCGTATCGCCAGCCACCGCTGGCCAGGGCCACGGCAGACTTGCTCACGGCGTGCACCAGCAGCGCCGCCATCAGCGCCTGGGCGATGGCCTGGGACGAAGCATCGGCCGTGGGCGCACCGCGCACCAGCACGGCCGCAGTGGCGGCGTGCACATCGGCCAGCGATGCCAGCAGCGCCCCCACCAGCATGCCGGTGTCGCCCAGCCAGCGGGTCAGGGCCTGCACCCCCACCTGAATGGCGGTGAGCAGCAGCACGATCACCGCCGCATCGCGCAGCTTGAACATGGGGGAGTCTTCCGGCAACTGCGAATGGCCCGGCGCACCGCCCGCCTCGCCCGGCGCCGGGGCAGTGCCGCGCACCTGCCACCAGCCCCAGGCACCCGCCACCAGCGCACCGCACAGCGCAGGCAGCCACAGGTGCGCCAGCCAGGCAGGCTGCACCGTGGCAGCCACCACCAGAATCTGCAACATGGTGGCCACGCAGGACAGCACCGCCGCCCCGGCCTGCGCCTTGGGGGCGGCACGGCCCTCGCGCGCCTCCAGCCCCAGGCTGGCAATCGTCGCCGTGCTGGACACAAAGCCCGAGGCCAGCGCCGACAGGGCCAGCGCCTGGCGCGCCTGCAGCAGGCGCCGCCCGATGTGTGCCAGGCTCTGGATGACCAGCAGCACCAGCAGCAGGCGCATGACCACCTGCGGGTTGAGCAGCCCCTGCCACAAGGGCTCGGCAGGCACCAGGGGCGCCACCAGCAGCAGCAGCGCACCCAGCACCAGGCCGCTGCGCACCTCGCCCGGCAATAGCCAGTTGCGCGAAAACTGGTGCAGCGCATCGCGCGAGGCCAGCAACGCCGTCACCACCACGGCCAGGGCGGCGGCCAGCATCTGGTCGTGCGTGCACAGCACGCCAATGAGGTAGGCCATGAGCAGCGCGATTTCGGTGGTCACGCCGGGGTCGCCCGAGCGGTCGCGCGCATAGGCCGTCACACCCAGCGCGGCCAGAAACACCGCCCCCACCGCCACCAGCGCCACCGAACCCATGAGCGCCGTGAGCGCACCAGCCAGCGAGGCCAGCGTGAACGAGCGCACGCCCGCCAGCGCGCGGTGCGGCCCGTCGCCCTTGCGCCGCTCGCGCTCAATGCCCATCAGCATGCCGCAGCCCAGCGCGCTGGCCAGCACCGCCATGGCCGCCGAAAAATCACTTGTTGCCTGCATGGCCTGTTGTTTTTTGTCGAAGCGCCCATCGTGCCAGAAATACCTGGGGGGCTGCGCTGCAGCGCAGCATGGGCAAACGCCGGGCAATGGGCTATAAATGAACCTGGCACCGACCCGCACGCCACGCGCCATCCGCCTGGAACCCATGCACGCCCCCCTCTCCGCAACCGCTGCACCGCCGCAGGCATCCCAGGGTGACGTGCTGCTGCGCCTGATTGCGGATTCGGTCCCTGCGCTCATGGCCTACTACGAGCTGCCCGGCCTGCGCTGCCGTTTCGCCAACCAGGGCTACGCCGCCTACAACGGGCATTCCACGCAGTCCATCCTGGGGCTCACCGTCGAGGAAGCCATAGGCACGCGCGCATGGGAAGCCATTCGCCCGCACGTGGACCGCTGCATGGTGGGCGAGCGCGTCAAGTACACGCGCGAGCAAACCCTGCCCAACAGCGAGATCCGCATCATCGAGGTCAACCTGATCCCGCACTTCGAGGGCCGCACCGATCCGGTGGGCGCCTTTGTGCTGATCAACGACATCACCGAGCGCTGGCGTGCCGAGAGCATGGTGCGCCAGAGCGAAGAACGCATGCGCAAGTTCGCGCAGGCCACGGACGAAGCCATCGTGTTCCACCGTGACGGCATCATCATCGACGGCAACGAGGCCCTCACCCGCCTGACCGGCTACCCGCTGCACGAGGTGCTGGGCCTGTCCATTTTCAGCTTCATCAGGCCCGAATACCGCCCCATCGCACTGGAATACACGCGCAGCGGCTCCGAGCACCCCTACGAAGTGGCCCTTGTGCACAAGGACGGGCACAGCATTGCCGTGGAGGTGGTGGGCAAGACCATGCCGCAACTGCACGGGGACTACCGCATCGTGGTGGCGCGCGACATCAGTGCGCGCAAGAAGGTGGAAGAGCGCGAAGCCTTCCTCGCGCTGCACGACGCGCTCACCGAACTGCCCAACCGCCGCCACCTGATGGAGCAGCTCGAACACCAGATCGCGCAGGCACAGCAGGCCCACCGCCACCTGGCCGTGCTGTTCATCGACCTGGACCATTTCAAGACCGTGAACGACTCGCTGGGCCACCACGCGGGCGACCAGTTGCTGTGCGAGGTGGCGCGCCGCCTCACGCGCTGCGTGCGAAGCGCCGACATCGTGGCCCGCCTGGGCGGGGACGAGTTCGTGATCGTGCTCACCGACATCCACCACGCCGACGAAGCCGCGCTGGTGGCCGACAAGCTGCTGCAGGCCATGCAGTCGGTGTTCACGCTGGAGCATGTGCCGGTCACCATGTCGCCCTCCATCGGCATCAGCCTGTTCCCCGAGGACGGCACCCGCAGCGAGGTGCTGCTGCGCTGCGCCGACGCCGCCATGTACCACGCCAAGGAAAGCGGCCGTGGCAACCGCCAGTTCTTCCAGCCCGGCATGGACGGCAGCGCCATGCAAGTGCTGCAGCAGGAGCGGCAGTTGCGCGAGGCCATTGCCACGGGCGCCTTTGTGCTGCACTACCAGCCCCAGGTCAGCCTGCACGACGGATCGCTGCAGGCGCTGGAGGCGCTGGTGCGCTGGCAGCACCCCGAACGCGGCCTGGTGGGGCCGGACGACTTCATCGGCTTTGCCGAATCGCGCGGGCTCATCACACCCATCGGGCGCTGGGTGATGCTGGAAGCCTGCCGCCAGCTCAAGGCCTGGCAGGACCAGGGGCTGGCGCCGGTGCCGGTGTCCGTCAACCTCTCGGCGCTGGAGTTCCGCCAGCGCGACATGGCGGCCGAAGTCGCTGCCGTGCTGCGCCAGACCGGGCTGGACCCGCGCTTTCTGGAGGTGGAGCTGACCGAATCCGTACTCATGCAGGACGCCGAGCAGGTGCTCGAAACCCTCAAGGCGCTGCGCGCGCTGGGGGTGGGCATCTCGATCGACGACTTCGGCACGGGCTACTCCTCGCTCAACTACCTCAAGCGCTACCCGCTGAACAAGCTCAAGATCGACCGCTCCTTCGTCACCGACACCCCGGACAACGCCGACGACGTGGCCATCGTCACCGCCATCGTGCAAATGGGCCACAGCCTGCAACTGCGCACCGTGGCCGAGGGGGTGGAAACCCCGGCCCAGCAGGCACTGCTGCGCCAGCTCGGCTGCGACATGGCACAGGGCTTTCTGGTGTCGCGCCCGCTGGATGCGCCGCAGGCGCTGCAATGGCTGTCGCGGTCGCAACCCGCTGTCACAGCGGATGCTCCGGGGCGTGGACAATAGCTCCATGCCCTTGATTGCCGACTTCATCGCCCCCACCCGCCACACCGACCCGGCCGAAGCCCTGGCCCAGGTGCAGCGCATCTACCAGCAGCAGATCGGGCACCTGCGCCAGGCCATGCAGCGCTTTGTGGCCGGGGACACCCCCGAGCAGCCCGTGCGCGCCTTCTACCCCTTTGTCCGCGTGCAGACCAGCACCAACGCCCGCGCCGACACCAAGCTGGCCTTCGGCTTTGTGGAGGGGCCGGGCCGCTACGAAACCACGCTCACCCGCCCCGACCTGTTTGCCGACTACTACCTGGAGCAGTTCCGCCTGCTGCGCAAAAGCCATGGCGTGGAGCTGGAGGTGGGCACCAGCACCCAGCCCATTCCCATCCACTTCTCGTTTGCCGAGCACGACCATGTGGAAGGCCAGCTCAGCGCCCAGCGCCGAATGCTGATGCGCGACCTGTTCGACCTGCCCGACCTCACCGCCATGGACGACGGTATCGCCAACGGCACCTGGCAGCCGCGCCCGGGCGACGCGCAGCCGCTGTCGCTGTTCACCGCGCCGCGGGTGGACTACTCGCTGCACCGCCTGCGCCACTACACCGGCACGGCGCCCGAGGGCTTCCAGAACTTTGTGCTGTTCACCAACTACCAGTTCTATATCGACGAGTTTGTGCGCCTGGGCCACGCAGAAATGGCCAAGCCGGACAGCGAATACACCGCCTTCATCGAACCCGGCAACGTGGTCACGCGCCGCGCCGGACTGCCCGCGCAGGCAACCGACGCACTGGGCGCACCGCCCCCGCGCCTGCCGCAAATGCCCGCCTACCACCTGGTGCGCCCCGGGCATGGCGGCATCACCATGGTCAACATCGGCGTGGGCCCGGCCAATGCCAAGACCATCACCGACCACATCGCCGTGCTGCGCCCACACGCCTGGCTCATGCTGGGCCACTGCGCCGGGCTGCGCAACAGCCAGCAACTGGGCGACTACGTGCTGGCCCACGCCTATGTGCGCGAGGACCACGTGCTCGACGAGGAACTGCCGCTGTGGGTGCCGATACCGGCGCTGGCCGAGATCCAGGTCGCGCTGGAGCAGGCCGTGGCCGAGGTCACGCAGATCGGGCGCGACGAGCTCAAGCGCATCATGCGCACCGGCACCGTGGCCAGCACCGACAACCGCAACTGGGAGCTGCTGCCCGACAACCTGCCCCAGCGCCGCTTTTCCCAGAGCCGCGCCGTGGCGCTGGACATGGAGAGCGCAACCATCGCCGCCAATGGCTTTCGCTTTCGCGTACCCTACGGCACGCTGCTGTGCGTGAGCGACAAGCCGCTGCACGGCGAAATCAAGCTGCCCGGCATGGCCAACCACTTCTACCGCGAGCGCGTGGACCAGCACCTGCGCATCGGCATGCGCGCCATCGAGATCCTGCGCGACGGCGGCGTGCAGCGCCTGCACAGCCGCAAGCTGCGCAGCTTTGCCGAAGTGGCCTTCCAGTGAGCACCACTCTTTTCGCATGAATCTGGACGTCACCACCCTGCTGATCGTCAACGTGGTCAACCTCGCGCTGACGGCGGGGACGCTGCCCTTCATCATGGGCCGCCAGCTCAGCCGGGGCGCCTGGTTTGCGCGCAGCGCCCTCATCGTGCAGGCGCTGGGCTGGCTGCTGATGATCAGTTCCGAACAGTTCACCGGGCATTGGCTGGACCGGGCACTGTCGGTGACCTCGGTATCGTGCATGGGCCTGGGCGAGTGGTGGATGTTCCGCGCCCTGGGAGCGTGGCTCGGCCCGCGCCGCTGGGGGCGCCTGCTGGCAGTGGTGTGCGTGCTCACGCCCATCGGCTATTTTCTGAGCTTTGACAGCTACCCCCTGCGCGTGGGCTGGACCAACTTCATGCTGGCCCTGCAACTGGTGCTGGTGGCGCAGGCCTGCCTGCACCCGGCCTCGGCCATGTCGGGGCGCTGGCGCTGGGTGATCATGGCCTGCCTCTGTGTCATGGCCGTGCTCACGGCGCAGCGCGGCGTGCTGGGGGCTTTCTTCACCGAGCTGTACCCCAGCTTCACGGCCCCGCACCCCATCAACGTGCTGGCCATGCTGGCCAGCAATGCCACCATGGTGCTGGCCAATGTGGCCGTTCTGGTCGCCTGGCGCACCGAGGCCGAGGCCGAACTGGAGTTGCAGGCCCAGACCGACCCGCTCAGCGGCCTGCTCAACCGTCGCGGCTGGGACAGCCACGCCACCCCGCTGTGGAGCCACGCCCAGCGCCACAGAATGGCGCTGGGCCTGGTGATGCTGGATCTGGACCATTTCAAGCACATCAACGACCGCTACGGCCACGAGACCGGCGACCAGGTCATCCGTGAACTGGGCAGCGCCCTGCGCTTCACGCTGCGCCGCAGCGATATTGCCGCGCGCATGGGTGGCGAGGAATTTGCGGTGCTGCTGCCCTACAGCAACGAATCTGCCGCACGCAGCCTTTTTGCACGCCTGCGCGCCGCGCTGGAGACGCTGCGCATTCCCGGCATGGACGAACCCGTGCGCCTGAGCGCTGGGCTGGCCCTGCTGGAGCCGGGCGATTCCGACCTGGAAGCCCTGCGCGCCCGCGCCGACACCGCGCTCTACCAGGCCAAGGCCGAAGGCCGCGACCGCCTGGTGCTGGCCGCCAGCACCACCCCAGCACCTGCCGCCCTTGCCGCATGACCACCCCGCTGCTGCACACCCAAGACTTGCGCAAACACTACGGCGACAGCACCGTGGTCGATGGCGTTTCCTTCGGCATTGCGCCCGGCGAATGCCTGGGCATCATCGGCCCCAACGGGGCCGGCAAGACCACCACGCTGCGCATGTGCCTGGGCCTCACCGCCCCGGACGGCGGCAGCATCCACTACCAACCCGCCAGCGGCCCCCTGCTGCAGATGCCGCAGGATGCCTTGGCCATCAAGTCCGAGCTGGGCGTAGTCACGCAGTTCGACTCCCTCGACCCCGACTTCAGTTGCGAAGAAAACCTGCGCGTGTTTGGCCGCTACTTCGGCCTGGGCCGCAGCGTGATGGACGAGCGCGCCCCCCGCCTTCTGGAGTTTGCCGCCCTTTCGCACAAGGCACAGGCCAAACCTGGGGAACTGTCGGGCGGCATGCGGCGGCGCCTGTCGCTGGCCCGTGCCCTGGTCAACGCACCGCGCCTGCTGCTGCTGGACGAACCCACCACCGGCCTGGATCCGCAAGCGCGCCACCTGATGTGGGAACGCCTGCAGCAACTACTGCTAGCGGGCACCTCCATCCTGCTGACCACGCACTTCATGGACGAGGCCGAGCGCCTGTGCTCGCGCCTGCTGGTGCTGGATCATGGCCGCAAGATCGCCGAAGGCACGCCGCGCGCACTGATCGCCGAACACCTGGAGCCCGAGGTGGTGGAGGTGTACGGCGCGGGCGCCCTGGCGCTGGCGCAGGACGCTGCCTTGCAGGCCCTGGCGGCCCGCACCGAGGTCAGCGGCGAAACGGTGTTCTTCTACACCCGCGAGGCGCGCCCGCTGCTGGACGCGCTGCTGCAGCACCCGCACCTGCGCACGCTGCACCGGCCGGCGAACCTGGAAGACCTGTTCCTCAAACTGACCGGACGGCAGATCAGGGAATAAGCTGCCCCGGCTGATTGCGCTGCTGCAGCACGGCCGTAAAGTCCGCTGCCAGGCCGGGGTGAGCTATCAAATAGCCCTGAAATTCATCGCACCCACAGGTCTTGAGAAAGGCCATCTGTTCCGGTGTCTCCACGCCCTCAGCCACAGTGCGCAGACCCAGCTTCTGTGCCAATGCGATGATCGCCTGCACCAGCACTTCATCGCTGGCATCTCTGCCGATGTCACTGACGAACGAGCGATCGATCTTGAGTTTGTGCACCGGAAAGCGTTTCAGCTGGCTCAATGAAGAGTAGCCCGTACCAAAGTCGTCGATAGCCAACTCAACCCCCAGCGCAGCGAGCCGGTGCATGGTCTGCAAGGCCTGATCGACCTGATCCATGATGCAGCTTTCGGTGATCTCCAACTGCAGCAGATGGGCCGGGCAATTCGTCGATGCCAACGCCTGCATCACCTCGTCTTCTATCGAAGAGCCAATGAATTGACGCGCCGACAGGTTGACCGCCACCGGTATGTCGCCCCATCCATCGTCTTGCCAGCGCCGCGCCTGCTCGCACGCCTGGCGCAATACCCACGCACCCAGGGGTACGATCAAGCCGGTGTCTTCAGCAACGGGAATGAACTCCTGGGGCGACACCAAGCCTCGCCGGGGATCTTGCCAGCGCACCAGCGCTTCGGCCGCAACCACCCGGCCGGTGCCTGCATCCACAATGGGCTGGAAATGCAGACGCAAGTCCCCATGCTGCAGGGCATGGCGCAAGCCCGCTTCGGTCTGAAGACGAGCTGTCAAAGCCTGATCCATCTGCTCGCAGAATCGTGCCATGCGATTGCCCCCAAGTTCCTTGGCGCCGTACATGGCCACATCAGCGTTGCGCAGCAACACCTCCCCGTCTGACCCATCGATGGGATAGATGGCAACACCCAGGCTGGTACTGACCTGCCATGTGGCCGGCCCCATTTCGATCGGCAGGGTCAAGGCCTGCAAGATCTGGTGCGCCACTGGCATAACATCCTCAGTGGACTGCAGGTTCGGAAGGATCACCACGAACTCATCACCGCCCAGGCGTCCCACCATATCCTGCGGGCGCACGCTTTCCTGCAGCCTTCCGGCAACCTCGATCAACAGTGCATCGCCCCGGCTGTGCCCCAAGCTGTCATTCACGGCCTTGAATCGATCCAGATCCAACACCATCACTCCTACCAGGCGTTCTTGGCGCCGGGCCTGAGCAATCTCCAGTTGGAGTTTCTCGAGCAATTGCAGTCGGTTGGCCAGATGTGTCAGAGGATCTGTTCGGGCTTGCCGCTCCAATTGCGCGGTGTGGTTCGCAATGGCTTGTCGCTGCTGCGCCAGGGACCGCGCCATGCGATCAAGCGCCTGCATCACCTCACCCAGCTCCCCCCTGGGAAAGGATGCCGTGGTGCCCGGCTCATAGTGCCCGGAATCAATCCGCGCAATGGTGTTCATCACACGGGCGGTCTTGCGCCGCACGGCAAACTCTCCCAGAACCCCGGCCGCAGCAAAAATGGCCGCCCCAAAAGCTATCAGGCCGAACAATGCATGCTGAAACTGCGCATCCACCGGACCACTCATATCTGCGTCTGGCACGATCAGCGCGAGCCGCAGGTCAGCGTCCTGGGCGCGCTGCAGTCCGACCTTGATCCATACCCTGCGCGCCGTGCTTGTCTCACCAATGCTTGCTCTTTCCACCGCACCCTCGAGTGGCGCAAGCATGAAGCTGCGCTCTGGCGCCTGAACCGTCACTGCGCTCGCGCCAGGACGGGGGTAGTCCATCACAATCGATCCGTCCCGGTTCCACACCTGAAAATTTGCATTCGGATGAGGGACTTGCAAAATTCAAAACCGCAACATGGCGGAAACACTTCGGTGCTCAATATTTGAGCACTTTGCGGTTGTCAGGAAGAATGCGCAGCGCTATCGCATCGATTCCCCCGTGGGTGACCCGCAGTGCTCCCTC
>JAKLLE010000098.1 GCA_023150295.1 Giesbergeria sp. | reverse complement strand
GAGGGAGCACTGCGGGTCACCCACGGGGGAATCGATGCGATAGCGCTGCGCATTCTTCCTGACAACCGCAAAGTGCTCAAATATTGAGCACCGAAGTGTTTCCGCCATGTTGCGGTTTTGAATTTTGCAAGTCCCTCGGGGCATAAAAAGTAGAATCGCGCCCTCATGCAAGCCCCCAACACCAGCCCTGCGTCCCCCGCCCCTGCAGCCAGCGAGCCCCCTGCAGAACCCTTGCGCGTGCGGCTGGCACGGCTTTCTGCCTATTTCGGATGGCAGCACCGCCTCGCGTGGACGGCAGCCATCCTGGCCACGCTGGTGGGCGCCATCACCGAGCCGTTGATCCCGGCACTGCTCAAGCCCCTGCTGGACCAGGGCTTTACCGAGGGTTCGCTGGAACTGTGGATGGTGCCCGCCGCCATCATGGGGGTGTTTGTGGTGCGCGGCTTGGCCCAGTTTGTGGGCCAGTACGCACTGGCACGCATTGCCAACGAAGGCATGCTGACGCTGCGCACCGCCCTGTTCGACCGGCTGCTGGCCGCCGACATGGGCCTGTTCACCCGCCAATCGGCCAGCAGCCTGTCCAACACCGTGGTGTATGAGGTGCAGACCGGCGCCACGCTGCTGGTGCAGGCGCTGCTGGGCATTTCGCGCGACGGTTTCACGCTGGTCGCACTGCTGGGTTATTTGTTGTACCTGAACTGGCAGCTCACCTTGATTGTTGCCGTGGTGGTGCCGGGCGTCGCGTGGATCATGAAAACCCTGTCACGCCGCCTGTACCACCTGACCAAGAGCGGCCAGCAGGCCACCGATGAACTGGCCTATGTCGTGGAAGAAAACGTGCTTGCGCACCGCATGGTGCGCCTGCACGCAGCGCAGGCATCCCAGGCCAGGCGCTTTGACGCGCTCAGCCGTCGGTTGCGCAGCCTGGCCATCAAGTCCACCATTGCCGCCTCGGCCATGACACCGCTGACCCAGTTGCTGGCGGCGGGCGCGTTGTCCACCGTGATCTGCGTGGCCTTGTGGCAAAGCCGTGGTATCGGTGCCGCTGCGCAAAGCGTGTCTGTCGGCGGTTTTGTGGCGTTCATCACGGCCATGCTGATGCTCATTGCCCCCATCCGCCGCCTGGCCGATGTGGCCAGCCCCATCACGCGTGGCGTAGCCGCGCTGGAGCGCGGACTGAACCTGCTGGGCGACACGCCCGCAGAAAATGGGGGCCCGCATGCCCCAGGCCGCGCACGCGGCGCCATTACCCTGCGGGGTGTGCGCGTGGCCTTTGCGGCAGACCAGGCCCCAGCGCTGGCCGGTGTGAGTTTGGACGTGCATCCGGGCGAGGTGGTGGCCCTGGTCGGCCCCTCGGGCGCAGGCAAGACCACCTTGGTGAACCTGCTGCCACGCTTTGTGCAGCACAGCAGCGGCGAGGTGCTGCTGGATGGCCACCCGGTGCAGGACTGGAACCTGGCCGCATTGCGAGCACAGTTTGCCTTGGTGAGCCAGGACGTGGTGATGTTCAACGACAGTATTGCCGCCAACGTGGCGCTGGGCCAGGAGGTGGATCTGCAACGGGTGCACGAATGCCTGGCGGCGGCCAACCTTTCGGCCTACGTGGAAGGCCTGCCCCAGGGGGTGGAAACGGTTGTCGGGCACAACGCCACGCAGCTCTCGGGCGGCCAGCGCCAGCGCCTGGCCATAGCGCGTGCGCTGTACAAGAACGCGCCGATTCTGATTCTGGACGAAGCCACTTCGGCACTGGACACCGAATCCGAACGCCTGGTGCAGGACGCCCTGCAACGGCTGATGCAGGGCCGCACCACGCTGGTGATTGCGCACCGGCTGTCCACCATCGAACATGCCCACCGCGTGGTGGTGATGGAGCGCGGCCGCATGGTCGAACAAGGCACCCACACCGAGCTGTTGGCCCAGGGCGGCCTGTATGCCCGCCTCCAGGCCCGTCCGCAGGATGAGTGAACCGCCACCGCTGGAAAAGGCCTACCAGCGCCCCCGGTTGGGCTGGCGCTGGCGAATGGCCGCGGCGATGAGGTCGGCCATGTCCTTGCGGCTGGCACGCAGGGCAAAGTCGGCCGCAGTGAGCCCGAGTTTGTTCTTGAGCGTTGGGTCGGCCCCTTCCTTGAGCAGCAGCTCCGCCGATTCACGCGTGCCGTAGTGCACCGCCATCATCAGCGGCGTGGTGCCGTTGGGGGATTCCGCATCGATGTAGGCATGGTGTTCCAGCAGCAGGGCGATGACCTCGGTTTGCTGCGGTGTGGTGCCCGTGGCCGCGTAATGCAGCGGCGTCCAGCCGGTTTTGTTCACGTCGGCCTCGCGCCCGATCAGGCTGCGCACGGCCTGCACCTGGCCGCGCAGGGCAGCGATCATCAAGGGGCTCTCGTCCTGCGTGTTGCGTGCATCCACCTGCAGGCCACGGGCCTGCAGCAGGGCCTCGAACGCCTTGAACGCCCCGTTCTGCAGGGCAAGCGTCAGACCGACCTGCCCCTTGGGGTCGCGCGTGTTGGGATCAAAGCCCCGTTGCAGCAGCGCAGTGATGGTGCCAGGGTCATCGCGCACCACAGCAACAAAGAAGTCTTCGTAGGAACCGGCCCGCACCGGCAGGCAGGCCGCACAGGCCAGGGCCAGCAGGCTGCGGCGCGCCAAGGTCAACGCGCTCATGGCTGCACCACACCCTTGAACAGGCACTCGAAGTTGCGGCCCGTGGCCTCGGCCACGGTCTCCACGGCGATGCCGCGCACGGCGGCGATCTGGCGTGCCACTTCGGGCACGTAGGCGGGGCTGTTGGTCTTGCCCCGGTAGGGCACGGGCGCCAGGTAGGGGCTGTCGGTTTCGATGAGCATGCGGTCCATGGGAACAAAGGCGGCCACATCGCGCAGGTCTTGCGCGTTACGGAAGGTGATGATGCCCGAGAACGAAATGTAGTAGCCCAGGTCGAGTGCCGCGCGCGCCACGGCGGCGGTTTCGGTAAAGCAATGGAACACGCCGCCCGCGCTGGCAGCGCTGCCATCCTCGCCCTCTTCGCGCAGGATGCGCAGCGTATCGTCCGACGCGCTGCGCGTGTGGATCACCAGGGGCTTGCCACAGGCGCGCGCGGCGCGGATATGGGCGCGAAAGCGCTCGCGCTGCCACTCCAGGTCGGCCACGCTGCGCCCACCCTTGCGGTCTTCCATGCCGTAGTAGTCCAGCCCGGTCTCGCCGATGGCCACCACGCGCGGCAGGGCCGCGCGGTCCAGCAGGTCTTGTACCGTGGGTTCGGTCACCCCCTCGTTGTCGGGGTGCACGCCCACCGAGCACCAGAAGTTGTCATACCCCGTGGCCAATGCATGCACCTCGGCGAACTCTTCCATCGTGGTGCAGATGCACAGGGCCCGATCGACCTGCGCCGCCTGCATGGCGGCGCGGATGGCAGGCAACTGCTCGGCCAGTTGCGGAAAGGTGAGGTGGCAGTGCGAATCGGTGAACATGACTGGCTCACAAAGCCGACCCGCGCGGACACGGATCGGCAGACAAACAATGCAAGGCTCAAATGGTCTGCGTCGGGCGATCCGAACCCAGCGCTGCGCCGAGGATCTGCTCGATCTTCACCTTGAGCTGGCGCGACTTCTCGTCCTTGGGAAACTGAATGCCCACGCCCTGCGTGCGGTTGCCCCCGGCGCGCGCGGGCGTGACCCAGGCCACACGGCCCGCCACGGGGTAGCGCTGTGGGTCGTCAGGCAGCGTCAGCAGCACATACACGTCATCGCCCAAGCGGTATTCGCGCGTGGTGGGCACAAAGATGCCGCCTTCTTCAAAGAACGGAATGTAGGCGGCATGCAGGGCGCCCTTTTCCTTGATGGCCAGCTGCATGACGCTGGGACGGGGCGCTGTGGAGGGGGTGCTCATGGTCTAGCGGACGGTGACGTTGAGGGCGAGTGTAGGGTGTTTCGTGCCTGGGCGACAAGCGCCTCCAGCATGAGGCCGGTGTTGTAGGGGTGCTCGGCCGTGCGCGCAGCCTGCAAGAGTGCGCGCGACCAACGGGTCAGCGCTGCCAGCGGCGGCGCGGGCGGCAGGTCGGCGGCGGCAAAGTAGCGCGGCGCGGCACCCACTTGCACAGCCATGAGGTCATGGCAAAGCTTTTGCAGCGCGGTGATGGCCTGCGCCGGGCTGGCCTGCGCCAGCATGGTGGGCGCACCGCGCAGCAAGCCCTTGGGAAAGTCGGCCCAGGCCTGCGGCTCCAGGCTGCTGTGGGCCAATTGCAGTGCATCGTACGGGCGCCCGCCTGCGGCGCGCAGCCAGGCCTGCGCGGCAGGGCCGGGCACGCCTTGCGCGGCCAGCCAGGCCTGCATCTGCGCATCATCGGGCCAGGCCATGGCATGGCCCAGGCAGCGGCTGCGAATGGTGGGCAGCAACTGGTGCGCAGCTTCGCTGGCCAGCACAAAGCGCACGTCGCCGGGCGGCTCCTCCAGCGTCTTGAGCAGGGCATTGGCAGTCACATGGTTCATTTGCTCGGCCGGGTACACCAGCACCGCCTTGCCCCGGCCGCGCGCGCTGGTGCGCTGGGCAAACTCCACGGCGTCGCGCATGGCATCCACGCGGATTTCGGCGCTGGGCTTGCGCTTCTTGTCGTCGATCTCGGCCTGCGCCTTCTCGGGCAGGGGCCAGCCCTGGGCGAGCATCTCAGTCTCGGGCATGAGCACGCACAGGTCGGCGTGGGTGTGCACGTCGATGGCGTGGCAACTGGCGCACTGGCCGCAGGCGCTGCCATCGGCAGCCGGGGATTCGCACAGCCAGGCGCGCACCAGCTCCAGCGCCAGGGGAAACTGCCCCAGGCCCGACGGCCCGTGCAGCAGCCACGCATGGCCGCGCTGGGCCAGCAAGTGCGCGCGCTGGGCGGCAACCCAGGGTGGAGCCGCAGTGCTGACCGAACCCTGGCTCACGCCCTGCCCTCCTTCACCGGCATGGTGGCCTGTGCCAGCCAGCCACGTTGCACCATCACCTGCAGCAACTGAGCCCACACCGCGTCACGGGGCTGGGCAGCGTCCAGGCGGGCAAAGCGCTGCGGTGCCGCCTGGGCGCGCCGGGCGTAGCCCTGGGCCACGCGGGTGAAAAAGGCTTCGTCCTGCGACTCGAACCGGTCGGGCGTGCGGGCCGTGGCCAAGCGCTGCGCTGCGGTGGCCGGGGGCAGGTCAAACCAGAAGGTCAGGTCGGGTTCACGCATCAAATCGGGCTGCAGGGCAAGCCCCATCTGCGCCATGCGCTCCAATATCGATAGCAAATTCCAATCGAAGCCACGCCCACCGCCCTGGTAGGCAAAGGTGGCATCGGTGTAGCGGTCGCACAGCACCACCTCGCCCCGCGCCAGCGCAGGCTCGATGACCTGGCGCAGGTGGTCGCGTCGGCCGGCAAACACCAGCAGCGCCTCGGTGAGCGCATCCATGGGTTCGCCCAGCAGCAGCGTGCGCAGCTTTTCGGCCAGCGGGGTGCCGCCCGGTTCACGTGTGACGGTGACGCTGCGCCCGGCGCTGCGCAAGGCGGCCGCCAGTGCCTCGATGTGCGAGGACTTGCCCGCGCCATCGATGCCCTCGAAGGTGATGAACAGGCCTGGGGTCATTTCTTTTGCAGTTGGTAGCGCTGGACGGCGCGGTTGTGTTCTTCGAGCGTGGCGCTGAACTGGCTGCTGCCGTCGCCGCGCGCCACGAAGTACAGCGCCCGCGTCGCCTGGGGCTGCACCGCTGCCATGAGCGAGGCTTTGCCCGGCATGGCAATGGGCGTGGGCGGCAGGCCTGAGCGGGTGTAGGTGTTCCAGGGCGTGTCGGTCTGCAGGTCACGCTTGCGCAGGTTGCCGTCAAACTTCTCGCCCAGGCCGTAGATCACGGTCGGGTCGGTCTGCAGAAGCATGCCGGTGCGCAGGCGGTTGGCAAACACCCCGGCAATCTGCGGTCGGTCGGCCGCCTGGCCGGTTTCCTTTTCGACGATGCTGGCCAGGATGAGCGCTTCGTCGGCACTCTTGAGCGGTGTGTCGGCGCTGCGCTGCGCCCAGGCGGCGTCCAGGTGGCGGTCCATGGCGTGCAAGGCGCGGCGCAGCACGGCCAGGTCGCTGGAGCCCTTGGCGTAGGCGTAGGTATCGGGGAAGAAGCGCCCCTCGGCGGGCACGCTGGGGCGGCCAAGCTGCTGCATGACCGCGGCCTCCGACAGGTTGGCGGTGTCGTGGCGCAATTCCTCGCGGGCCAGCGCGGCACGCATCTGGCGGAAGGTCCAGCCCTCCACCAGCGTGAGGCTGCGCAGCGACTCCTCGCCCCGCACCAGCTTGTCGAGCAGCGTGAGGGGCGTGGTGCCGGGCGGTATTTCGTAGTTGCCCGCGCGGATCTCGCGCACCTTGCCCGAGAGGCGGAACCAGGCAAACAGCACCCGCGCATCCACACGCACGCCCGCACGCTCGATGTCGCGCGCAATGGCACGCGGCGGCGTGCCAGGCTCGATGGCCAGTTCCAGCGGCTCGCTGCCCATGGGCAGCGGTGCGTGCAGCCAGACCCATGCTGCAGCGCCCAGCGCGGCGGCCACCATCAATGCCAGAAGAAGGAGTCTGCGCACAACCCTGATGCCAGTAGGAGTGAAGAACCGGGCATCATAATGGAGGGATGACTGCGATGCTCCAGGGCGTAGCCCCACTTGAAAACCTGGGCGTTATTCGCGCCGAAGGCGAAGACGCCGCCAAATTCCTCCACGGCCAGCTCACCCACGATTTTGCGCTGCTTGATCTGGCGCACGCGCGCCTGTGCGCCTTCCTGTCGGCCAAGGGCCGCATGCAGGCGAGCTTCATCGGCTTCAAGCGCAGCCCCACCGAGATCTGGCTGGTCTGCCAGCGCGACCTGCTGGCCGCCACGCTCAAGCGGCTGTCGATGTTCGTGCTGCGCTCCAAGGTGCGTCTGAGCGACGCCAGCGCCGAGTTGCGCATCGCAGGCCTGGCTGGTGATGCTATTAATTTGATAGCTGGTAGCGCACAACCCATGTGGCTCAAGGCCGATTTTGGCTCTGCAAGCGTGGTGCACCTGCCTCCGGCAGCGGGCCAGCCACGCGCACTGTGGGTGGCCCCGGCCGCCGAGCCCCTGCCCGCTGGCACCCTTCTCGACCCCGCACTGTGGGCCTGGGGCGAGGTGCACAGCGGCGTGGCCACGCTGAGTGCACCGCTGGTCGATGCCTTTGTGCCGCAGATGCTCAACTACGAGTCGGTCGATGGCGTGAGTTTCAAGAAAGGCTGCTACCCAGGCCAGGAGGTCGTGGCGCGCAGCCAGTTCCGCGGGGCCATCAAACGCCGCGCCTACATCGCCCATGCCGATGCGCCCCTGAGCGTGGGCGCCGAGGTGTTCAGTCCCCAGGACGCCGAGCAGGCCTGCGGCACCG
Organism: Giesbergeria sp.; assembly: GCA_023150295.1. Lineage (GTDB taxonomy): Bacteria > Pseudomonadota > Gammaproteobacteria > Burkholderiales > Burkholderiaceae_C > Simplicispira. Next base: position 3,409 of record JAKLLE010000098.1, on the reverse strand, counting down.
TGGTGCAGACAGCGGCAGCGCCCGGCGGCGGGTGGGACGCCATCGTTTCGCTCCAGATCGTGGCGGCCGAGGCGGGTGACCTGCATGCGGGCGCGCCCGATGGCCCCGCTCTGACCCTGGGCGCCCTGCCCTACCCCCTGCGCGACGACCTCTGATGCAACCGCCAGCCCCCGCGCCGGGCACCAGCCCCTGGCGCATGTCCATAGCGCCGATGATGGACTGTTGCTAAAACACAGCATTCATGCGGATTTTTTGAGTATCGTGTGCACTGTGTGTGCACTGTGTGTGCACTTTTTTGCTGCATTTCGGTGTTCCGCACATGGCCACAGTCAGGCGCAAACGTCCGGTCTCGGGCCATCCAGCGGCTTGAGCCTACTCCTCAAGCGCCTTCCTGATGCGATAGCGTAGGCGCCTCTCCAGATACTGCTGCAGGGCGCCGTCCTTTGCGATCTTCTCCACGTCCAGGCGCGGGCGGTAGCTTGCGTCTCGTACAAAAACCAGCACAGGCTTGATTTCCCGATGTACGCCTGGGCGTCGTGCCCATATTCCAGGCGCCAGGCCGCGCGTGGTGCCGTCTGCGGCGAACATCTCGTAGCCGTGCAACAGCTTTACCTCGCGATCCACCAATTGCCGGTTGACGTACCGCATGGCGCTGCTGTAGCTGATGGTGCGGCGCAGCGCGGATTGCTTGCGCTTGTTCAGCGCTGCCACGCGCGCAGCACCGGCTTGAAAGTAGTTCAGCAGCTCGATGGCGAATCGGCCACGAAGGTTTCCACGGCCATCGGCAGAGCCGGGAAACGGATTGCGCGGTAGCGTGGTCACAAAGCCAGGGGGCAGAACTCCAACCGCACGCAGCGCCACCTCGTAGCGCTTTGCGCGACGTGCGCCACCAAACTCCTGGGCGCGCAGGATTTTTTGCGGATCGACAGCACTCGGGTCTATCAAGCTCGGTGCCACGCGGGCGCTGAGTGATTCGGGCGTGGCGTGTTCGACCAACACGCTTTTGACAAGGTAGGGCGTCACGCCAGTGAAGTTGCGCCGCATGTTCTCTTGGATGCGCCGCTGGGCTTGATATGCGGTGTCGGTCACGGCCTTGGCGAAGGCTTCGCGCGTGGCGCCGTTGGACAGGCGGGCGAGCTGTCGCTGTACGTCCTCTAGCCCTTTGATTTGCAGATTGATTTTCATGGTTTATCCGTTGAATCCCAGCACAGGGCCGGGCGTTGTTCCAGCTTCGCTCAGGCCACCCAGCGGCCTGTGCGCAGCAGCTCGCCCGCCACAGCCTCCACATCAGCCCATTGCGCCAGCAGGACGTGCAAGGCCACTTGCTGGCTGTAGGCGTGTGCGCCACTGGCGTGACGGCCAAAGGCCGGGCGCAGCATCTCGTCGGCTCGCTGGTAGTCGGTGGCGTCAGCGTAGTGAATCGGCCCTGCCCAGGGCGCACCGGACTCGATCAGCTCTGCCACGATGCCCGCATGAAAAACCGCTGCAGCCGTGGCGGCCAAAACCCCGGACTCGTCCGGGCCGGGGTCGGGGAGCTGCGCGAAAGTCTCAAGGGCGGGCCAATGCGCCTCCCCGGTAACGCGCCCGTCGTCGGTGGCGGCAATGGTGGCCTCGGGTGGCAGTAGTCCAACCCATTGCATCAGAACGATATGCCCAGCCTCATGCACAGCCGCCTGGCGCAGCGCGTCGGGAAGATTGGGCCGGGTCTGCCAGGGTTGCGCGCGGCGCAGGGTGGCGTGGGCGGGGTAAGGGTAGTGCGTCATAGCGTTGTGGCCTCGGTGAACTAGTGCACAGCGTTGGCGGCAATGGCAAGCTGAGCGTGGCGCCGCGCCCAATAGATGGCATCTGCCGCACTGCCCACCGCAAGGCATTGGGCCAGGTTGCGCTGCGCCTCGCGCTGCTCTGCCCGTAGCCAGGCGCTCAGGTGTTCCAGGCTTGGGGGCCCAGGGCTTGCGGTGGGTGTGCTGGGGGCGGTGTGTTGCATTGCGGGGTGGTGTAGGTGAACCGCTCGCAGCGCCCAAGGAGCAGGCGCGTCCGCTGCGGCTCATGGCCTGGTGGCGCTCAACCATCACCACCAGACCACGGTGCCCCGAAGGGCTTTCCCGTGGTTAATCAGGCCAGGTCGATCCCGCCTCGCACGATGCCGGTACGGCGCAGGAATGCCGCGCCCATGTCGGCTGTGACTCGAATTCCGGTGCCGTCCGTGTCGAACGAAACCTTGTGCTCCAGGCGCAGCGGTGTGGGTGCCCCTGCCAGGCGCAGCACGCTCACCACCGGGTGGAATGCCGGGTCAGGCAGCACAAACCAGCGCGCAGCAGGCAGGCCAGCCAGGGCGGCTACTTTGAGGGATAGCCCAGCATCAAGCACGGCCTTGCGGGCGGCGTATTCCAATTCCGGCGCGACGACGAGGTGGGCGGCGCGCAAGTTCAGAGGGTTCCCGGCTGCACTTGTCTGGTTGCGAAGCAGGCCCATGGCGACACCCAGGGCGGCACCGTCCAGTGCGGTCTTCGTGGTGTTTGCGTCACCGAACATGGCGGCGCCGTCGTCCATCGTTGGATTGCCGCCCAGGGTGGCGGCGACGATGGCGGCCTCCTTTTGCGCGGCGTGGGCACCGACAGCAGCAAACACGGTTTTGAGGGCGCCCAATTGGTCGTTGATGATCAGGTGGCGCGAAGCCCAGACGATGCGCCCGAAGGTGGTCAGTTGAACGGCTGCGCCGCCTGCTGCGACCAACGCGGCGCCGTGGGCAATCTCGGCAAACTCGCTCATAGGCTGCATGTCGAGGTCGCCATCGATGGCCGGGAGCGTTTCAGCCTTGAAGCCCTCCACCGGGGTGACTGCGGCGAATTGCAGGTGCTCTTGCGCAGCGGCGTCAAACGCGGCAACCGTCACATTTTTGGCGCCGTCGGCCAGCAGCCGGGCAAAGTCGGCAGAGCGCAGGCCACGGGCCATTACAGCCATGTCGCCTTCTGTGTCGCTGGGCTTGCGCAGCTTGGCGCCGATGGCGTAGGCGATCCTTCGGGCGCTGAGGTCTTGGGCCAGCGGGTGGGTGGTGTTGCTGGGCGCCGCGCCCATTTGCAGGGCAAAAAAGTCGGGCGCGGCGGCCAGAATTTCGGCGGGTTTGATGGTGGTGGTGTGCATGGGGTTGTCCTTTCGTGTTGTCCCCATGTTCCAGCAAACCCACTGCCCGCGCTGGTGATTTTGGTCAGTAGAGCAGTAGCAGTGAATACAGCTTTCGCGGGCTGCTCAGGGTGCGCAGGCCGCTAACCTCAATACTGTTCAGATAGTAGGCGGTATTAGTTGATAATCGGCCCCCATCAAGGACTTGATGGAGGCCCGGGATGGCGAGAACTCGCAAGGCATTGCCCACACAGGTGGATATCGCGCATTTGATCAGTGCAGGTATGCT
>JAKLLE010000097.1 GCA_023150295.1 Giesbergeria sp. | reverse complement strand
CGAGGGAGCACTGCGGGTCACCCACGGGGGAATCGATGCGATAGCGCTGCGCATTCTTCCTGACAACCGCAAAGTGCTCAAATATTGAGCACCGAAGTGTTTCCGCCATGTTGCGGTTTTGAATTTTGCAAGTCCCTCCCGTGACTTAGGCTTTAGCGTCGCCTTGAGGTCGTCACCCAGCAACCGGGTGATGTTGTCAATCAGTTCCATGTATTTTTTCCGCTCCCCAGCGGTTGCTGGCCCTGTATTCGACCATTACCGCTTAGACGCATGGATTCTTGGCTGCAGGCAGCAATGGCAGGTGAATTCGGCGCGAGCAGACCAGTCTAGCGCAGAGTGGGGACGGCGTATGGTGCATTGCACCAAGACAGACATGGGATAAATGCACTGACATTGCCTGCATTGGTATGCGAGAGGCGAGAAGGGCCCATTGGGCCCCTTTAGGCTTTCGCGCTGGGCGACCTGTGGCAGGCACTGACCACCAACGGGCTCAATGGCGTGGCGGGCATCGTGGCAGGCGCCTTGGTGCTGGGCGCCGTCACTGTGGTTCAGAAACTGCGCAAGCGCTGAAGGAGCGCCGCGCAGCTTGCCCTGCGGTCAGGGAAGGGCAGGGTAGTCGGTGTAGCCGTGGGGTCCGGTGCCGCCGTAGACGGGCGCATCCGCAAAGGGCTCGTTCAGCGGCAGGTTGTCGCGCAAGCGCCGCGGCAGGTCGGGCGTGCTGATCATGGCACGACCAAACGACACCATGTCGGCGCGGCCGCTGCGCAGGGCCTCGACGGCCATTTCCTTGGTGTAGCCGTTGTTGACCATCCAGATGCCCGAATACAGGCGGCGCAGGGCCTCGTAGTCGAACGGGGCGTTGTCGCGCGGGCCGCCGGTGTGGCCTTCGACGACGTGGATGTACACCGGGTGGAGCTTTTCCAGCTCGCGCACCACATGCTCGAACAGCGGTTGCGGGTTGCTTTCCGACGAGTCGTTGACGGGCGAAACGGGCGAGAGGCGGATGCCTACGCGGTCGGCGCCGATCTCCTGTGTGACGGCGGCCATCACTTCGAGTAGGAAGCGGGCGCGGTTTTCGATGCTGCCGCCGTACTGGTCGGTGCGGTGGTTGGAGCCGTCGCGCAGGAAGGCGTCGATCAGGTAGCCGTGGGCGCCGTGGATTTCCACGCCGTCAAAACCTGCCTGGATGGCATTGGCGGCGGCCTGGCGGAAGTCGTTCACCACACCGGCGATTTCGGCGGTTTCCAGCGCGCGCGGTACGGCGCAGTCCACATAGCCCTGGCCGACGATGTAGGTCTTGGCCTTGGGTGCGATGGCCGAGGGAGCCACGGGCGCCTGCTGGTTGGGCTGGAAGGCGTTGTGCGACATGCGGCCGGTGTGCCAGAGCTGCACGAAGATCTTGCCGCCCTTGGCGTGCACGGCGTCGGTCACCTGCTTCCAGGCGGCGATCTGCGCGGGCGTGTGGATGCCGGGGGTATTTGTGTAGCCCTGGGCGGTGGCAGAGATCTGCGTCGCCTCGGCAATGATCAGGCCCACGCCAGCGCGCTGGCGGTAGTACTCGACCACCATGTCGGTGGGTTCCAGTGCGTCGTTGGCGCGGCTGCGCGTGAGCGGGGCCATGGCCATGCGGTTGGCAACCTCGATGCGGCCCAGCTTGAGGGGCTGGAACAGGGCGTCGGTGGCGAAGGTTTCTGCGGGGATACCCATGGGGCTTACTCCTTGGTGGTGGGGGGAATGCCCGTCGCGGGTGCGGCGGGCTGGAACAGGTGGTCGAGCACCAGGGCCATGCTGTCGCGCAGCGGTGCCGTGGTTTTTTCGAGCTTCATGCGCAGCAGGGCACCTTCCCAGGTGTCCCAGGCCAGGGCGGAGAGCACAGGGGCGGGCAGGTCGGCGCGGACTTCGCCCGCAGCCTGGGCGCGCTCGATCATGCCGGCCAGGCGCTCGCGCCAGGCCAGTTGCGCCTGCAGCAGGCCCTGGCGGCAGGCGTCGCTGGCCAAGGCCATTTCGGCGGCGAAGTTGCCCACCAGGCAGCCTGCCTGCAGCTCCTTGCGCTCGTGGTAGGCCATCATTTCAGCAAACACGTAGCGAATGGCTGCCATGGGCTGCGCGGGCGCGGCGGCCATCATGGCCTCCCAGGAGTGCTGCAGGTGCTCGGCGTACTGCTCGATGATGGCCACGGCGAACACTTCCTTGCTTTCGAAGTGGTTGTAGAACGAGCCCTTGGGCACGCCTGCATGGTCGGTGATGGCCTGGATGCCCGTGGCGTTGTAGCCCTGGCGCGAGAACAGGTCGCGGCCCGCCTGGGTGAGGCGCAGGGGGATGTCGGTTTTGTCAGCGGTGCGGGGCATGGGTGAATAATATGACCAGTCGTCTTAAAACGCGAAGCACTGGCAAAATGCCCCTGCGCTGGTGAGGGAATCTGCCGATCGAGCAATGGTCGCCTGGCCCGCGTGGGACGCAACTTACCGGAGGCTTGGCCCTCAACCGCCACAGGCGGCGGCCACCCCCGGCACGCGGGACAGCGGGCCTGCCGTGGGGTCGGACAGGCGCTGCCACCACCAGGCCAGGCCCAGGCGCAGGTCGGGGCGCTGCCATTGTTGGGTGGCGGGGCCGACCGCCTGGCCGTCCGGCGCCTGGGCCGCGCCCACGTCGAAGTCGAAGGTGTAGCAAGGCTCCAGCCCCATGCGCAGGTCGGTGATGTGCAGCCGCCCCTGCGGGCTGGCTTGCACGCGCATGAAACCGTGGCTGAAGCGCTCCAGCCGCTGCACCTGCGGGTGGGTGGCATGGGCGGCGCGCAGGGCGCTGCCACGGGGGTGCTGCGTCCACTGCACCGGGGCGCCGCCGTCGAGCAGCGAGAAATAGGCCTCGTGGTAGTGCTCCGGCCCCATGGCCACGGCGCGCCACAGCACGGTGGAGAAGGGCGCGGGCGTCACCAGCACCTGGCTGGAGGGCAGGTTTTGGGCGCGCAGGGATTCTTCCAACACGCCGCGCACGTGCTGCTGTGCCAGCAGGCTCCAGCCCAGGTAGGCCGTGCTCAGCACCAGCCCAGCCTGGTTCCAGCGCAGGCCTTGCTGAGAGCGCAGCGCCGCCACCACACCCACCAGCAAGGGCAGGGTGTAAAGCGGGTCGATGATGAACATGCTGCCCATGCCGTAGGGGTGGTCCGTGAACGGCTGCAGCAACTGCGTGCCATAGACGGTCAGCACATCCAGCAGGGGGTGTGTCAGCAGCGCCAGGGCCAGGGCCAGCCACCAGCGGCGCCACAGTTTCCGCTCGCCCTGCAGGCGGGCCACCAGCCAGCCCAGCGGTGCGCTGGCCAGCGCCAGGAAAAAAAGGGAATGGCTCTCGGCCCGGTGGCGCACCATGTTGAGCAGTGGTTCGCCATGGTCGATGAAGGCGTCCAGGTCCGGCAGCGTTCCCGCCGCCGCGCCCCACAGTGCGGCCTTCCAGGCGGCCGTGCGCCGCCCCAGGGTGGCAAGAACGACGGCGCTGCCCAGGGCAGCCTGGCTGATGGAGTCCATGGGGTGTCGGCAGGAGGAAGGGCGCGGTTGATGCGCCGCATTCTTGCAGCGCTGCCCCAACCTTGACCTGCCAGGGGCTTATGGATACGCCGGAGCGCTGGGGCGTACCGTCGAATAAGCTATCAAAACAATAGCTGTTTGCGCTTGATGGATGGGCGCTGGAGGCCAAAAACACCCAAAATCATCCGGGCCTGTGCAGGCCCGGGTGGCAGGGCAAGGCTCAGACCTTGTCCAGCGCCTGGGCCAGGTCGGCCTGCAGGTCTTGCAGGTGCTCGATGCCCACCGACAGGCGCACCATGTTTTCGCTCACACCGGCCTTGGCCAGTTCTTCGGGGTTGAGCTGGCGGTGCGTGGTGGACGCCGGGTGCGTGGCCAGGGACTTGGCATCGCCGATGTTCACCAAACGGGTGAACAACTGCAATGCGTCGAGGAAGCGCGCGCCCGCGGCGCGCGGGTCGGCATCGCTGCTCTTGAGGCCGAAACTCAGGATGCCCGAAGCGCGGCCACCCATCTGGCGCTGCACCACGGCGTGGTCGGCATGGTCGGGCAGTCCGGCGTAGCGCACCCATTCCACCTTGGGGTGGGCTTGCAGGGTCTTGGCCAGCGCCAGGGTGTTGTCGCAGATGCGGTCCATGCGCAGCGGCAGGGTCTCGATGCCCTGCAGCGTGAGCCAGGCGTTGAACGGCGAGAGCGCCGCGCCCATGTTGCGCAGGGGCACAACGCGCGCGCGGCCGATGAACGCCGCCGGGCCCAGGGCCTCGGTATAGACGACGCCGTGGTAGCTCACGTCGGGCTCGTTCAGGCGCTTGAAGCGCTCCTTGTGCTGGGCCCAGGGGAACTTGCCGCTGTCCACGATGATGCCGCCGATGCTGTTGCCATGGCCGTTCATGTACTTGGTGAGCGCGTGCACCACGATGTCGGCGCCGTGCTCGATGGGGCGGCACAGGTAGGGGCTGGGCACGGTGTTGTCCACGATCAGCGGCACGCCATGGTCGTGCGCCACCTTGGCCAGCGCGGCGATGTCGGTCACGTTGCCCAGCGGGTTGCCGATGGATTCGCAGTACACGGCCTTGGTGCGCGCGTCGATCAGCTTGGCAAAGCTGGCCGGGTCGCGCGGGTCGGCGAAGCGCACTTCGATGCCCTGCTGCGGGAAGGTGTGGGCGAACAGGTTGTAGGTGCCGCCGTAGAGCGTGCTGGCCGAAATGATGTTGTCACCGGTTTCGGCAATGGTCTGGATGGCCGCCGTGATGGCCGCCATGCCCGAGGCCAAGGCCAGCGCGGCCACGCCGCCTTCCAGCGCCGCAACGCGCTTTTCCAGCACGTCGGTGGTGGGGTTCATGATGCGGGTATAGATGTTGCCCGGCACCTTCAGGTCGAACAGGTCGGCGCCGTGCTGGGCGCTGTCGAACGCGTAGGCCACCGTCTGGTACAGCGGCACGGCGACGGAATGCGTGGTGGGCTCGGGCGTGTAGCCGCCGTGGACGGCCAGGGTTTCGAATTGCATGGATGGATGTCCCTCAGTCGATGGAAAGTGCGCCAGGGCCCCGCGCCACTGCGGGGCCCGCACGGCGCATTGTGCACGCTCAACGCACGGGCGCGGCGCTGGGCTCGTCCATCGCCAGTGCGGCGGCCTTGCGGCGGCGCCAGGCCTTCTCCATTTCCACCGCCACGTACACCACCAGCGCGGCGCCCAGGCACACGGCCAGGTCGCTCAAGTCCAGCGGCTCGGTCTTGAAGATGGGGTTGAGCGCGGGCACGTAGATGGTGGCCATCTGCAGGGCAAAGGTCAGCAGCACCGCACCCCACAGCGGGCGGTTGCGCCCCAGGCGCCAGACGGGATCGACCTCGGAGCGTATGCCCACAACATGCGCCATCTGCGCCAGGGTGAGCACGGTGAACACCATGGTTTGCCCGTGCGCGTTGCCCGTGGACAGCGCCCACGCCTGCACGGCCAGGCACAGCCCGCCGATGAGCAGGCCAATCCCCAGGATGTGTTGCCACATGCCGCCTGCAAACATGCTTTCGGTGGGGACGCGCGGCGGGCGCTGCATGATGCCGCGCTCGGCCGGTTCGGCCGCCAGCGCCAGGCCGGGCAGGCCGTCGGTCACCAGGTTGATCCACAGGATGTGGATGGGCAGCAGCGGAATCGGCATGAGCAGCAGTGGCGCGAGGAAGATCGTCCAGATCTCGCCCGAGTTGCCGGTCATGGTGTAGCGCACGAACTTGCGGATGTTGTCGTAGATGCGCCGCCCCTCCTTCACCGCTGCCACGATGGTGGCGAAGTTGTCGTCCAGCAGCACCAGGCTGCTGGCCTCGCGCGCCACGTCGGTGCCGCCCTTGCCCATGGCCACGCCGATGTCAGCACGTTTGAGCGCGGGGGCATCGTTCACGCCGTCGCCCGTCATGGCGACGAAATGGCCACGCGCCTGCAGGGCCTGCACGATGCGGATCTTCTGCGCCGGATCGACGCGCGCATACACCCGCACCTGTTCCACGCGCTCGCGCAGCGCGGCGTCGTCCAGCGTGGCCAGGTCGGTGCCGGTCAGCACGGGCGCGTCGGCACGGGTGTCCAGGCCCAGGCGCTGGGCAATGGCGCGGGCCGTGGCGGGATGGTCGCCCGTGATCATCACGGGCGTGATGCCTGCGGCAATGCAGTCGCGCACGGCCGCCTGGGCCTCGGGGCGGGGCGGGTCGATCAGGGCGATCAGGCCCAGCAGTTCGAGTTCGCTCTCGACCGCGTCCAGGGCGTTGGTGTCGGGCAGGCGCGCATGGCTGCGCCGTGCCAGGGCCAGCACGCGCAGGCCTTGCGCGGCCAACTGCTGGGCGCTGGCCAGCACGGCGGCCGCATCCAGCGGTGCGCTGCCGGACTGCGCCCACTGTGCGCGGCAGCGTGGCAGCACCGATTCGGGAGCTCCTTTGGTGTAGGCCACAAAGCCCGTGCCTTCTCGGTGGAAGGTGGTCATGCGCTTGCGGTCGGAGTCGAAGGGCTGCTCCTGCACGCGCGGCTGCGCAGCGTCGAGCGCGGTCTTGTCCAACCCGGCGGCATGGGCCGCCAGCACCAGGGCGGTTTCGGTGGGGTCGCCCAGCCACAAGGGTGGGTGGGCAGCCCCCTGGGCCTGCGCGTCGTTGCACAGTGCGGCGGCGCGCAGGGCTTCGCAGTGCACCGGGCCGGGCAGGGCATCGCCCGGCGTCCAGCGCAGGCCTTGGGCCAGCAGCAGCTCGGCGTGCATGCGGTTCTGGGTGAGCGTGCCGGTCTTGTCCGAGCAGATGGTGGTGACCGAGCCCAGCGTTTCCACCGAAGGCAGGCGCCGCACCAGCGCATTGACGGCCACCATGCGCCGTGCGCCCAGGGCCAGCAGCACCGTGACCACGGCGGGCATGGCTTCGGGAATGGCGGCCACCGCCAGGCTGATGGCCGTGAGCGCCATGAGCAGCGGCGCCTCGCCGCGCAGCACGCCCACCACAAAGACCACGGCGCAAATGCCCAGCACGGCCAGCGCCAGCCGCTTGCCAAACGCTGCCAGGCGCAACTGCAGCGGGGTGCTGCGGTCTTCGCCGCCCAGCAACCGGGCCACCTTGCCCAGCTCGGTGTGCATGCCGGTGGCCACTACCAGGCCGCGCGCGCGACCGTGGGTGGCCGTGGTGCCCTTGAAGGCCATGTTGGTGCGGTCGCCCAGGGCGCTGGCGTCGTGTGCGGCCAGCGTGCCGGTCTTCTTGGCCACAGTGACCGATTCGCCCGTGAGGGCCGATTCGTCCACCTGGAGCTGCGCGATCTCGATCAGGCGCAGGTCGGCCGGAATCTGGTTGCCAGCCTCCAGCAGCACGATGTCGCCCGGCACCAGCGCGCTCGCGGGCACCGCCTGCACCTCGCCGCCGCGCAGAACGGTGGCGTGCGCCGCCGCCAGGCGCCGCAGTGCGGCCAGGGCCTGGTCCGCGCGCCAGGCCTGCACAAAACCAATGGCGGCGTTGAGCACCACGATGACGAGGATGACCAGCGTGTCGGTCCGCTCGCCCACCAGGCCCGACACCACGGCGGCGCCCAGCAGCACCAGCACCATGAAGTCCTTGAACTGGTCAGCCAGCAGCGCCAGCGGGCCGCGCCGGGCATGGTCTTGCAACTCGTTGGCGCCGTTCCGCTGGGTGCGGCGCGTGGCCTCGTCGGCATGCAGCCCAGTGTCAGGGTTCACGTCGTGGGCTTGGGCCAGTTCCTGCGCGTCGCGCAGGTGGGCGTTGTGGGAGGCGGTGGTCGGTGCGGTGTCGGTCGCCATGGGTACAGTCGGCAGGCGGTTGTATTGAAGTCGATTTGACCTCCGGTGGGAGGGGTAAATCGTGGTGCGCGATGGCGGGGGGGGGGTGTGGGCTCGGGATGGTAGCCTACGCCACGTATTGGCCTGCATCCCTCGCACCGGGCCTGCGGCGCTTGGGCCTGATCGATGCCTCTCAGCCCACGCTGGCGCGCAATGTCTTGGCGGCGGCAACCATGTGGGTCAGTGCCGGAAGCACCTCGTTCCATTGGCGGGTCTTGAGCCCGCAGTCGGGGTTGACCCACAGCCGCTCTGCGGGGATGCGCTCGGCCGCCTTCTTCATCAGTTGCATGATGTGCTCCTGTGTCGGGATGTTGGGCGAGTGGATGTCGTACACGCCAGGGCCGATTTCGTTCGGGTACTTGAAGTGGTCGAAGGCGTCGAGCAGCTCCATGTCCGAGCGGCTGGTCTCGATGGTGATCACGTCGGCATCCATGTTGGCAATAGCTTCCATGATGTCGTTGAACTCCGAATAGCACATGTGGGTGTGGATCTGGGTCTCGTCGCGCACGCCGTTGGCGCAGATGCGGAACGATTCGATGGCCCAGTTCAGGTATTCCTGCCATTGCGCACGGCGCAGTGGCAGGCCCTCGCGCAGCGCGGCCTCATCGATCTGGATCACGCCCACGCCTGCCTGTTCCAGGTCCAGCACCTCTTGGCGGATCGCCAGTGCGAGCTGCTTGCACGACACCGAGCGCGGTTGGTCGTCACGCACGAACGACCAGTTCAGGAGGGTCACCGGTCCCGTGAGCATGCCTTTCATGGGCTTGTGCGTGAGAGATTGTGCAAACTCAGTCCATTCGACAGTCATCGCCATGGGGCGGCTGATGTCACCGAACAGGATGGGTGGTTTGACACAGCGCGAACCATAGCTTTGCACCCAGCCGAACTGGCTGAAGGCATAGCCATCCAGCTGTTCACCGAAGTACTCGACCATGTCGTTGCGTTCGGCTTCGCCGTGCACCAGCACGTCGAGTCCCAGCTTCTCCTGTGCGCGCACGCTGCGCTCGATCTCGGCGCGCATTGCGGCCTGGTAGCCCTGTGCATCCAGGCGACCGGCCCTGAAATCGCTGCGTGCATGGCGGATGTCCGCAGTTTGCGGGAACGATCCGATGGTGGTGGTGGGGAACTTGGGCAGTTGGAGTCGTGCGGCCTGCTCGGCAGCGCGTGTGGCATAGGGGCTCCTGCGCTGGCCCTGGCCCGCATCGATGCGCGCCACGGCGGCCTTCACGGCTGGGTTGTTGACGCGCGACGAGTGGCGGCGCGCAGCAATGGCAGCGGCATTGGCGGCCAGTTCGGCCTGCACCGAGGCACGGCCTTCGCGCAATGCCTTGCCGAGCACGCGCAGCTCGTCGAGCTTCTGCAACGCAAAGGCGAGCCAGGATTTCACCTCTGCATCCAGCTTTCGTTCGCTGTCCAGGTTCACCGGCACGTGCAGCAGCGAACACGAGGGTGCGATCCACAGACGTTCGCCCAGGCGTTCGGCCAGCGGCTCTATCCAGTCCAATACAGCCGTGAGGTCGGTCTTCCAGATGTTGCGACCGTTGATGACCCCCAGCGACAGCACCTTGTGCGCGGGCAGCAGGTTGACCAGTGGCTGCACGCCTTCGCGGTCATTGATGGCATCGATGTGCAGGCCCGCCACCGGCAGGTTCGCCGCCAAGTAGGCGTTCTCCTGCAACTGACCAAAGTAGGTGGCCACCAGGATGTTGACGCGTGCCGCCTTGAGCTGGTGGTAGGCGGTGTTGAAGGCATGCTGCCAGTTGGCGTCCAACTCGGTGACGAGGATGGGCTCGTCGATCTGCACCCATTCCACACCCTGGGCCGCCAGGGTATCGAGCAGCTCGGCGTAGGCCGGCAGCAGGCGCTCCAGCAGGGCCAGCTTGTTTGAATCGTCCTTGGCCTTGCCGATGGCGAGATAGGTGACGGGGCCGATGATGACGGGCTTGGCCCGCCCTGCACCAAGGTGGCCCAGGGCCTGGGCCTCGGCCAGTTGTTCCAGCAGGCGCGTGGCGTCGAGCTTGAACTGGGTGGCCGCGTTGAACTCGGGCACGATGTAGTGGTAGTTGGTGTCAAACCACTTGGTCATCTCGCCAGCGGCTACCCCGCCATGGTGGCCGCTGCAGCAGCCATGGTCTTGCGACGACTGGGATGAGCGGCCGCGCGCCACGCGGAAGTAGTTGTCCAGCGCGTCTCCATGGAAGCCTTGCACGCGCTCGGGCAGGTTGCCCAGCGTGAAGCTCATGTCCAGCACCTGGTCATAGAAGGCGAAGTCACCCACGGGCACCAGGTCCAGGCCGGACTGGTCCTTCCAGTGCTGCTGGCGCAGTTGTGCGCCCAGGGCCTTGAGTTCGTCGCGCGAGGAATCGCCCTTCCAGTAGGACTCCAGCGCAAACTTCAGTTCGCGCTTGGCGCCAATGCGGGGAAAGCCGAGGTTGTGGATCGTAGTCATGTGCCGCTCTCGATAGCAAGAAAGATGAGGAATGACGGGATCGTAGAAAAAGTGATCAATGAAGTAAAATGGTCTTATCTCACGTATTCATGAATTTCATTCATCATGTTGGAGCGCATTCATCTTTCCGTGGTGCAGCAGGTCGAACAACAGGGCTCGCTGACTGCAGCCGCTGATGTGCTGCATGTCACGCAGTCGGCGTTAAGCCACAGCATGAAGAAGCTGGAGCAGCAACTGGGCACGGCCATCTGGCTGCGCGAGGGCCGCAGCCTGCGCCTCACGCAGGCGGGCCAGTACCTGTTGGCGGTGGCCAATCGCGTTCTGCCGCAGCTCGACCTGGCCGAGGAGCGATTGCGCCAGTTTGCGCAGGGAGAGCGGGGCACGTTGCGCATCGGCATGGAGTGCCATCCCTGCTACCAATGGCTGCTGAAAGTGGTGTCGCCCTATTTAAAGTCCTGGCCCGACGTGGACGTGGATGTGAAGCAGAAATTCCAGTTCGGCGGCATCGGCGCGCTGTTCGGCTGAGGGACTTGCAAAATTCAAAACCGCAACATGGCGGAAACACTTCGGTGCTCAATATTTGAGCACTTTGCGGTTGTCAGGAAGAATGCGCAGCGCTATCGCATCGATTCCCCCGTGGGTGACCCGCAGTGCTCCCTC
>JAKLLE010000096.1 GCA_023150295.1 Giesbergeria sp. | reverse complement strand
AGGGAGCACTGCGGGTCACCCACGGGGGAATCGATGCGATAGCGCTGCGCATTCTTCCTGACAACCGCAAAGTGCTCAAATATTGAGCACCGAAGTGTTTCCGCCATGTTGCGGTTTTGAATTTTGCAAGTCCCTCTATTGACCGATACCATGACGGGCAGGCCCGCCTGCATCCAGCGCGCCGCCTGCGCTACCGATTGTTCCAGCACCCACGCGCCCAGCGTGACGATGTAGCCTGTCTCTTCGGCCAGTGGAATGAACACCGCTGGCGAGACCTTGCCCCACTGCGGATCGGTCCAGCGCAGCAAGGCCTCGGCACCCACAATGCAGCCTGTGGCCAGATCCACCTGGGGCTGGTAGTGCACGCTCAGGCGGTCGTGGGCCAGGGCCTGGCGCAGGGCGTGCTCCATCTGCATGCGCTCCAGCAGGTGGGTGCTCATTTGCGGTTGGTAGAAACCGAAGTTGCCCCGTCCGCGCTCCTTGACCTGGTACATGGCCGTATCGGCCTGCTTGATGAGTTCGTCCAGCGTGCGCCCATCCTGCGGATACAGCGCCAGGCCAATGCTGCACTGGATCGAAAATCCCATGCCATCGAGCATGAAGGGGCGCAGCATCACGTCCAGCAAGCGTCGCGCGACCTGCTCGGCAATTTTTGCATCACCCCCATGCAGGTACATGGCGAACTCGTCACCGCCGATGCGGCACAGCATGTCGCTCTGGCGCAAACAGGTTTGCAGCCGTGTGGACACTTCTTGCAGCACACGGTCGCCAAAGGGGTGGCCCAGCGAGTCGTTGATCAGCTTGAATCGGTCCAGATCCATGAAGAGGATCGCAAAACCGGGATCCGAGGCCCGCGCCGTGCGGATGGCAGTCTCCACCCGCTGGGACAACAGCAGCCGATTGGGCAGGCCCGTCAGGGTATCGCTGTAGGCCAGCTCGTCGATGCGTTTTTGCGCCGCGTGCTGCTGGGTCAGGTCACGCACAAAGCCTATGCTTTGTTCGAGCTGCCCGTCGGCCCCGCGCAGCGCGACCCAGGACAGGTGCACGGCGCAGCCACTTTCGCCCTCGCGGGGCAACCAGAGTTCGCCATTCCAGACGCCACCGTGCTCCCAGTCGCGCTGCACGCATTCCATGAACTGGCGCGGAACACCCAGTCCCAGGAGCCTGGTGATTTCGGTACCCAGCACATCGGTGGACTGCCGCCCCAGGAGCTGCTCGCACGCCGGGTTGACCCGGATCAGCCGGTGCTGCCCGTCTGCCACAAAGATGGGATAGGGGCTGGCCTCGAACACCCGCCCCGCCAGGCGCAGCGCGGCCTGGGACTGCACGTCGCGCGTGATGTCCCGAAAGGAATACACACGCCCAACGACCATGCCATGGCTGCGCTGGGGCACGCTGCGGCGCTCCAGCAGCCTGCCGTCGGCCAGCTCCAGCACGTCACAGCTGTCCTCCTGGACATCGTCTGCCAGGGCCTTGAGTCTGGCGCGGTAGGCCTGGGGTTCCAGTACCCGCCCGGCCATGTGGGCATGCAAGGCGGCATCGTTGCGCTGCACCAGCAGGGACTGCGGCAAGGACCATAGCTGCACAAAGCGCTGGTTGAAGGCTCGGATCTGACCATCGAGGGTGCAGACCAGCATGCCGTCGGCCGCTGAATCCAGCGTGGCACGCAGCTCCGACAGCAGGGTTTCAAGCTCCCTTTCCGCAGCCTGCCGCGCCGAGCAATCCGTCAGTGTGACGAGCAGCGCCTGGGCGTGCAGGTCTTGCGGGCAGGACACGACCCGCTGCTCCACGGGCACCAGGGTGCCATCGCCTCGCAAGAGCTGGGTTTGGCATTGGGCGCCTTGGGCCAGCACCTCGGCACCATCGGCCCAGAAGCACTGGTCCTGGGGGGTGGCAGCAAACCGAAGCACAGGCTGGCCCACAAGTTGGGCGGGATCCAGGCCCACCAGCGCTGCGGCGACCGCATTGGAGAAAAGAATGGTGCGCTGGCGCAGATCCACCAGCCAGACCCCTTCCTGCAGGCCATCGAATGCAGCCAGCAGCGGGGTGCCTGGGCGTGCGCGGCTCACACGCCGACCTCCAAGCGCTCGGCGTCGACGGCGCGCTCAAAGAAGTAGCAGATGCGCTGTCGGGGCGACAGGTATTCGAGCGCCTCGCGGGGCAACTGCGAGGGGCGCAGGCTGCGGCGGATGCCCAACTCTGGCTGCGTTTCCAAATCGAGCACCAAGGCACGCTCCCGGGGTACCAGTGGGTCGTGGACAATCACGCGGGGACGCAGCGGCCGGGAGGAGTTCACGGAAACCACCAGCGCAAACCGGTTGTTGGCCAGTTGCACCACCGAGCCCGGCGGGTAGACGCCCATCATGCGGATGAAGAGCCCCAGCACCATGGGGTCAAACAAGCCCTTCTGCTGGGCGAACATGACCGAAAGGGCTTCGTGGGGCGTCATGCCCATGGACGGCCCCGCCGGATTGCACAGGCGTTCGTAGTGGTTGACCAGCGACAGGATGCGCCCTGCAGCGCAGATGTCCTCGCCGCGCATGCGCAAGGGAAAACCAGTGCCATCGGCCATTTCATGGTGCTGCGCCATGGCCAGCAGCACCGGGCTGGGCAGGCCCATGGCCTTGCCCAGCAGCACGGACTCTCCCACATGCCCGCGGTAGCGCGCAAGATCCATCGGCTGAATACCCGGAAACGGCAGCACCAGCGACGCCGGCAGTTTGAGCTTGCCAATATCGTGCAGGAGCGCCGCCAATCCCAAATCTTGCAGGGCTTGTGGCTCCAGGCCCTGGGCTTTTCCCATGAGCAGGCTCAGCACCATGACATTGACCGGGTGCAGCGCATTGCGCTCACCCACGCCCTCGGACAAAAGCACGATCACCGAGTCGCTGCACTGCAGCAGTTCCTGAACACAGCCGTTGACCAGGTTTTCGCTCTCCATGCGCGCCAGGGCCGGGCTGCCCTGGACGTTTTCGGCGAGTTTGCGAAATTGGCGGGTGGTTTCCACGAACCGCCGATCACAGGCATCCAAGCGTTCGCGTTGCAACTGCAGCCGATCATCGATACGGGCAAGGTCGGCAGACGGTTCCGGATGGCTCTTGCCGTTGAGCGCCGCCGCAAAACCCTGGGGCACCGCTCGGGCGCCCGCAGGCGTGGGGGCCAGGACTTCGTCCATGACCTCCGAATCGCTCAGCGAGGGAATGCAGCGAACCTTGTCGAGCCCCAGTTCACGCAGGATTTCCAACTGCGAATCGGAGGCAATGCGAAAACGATTGACCGGAAACGGATGGCTGAGCCAACCCAGATCGAGCACGATATACATGCCGATGCGCAGTTGGTGGAGATCCACCAGGATGAAGGGCTCTTCTTCCATGGAAGGGTCGTGGCGTTTCGCAGATCACAAGGTCATCACTTGGCATTATTAAGCGCTCGCCACGGTGCTCCGAGCTTGGTCGGCCAAATGCTGCAATATAGCAACAACTTGTATCCAGTGGCGGCGGGGCCGAAAAAACGATGGCCGCCGATGGCGACGCCAAGGGTGTCAAGCCCCCCCATCCCCTACTCACAGATCAGCGATGGGCGGTAGATCAAGTCGTGCCAAAGGGCCCACACCGCGACGCCACACAGCAACAGCCCCGCCAGCCGAGAGCCCCAGTCTCTTCGCCAGACGTTCACGCGGGCCCGCAACTGCAGCCAGGCCCAGGGCCCCAACCAGAGCCAGAGCCCACTGCCCAGGGCAAAAAGTGCCATCGCAAGTGCGCCCTGCAACGCATCGCCCGTCAGGGCAGCCACCAGCAGCGCTGAATACAGCAGCCCACAGGGCATCAGGGACCAAAGCACTCCAGCCGCAAACACCCCGGTCTGCGACCGCACCAGCGGCTGCACCCGTTGCCAGACTGATCGCCCCGCGCGCTCCACCCAGGCAGGCTGGCGCGCCTGAAGCAACAGCAGTGCGCCCCAAGCAAGAACAGCCACATGAAAAAAAGTCCACACCGGGCGAAGTGCAGCAGCCTGCTGGGTCAGCCAGGCCAGGCTTTGCATCGCTACCGCCGCCAAGGCACCAGCCAGGCTGTAACCCAGAATGCGCCCGGCGTGGAAGGCCCACAGCCGACTTCGTGAAGGTGAAGAACGCACCCAATGCACAGCCTGAGGCGCCGGGGGGGGCCTGCCTGACTCACCCGACACCACGGCACTGCAGGGCGCAGCGCACATCACCAGACAGTGCGACCCGCCCGCAAGCCCCATGATCAGTGCGGTCCAGGCCAGGGAGGAAAACATGCGGGTTCAGGTGCGGGGGGACAAGACCTAAATGATGCGTGAAAACCGGGCGCGGTTCTTGTCGGCCTGGAAATACCTGTCGAACACCATGGCAATGGCACGCACGAAATACCAACCTATGGCGGTGACTTCGAGGCCATCGTTGTTCACGGTCACCAAGCCCTGCTGCTCCAGCTCCTTGAGCTGCTCCAGCTCCGATGCGAAATAGTCCCGGGCATTGATCAGCCAGGATTGTTCCAGCGGTTCAAAAAGCAGTTCGCCCTGGCACATGATGGCCATGATGACAGCACGTCGCACCAGATCGTCGCGCGTGAGCGCCAGGCCTCGCACCACTGGCAGGCGCCCCTGGTTGAGCAGGTCGTAGTACTCCTCCAGCGTCTTGGCGTTCTGGCTGTAGGTGGCACCCACACGGCCAATGGCCGACACGCCCAAAGCGATGAGGTCACAGTCCGGCTGCGTGCTGTAGCCCTGGAAGTTGCGGTGCAGCCGACCCTGGCGCTTGGCCACGGCCAGCGCGTCTTCAGGCAGCGCAAAGTGGTCCATGCCCACATACACATAGCCCGCTGTGCTGAAGGCCTCCAGCGAGCGCGCCAGCATGGACACCTTGGAAGAAGCCATGGGCAGATCGGCCCAGACAATGCGCCGCTGCGCCTTGAAACGCTCGGGCAGGTGCGCATAGGCATACAGGGCAATGCGGTCGGGCCGCAACTGCGCCACCTGGGCCAGCGTGCGATCAAAAGAATCCGGCGTCTGCTTGGGCAGGCCGTAGATCAGATCGACGTTGATGGAATCGAAGCCAATGCGGCGGGCGGATTCGACCAAGGAAAACACCTGCTCCGCAGGCTGAATGCGGTGCACGGCCTTTTGCACCTCGGGGTCAAAGTCCTGCACGCCAAAGCTCAGGCGATTGAAGCCCAACTCGGCCAACAGGGCCAGTCGATCGGCATCCACGGTGCGAGGATCCACCTCAATGGAGTACTCGCCGCCTGGAACCAGCGTGAAGCTGTTGCGCAGCATGCCCATGAGGTCGCGCAGCCCATCGTCAGACAGGAAGGTGGGGGTCCCCCCTCCAAAATGCACCTGACTGACTGCTTGACCTACACCGCAATGCGCGGTGTGCAGATCGATTTCGCGCTGCAGATAGCGCAGATACACATCTGCGCGATCATGGTGCTTGGTGATGATCTTGTTGCAGGCGCAGTAGTAGCACAGCGATTCACAGAACGGAATGTGCACGTAAATGGACAAGGGCAGCGCCTTGCCCACCGAACTTTGCCTTCGCTGCCCCAGGGCAAGCACATAGTCCTGCTCGCCAAAAGCGTCCACGAAGCGGTCGGCCGTGGGATAGGAGGTGTAGCGCGGACCGGAGACGTCGTAGCGTGTCAGTAGTTCGGGGGTGGCTATTGTCATTGTTGTTCCTGGCTGGCGGGGTAAATGTGCACCAGATCGCTGCTTTGGTTCTTGATTCCCGTCAAGCATCCGACAGGCGAGTGCTGGTTTGAAGGTATGCGGGACGAATGGGTGATAATTTGACCTATGTCACCTCCCCATCGCATTCCCATTGCCCGGTCACCATCTGACACAGATGCGGCAAGACCGGCGTGCGAGGATCCTCAGGTTCCCTTGCACATGAATCCGCAGACCATCAAGGTGGCCTGCTCCAACTGCAATCTGCGCGAGTTGTGCATGCCCGTGGGGCTGACCGACGACCAGTTGCGTCGCATCGACGATGTGGTGGCAGTGCGTCGAAAGATCAAGCGCGGCAGCACTTTGTTTCGCAACGGTGAAGCCTTCACCTCGCTTTTTGCCATACGCACGGGGTTCTTCAAGACCTGTGTCGCCACCGAAGATGGGCGCGATCAGGTCACCGGCTTCCAGATGGCGGGCGAAATCATCGGTCTGGATGGCATCGTGAACGACCACCACACCTGTGACGCCGTTGCCCTGGAAGATGCCGAGGTCTGCGTAATGCCGTTTGAGCGCATCGAGGAACTCTCGCGCGAAGTCAATGCCTTGCAGCACCATGTGCACAAGATCATGAGCCGCGAGATCGTGCGCGAGCATGGCGTAATGCTGCTGCTGGGCAGTATGCGTGCCGAAGAACGGCTTGCCGCCTTTTTGCTCAACCTGGTGCAGCGCCTGCACGCACGCGGCTTTTCCCAGTCCGAACTGGTGCTGCGCATGACGCGCGAGGAAATCGGCAGCTACCTCGGCCTGAAGCTTGAAACGGTGAGCCGCACCTTCTCCAAGTTCGTGGACGACGGCATCGTCGAAGTCAAACAGCGCCACGTACGCATTCTCAGCACCGATGCATTGCGCCGCATCGTGAACAACCAGGCCGCCTGCCACTGAGCCCCCCCCTCCCACGCTGCCCCCCCTGCCTCGCCCCCGCAGGACTCCAGCACCCCTCCTCGCCCCTGCCCTGCACGGCCCACACCTTGGCGCCACAGCAACAAGCCGACGCAAAAAAACCGTCCGCGCCCTTGGAAACCCGTTTTTTTGCCGTTAGCATCGACCTGCCAGTGGACATGCAGGTTTTCGCTGGCGCTATTGACCAATCCCCTAAGGAAAATCCACAAATGGCAACTGCTAAGAAAGCCCCGGCCAAGAGCGCCGCAGCCAAGCCCGCTGCTCCCGCCAAGAAGCGCACCCCCAACGCTGCGTTCATGAAGGCGCTCACCCCCAGCCCGGCGCTGGCTGCTGTTGTGGGCGCAAGCCCGCTGCCCCGCACTGAGATCATCAGCAAGCTGTGGGTCTACATCAAGGCGCAGAAGCTGCAGGACAGTGCCAACAAGCGCATGATCAACGCAGACGCCAAGCTCAAGCCTATTTTCGGCAAGGATCAAGTGTCCATGTTCGAAATGGCGGGTCTGATCGGCAAGCACGTCCAGTAAGACGGCGCCCTCGCCCCACCCTCCAGGCCGGCTATGCCGGCCTTTTTGTTGCCAATCGCCAACAAAAGACCCTTGAAAAAAGTCAACGCTAACGCTAATACTTCTTGTTTGATCTAGCATTCGTTCACGAGTTCATTTGCATAGCCAACCCGATCCGTCAGCCATTGCCTCCTCGCAGCTCTAGAAGCAAGCACCGCAGTGCGTGTCTTCGCCCGCGTACCGAATAATCCATGGAGGCCCGATTGGCACACCCCCCCGCGCAGCGCAGCCTGAACGCGCAGCAATTTTCCCCGCTCCCTCCCTCCACGCTGCGCATGCTGCCGCTGGCCGTCCTGTTGCTGGCAGCATCGCTGGACGCACAGGCCCAAACGCAAGCAAGCACTGCGGACCGCAGCCTCGCTCCGGTCACGGTGCGCGAGCGGGCCGAAGCGCCTGAAGGCAAAGACAGCGTGCGCGCCACTGAAACCACCATCGGCAAAGGCAAGCAGCAGCTGCGCGACATTCCCCAATCGGTGACGGTGGTGACCGAGCGTCTGATCGACGACCGCAATCTGGACACCATCAAGGAAGCGCTCAAAAACACGGCCGGCGTCACCTTCCTCGCTGCCGAAGGCGGGGAAGAAGATATCCGCCTGCGCGGCTTTGCCCTGCAAAGCACGGGCGACATGTTCATTGACGGCATGCGCGACCCCGCTTTCTATGAGCGCGACACCTTCAACCTGGACCGCATGGAAGTGCTGCGGGGGTCGGCCTCCATGCTGTTTGGCCGCGGATCGACTGGCGGAGCCGTCAACCAGGTGAGCAAGGTGCCCCGCCTGATCGACAGCCACCAGGTCGATCTGACGCTGGGCAGCCATGCCTACCGCCGAGTCACCGGCGACTTCAACTGGCACACGGGCGAAAACGCAGCACTGCGCATCAACACCATGGCCACCGAAGCCAAGAACAACGGCGCCGGCAGCAGCCTCGACAAGAACGGTATCGCTGCCAGCTACGCCTGGGGCATTGGTACGCGCAACGAATTCAACATCGGCCTATACCACCTCAACAACAACAACGGCATGAACTACGGCATGCCCTGGATTCGGCGCACAGCCAGTTCCGGTGTGGCCGACACCACGCTGCTGCCTGTGGATCCGGCTGCCTACTACGGCGCCAAAAGCGACTACAACCACGGCAGCGCCAGCATGGCGACGCTGTCCCACGTACACCGCTTTGACGGCAATGCAGAACTCAAGACCCAGGTGCGCGCAGGCCAGTTCGAACGCGATCAGCGCGCAGGCGCCATTCGCCTGGCCGCTGCCGCCCAGCAACCTGGCGGCGTTGCAGCCAACCTGACGAACTTCGGGCCCGCCACACGGCTGACGCGCGGTAACCACCTCAAGATCCAGGACATGGACACTGTGCATGTCCAGAGCGATTTCAGCAACAAGTTCGAGGCCTTGGGCGTGCGCCATGAACTGCTGGCAGGTGCTGACTTTGCCCACGAGAAAAAGCAGGTGTACGGCGCGCGCAGCGCGGCCCAGGGCGGCGTCACCATCAACAAGCCAACAACCACGGTCGGCACTCCCAACGACGGCGCCTGGGCGGACGAAAGCAGCCGCGTACTGCGCACCACCAGCGATTTCGATGCCAAGGGCTGGGGTTTCTATGCCCAGGACATGGTCCAGGTGGCTCCGCACTGGAAGGTGCTGGGCGGCCTGCGCTACGACAGCATGGAAGGCAACTACAACACCTACGCTATTCCGAACGCAGCCGCAGGCCCTGTCACCACCACGGCGTACCGGCAAAAAATCTCCGAATGGAGCAAGCGCTTTGGCGTGCTGTACCAGCCGACTCCGCTGCAGTCCTACCACTTCTCCTACGGCACTTCGTTCAACACCTCGGGCGATACCTATTCTTACAGCGCGGCCACGGTCAACACGCCGCCCGAGTCGAGCCGCAACATCGAAATCGGCGCCAAGATCGACTCGGCCGACAAACGCTTCACTACACGCTTGGCGGTATTCCATTCGGCCAAGCTCAACGAGCGCAACACCGATCCCGACCTGAACATTGCCGTGCTCTCCGGCAAGCGCCATGTGGCGGGGGCCGAAATCGACATCACTGGCCGCCTTTCCGCCAAGTGGGAGGTGTATGGCTCCTACATGTGGATGCCCAGTGCAAAAATCGACCGAGGCGCCGAGGGCGCCGAAGGCCAGGGCACCCGCCCCTCGCTCACACCACGCCACAGTGGAACGATCTGGACGACCTACCAGATCACCCCCCAGTTGCGCGTGGGCGGCGGCCTGAACTTCCGCAGCTCGCAAACCCCCATCCGCAACCCAGGCTGGTCTGCTCCGGGCTATGTGACGGGCGACCTGATGGCCGAATACACCATCAACGAACGCTACAGCCTCAAGGCCAACCTCAGCAACGTGACCAACAAGCTGTACGCCGACGCGCTGTACCCTGGCCACTATGTACCCGGGGCCGGACGCCTGTTCCAGCTCACCGCCAGCATGAAGTTCTGACACTCATCGATCTTCACCACTCCAAGAACCGCCCACCCTGGGCGGTTTTTTCTGGCCGGACCGCTCAGAAGCACTAGTAATGCGACCAATTCGTATTTATAATTGAGACGCCTGCAATCAGCCCGGTTTCACCATGATCGTCTGCGTCTGCCACCGCATCTCTGACCGCGAGATTGCCCGCTTCGCCCGGGCAGGCATGGGTTTTGATGAAATCCAGTTGGAACTGGGTGTTGCCACCCAGTGCGGCAACTGTGAAGGCTGCGCCCGCGATCTGGTGGCACAGTGCCACGCCAGCGCCCCTGTCGCGGCAGTGCACAATGACGCCTTGGTTCAGCGTGCCTGCGCCTGCGCTGGATAAAGCCATGGTGCTGGTGTCTGCCCTTGGTGCCTGCCTGTTGCTGGTGGCACTGGTATCTCTCTGGATCCTGCGCCCCTAGCCCGTCAGGCCCGGGAACCCCCACCGCAAGGCGCCTGTGCACCAAGCGCCCCCGTTGAGCTTTTGCCCCTCCCCAACATGACCATGACCTACGAAGAAGCGCAGCCCAGCGGACTGGGACGCAACACCCTGATCGCGATTGCCGTGGTGTTGTTCCATGTGCTGGCGCTGTGGGCGCTGCACACCGGCCTGCTGCGGCGCGCGGTGGAAGTGATTGTTCCGGCGGTCTTGCTGACCGAGTTTGTGACCCCACCCGCGCCGGTGGTGGCGCCTGAGCCCCCACCCCCTACTCCGACTCCCCCGAAGCCGCAGCCCAAGACGGTGCGCACGCCCACACCGCGCCCTGCGCCACAGCCGCTGCCGGTGACCAACGCCCCGCCCTCGGACAACGCACCCGTGGTGCCCGCCGAGCCCCCCGCCCCCAGCAACGCTCCAGCCACAGCGGCGCCCGTGACGGCGCCCGAAGCGCCCCCGGCGCCGCCGCGCATCGAGCCGCCTTCCAGCAACGCCGCCTACCTGCAAAACCCGGCACCCGCCTACCCCGCCATCAGCAAACGCATGGGCGAGCAGGGCAAAGTGGTGCTGCGCGTGTTCATCAGCACCGAAGGCCAGCCCCAGAAGATCGAAATCAACCGCTCCAGCGGCTACGAGCGGCTGGATCGCCAGGCCCAGGAAACCGTGTCCCGCTGGAAGTTCGTTCCTGGCAAGCGCAACGGTGTGCCCGAAGCCATGTGGTACCTCGTCCCCATCAATTTTGTTCTCGAATGAGGGACTTGCAAAATTCAAAACCGCAACATGGCGGAAACACTTCGGTGCTCAATATTTGAGCACTTTGCGGTTGTCAGGAAGAATGCGCAGCGCTATCGCATCGATTCCCCCGTGGGTGACCCGCAGTGCTCCCTCG
>JAKLLE010000095.1 GCA_023150295.1 Giesbergeria sp. | reverse complement strand
GGAGGACGCTTGCGACCGGCCCTGACCCAAGGCATGGCAGCTTGGGCCGTGATGGCCACTGTCACGGGCCATGCCTGCGCCCAACCCTGGGCGGGCCTGGGAATTGGATTTGCAAGCAAAATAGCCCCCTGGCGCTTTGCTAGAAAGCGCCAGTAGCTATTGTTTTGGTAGCATGCTGAGCCTGCGGTGTTTTCCGTGGCGCGGCGTGCACCGTTCTCTTTGTAAGTGCGGCCCGTTTTGAATTCCCCTGTTCTTTCTTCGTTCGTGCCCGTGGTGCTGTTCATTGCGCTGGGCTACCTCTCGGGCCGCCAGGGCTGGATTCGTGCACAGGCGGTCAAGGATTTGTCCAACCTCGTGTTCATGGTGTTGGCGCCTGCGCTGCTGTTTCGCACCATGGCCGGGGTGCATGTGCAGGAGCTGGATTTCGGGCCTATTGCGGTGTACTTTGGCGGGGTGGCGCTGGTGTTTGGCACCACGCTGGCCTGGGCGGGGTTTTCCACCCTGGGCGCGGTGCGCGCGCTAGGCCACACGTTCAGCAACAACGTGATGGTGGGTGTGCCGCTGGTGGGGCTGGTGTTCGGGCAGGCGGGGCTGGTCACGCTGTTCACACTGATTTCGGTGCATGCGCTCATCCTGCTTACCGTGGCCACGGTGGTGCTGGAACTGGCCCTGGCGCGCAACCAGCCCGGCGGCGCCGACGGCCAGGCCCATGTGCCACCGGCCCTGTGGCGCATGGTGCTGCAGGCCTTGTGGAGCGGCCTGGTGCACCCGGTGCCGCTGCCTATCATCGCGGGCCTGCTGTATGCGCAAACCGGCTGGCCTATTCCGCCGCTCATCGACAAACCCTTGCAACTGCTGGGCCAGGCCCTGGGGCCGCTGGCGCTGCTGCTGGTGGGGGTGACCCTGGCGTTCTCCACCGT
The DNA here is from genome assembly GCA_023150295.1 of Giesbergeria sp. Classification (GTDB taxonomy): domain Bacteria; phylum Pseudomonadota; class Gammaproteobacteria; order Burkholderiales; family Burkholderiaceae_C; genus Simplicispira. The sequence continues at coordinate 10,109 of JAKLLE010000095.1, read as the reverse complement.
GGGGCCGCATTTCCGCGCAGCGCTGCGCATTGCCTTGGTCAAGAACACCGTACTGCCGCTGGCCGTGGGTGCCCTGGGCTGGGCGCTGGGGCTGTCGGGCCTGCCCCTGGCGGTGATGGTGACGGCGGCTGCGCTGCCGGTGGGTGCCAACGTGTTCCTGTTTGCCCAGCGCTACGAGGTGGCCCAGGACGAGATGACCGCCGGGGTTACCGTGTCCACCGCGCTGGGCATGGCCACCGTGCCGGTGGTGCTGTGGGTGGTGACGCGCTGGGTGGTGTGATGCGAAGGGCCTGGCCGCCTTTTAGCGATCACAGCGATCCCGAAGTCGGTTTCTTAGACTGTCCAACAGCATTCTCAGCACGATGGTTCCCAGTGCGGATGCCACCAGGCTGACCAGGGCCGCGATGGGCCAGAACGGATCGAGATAGCCCAAGTGAAGCCAGTTGCCCGCCTGGAACAGCATCGGCGGAAGCAGCACGGAAACTGCCATCGCTTTGTGCCTCTGCACGCACCTATAGGTCAGCACGTTCACCATAACGATCAGCGCAGCAAGAATCAGCAGAGCCATGGGCAATGCCATACCTCAGGGCGCCAGCCGCTCGCGTACCCAGGCGCTGCGTTCCTGGCGGTAGTGCAGGCGATCGTGCAGGCGGCTTTTGCGGCCTTGCCAGAATTCCCACTGGTCGGGCTTGAGGCGGTAGCCGCCCCAGTGCGGCGGGCGCGGAGGGTTCAGCATGAACTGGGCACCGTATTTGGCAGCATTGGCCACCAGCACGCCGCGGCCCGAGATCACCTGGCTTTGCGGGCTGGCCCAGGCGCCGATGCGCGAGTCGAGCGGGCGGCTGTGGAAGTATTCGTCGCTCTCGGCCTCGCTCACTTTCTCCACGGTACCTTCGATGCGCACCACGCGCTCCAACTCCACCCAATGGAACTGCAGCGCCGCATACGGGTTGCCCGCCAGTTGGCGGCCTTTGCGGCTTTCGTAGTTGGTGTACCAGACGATGCCGCGCTCGTCGTAGCCCTTGATGAGCACCACGCGCGTGCTGGGGCGCAGGTCGCTGCCCACGGTGGCCACGGTCATGGCGTTGGGCTCGGGGATCTGGGCGGCCAGGGCTTCCTTGAGCCACTGGTCGAACTGCTGCATGGGGTCGGCGTGCGAGGCGTCTTCGTTGAGTTCGGCTCGCTCGTAGCTTTTGCGCAGGTCGGCGATGGAGGGGGTGGTGCTGCTCATTCCTTGGATTGTGCCGTGGGCGCGTCGTCCTGGGGGCATTGGGCGCTTTCGATCAGGCGCTGGAGTGCGTGGTCGTGGATGCCCACGGCGCGCAGGCCTTCGTAGGTGTCTACGGCGTAGTCCTGCGTGCTGCCGTAGCGGCCCTGGGCCTGGGCAAAGATGCGGCGGTACTGCTCCACCGGCAGCGTGCCCGTGTAGTGGGGGCTGCGGCGCGAGAGCGTGAACGCCAGCGCCTGCACCGGCCCCTGCGGGGTGTGGCAGGGGAGCCAGCGCGGGTCGTACACGGCCACGGGCATTTCGCGCTGCCACAGGGTGCGCAGCACGGGCTCGCCCTGGGCTTCGCGCACGCGGAACACCATGCCCTGACAACTGCCGCCGGGCAGCATGCCGAACACCAGGCCTGGGCATTGCGGCGTACCCCGGTTGACGTGGCTCCACATCTTGAGCGCGCGGTGCCAGCCATGCACCCTGGCAGGGCGACGTTCGGCGTAGTCAAAGTCGGGCCGCCAGATGAGCGAGGCATAGCCAAACACCCACAGATCGCCCCGGCCACCCCAGGTGCGCAGGGTGTGTTCCAGCAGGGGCTCAGGGTCGCGGGTGGAAGGGGCAAAGGCTGTCATGGTGCGGTTCTACAATGCGGGGTTACCTCATTTTTTCACGGAGTTTCCAAGATGTCGTTCAGCAGTTCCGATGATGACAGCCAGCAGCGCTTTGCCCTGGGCCTGGTGTTTGCCTTGATTGCCCTGGTGGTGGCCAGCGTGGTGGGCACGGTGGTGGTCAAGCGCGGCATGGGCGGCGCCAAGGCGCCCGCCGTGGCAGCCGCACCGGCGGCTGCGGTGGCAGACGATAGCGCCAGCGTGCGCGTGGAAAACGGCGTGGTCAAGTTCTACTTCGCCACCGGCAAGGCCGACCTGGCTGCGGGCGCCAACGAAGCGCTGGCCGACATCGTCAAGGGCGTGGCCGCAGGCCAGAAGGCCGTGGTCTCGGGCTTCCACGACGCCACGGGCGACGCCGCGCAAAACGCCGAGCTGGCCAAGAACCGCGCCCTGGCCGTGCGCAGCGCCCTGCAGGCCCTGGGCGTGGCCGAAGGCAGCATCGAGCTCAAAAAGCCCGAAGCCACCCAGGGCAGCGGCAGCAACGCCGAAGCCCGCCGCGTCGAGGTTGTGCTCGCAGGGGCCTGAGCGCCAAAACGTCAGACGGGCGGCATATCCACCGCCCCCCCCAGCGCCGCACGGTTCGCCCTGCGGCGCTTTGTTTTAGGGTGGCCACAGTCAGCGCACAGTGGGGTGTCGCTGCTACACTCGCGCCCGCTTGTTGCAAAAAGTATCAAGAGTGAGCTTGGTGCATGCAAAGCCCTTGTCCCCATGCGCCACCGCACCATTTTTGATACCCCTGTCGTCAACACTCTGCTGCGCAGCCTGTCGATCGCCCTGCTGCGACTGGGCGGCTGGAAGGTGGAGGGTAGCCTGCCCCCGCAAGCGGCCAAGAGCGTGCTGATTGCCGCGCCGCACACCAGCAACTGGGACCTGCCCTACACCCTGATGCTGGCCTTTGTGTTGAACCTGCGTGTGTACTGGATGGGCAAGCAGAGCATTTTTCGGGCGCCGTTCGGGGGCCTGATGCGCTGGTTGGGGGGCATTCCGGTCAACCGCAGCCAGAACAACAACCTGGTCGCCAGCTCTGCCCAGGCCATGCGCGAGGCCGAGGGCCCCATGCAACTCATCATTCCGCCCGAGGGCACACGCGGCAAGACGCGCCATTGGAAAACGGGCTTTTACTTCATCGCCCAGCAGGCAGGCGTGCCCATCGTGCTGACGTTTGTGGACTATGGCCGCAAGGTGGGCGGCCTGGGGCCACTGTTTGAGCCTACCGGCGACGTGGAAGCCGACATGGCACGCATCAAGGCGTTTTATGCCCCCGTGCGGGGCAAGAATGCAGACCAGTTTGATGTTGAATGAAATTGGTCTGTAGCGCTTATTGGTAAAGCGCAAGAAGCTATCAAAATCATAGTAAAAATGGCCAAAAAAGAAGGCAAAACCGCGCATGTGAGCGAAACCCCCGCCACGCAGATGCTCAAGGCCCACCAGGTGGAGTTCACCAGCCATCCCTACGATTACGTGGAGCATGGCGGCACGGCCGAGTCGGCGCGCCAGCTCGGCCTGAACGAGCACCATGTGGTCAAGACCCTGGTGATGCAGGACCAGGACGCCAAGCCGCTCATCGTGCTCATGCACGGCGACCGCAAGGTGTCGACCAAGAACCTGGCGCGCCAGATCGGCGCCAAGTCGGTCGAGCCGTGCACGCCCGAGGTGGCCCAGCGCCACAGTGGTTACCTGGTGGGCGGCACCTCGCCGTTCGGCACGCGGCGCGACATGCCCGTCTATATCGAGGAAAGCATCCTGCAACTGCCACGCATCGCCATCAACGGCGGGCGCCGGGGTTACCTGGTGCAGATGGACCCGCAGGCCTGCGTGCGCCTGCTGGGTGCCACGCCCGTGCAGTGCGCGCTGGTGGATTGACCGGACTGGCTGCCACGCCGGGCTGGCAGAATGGCCCCCCGCACCGTGCCGCAGCTTCGCGGCACATTGCTGAATTCAGGAGAGTGTGTCGTGTCCGTTGTCTATCCCGTCCTCGCCGTGCTGGCGGCGTACCTGCTGGGTTCGCTGTCGTTTGCCGTCATCGTCTCCCGTGTCATGGGGCTGAACGACCCGCGCACCTACGGCAGCAAGAACCCCGGCGCCACCAATGTGCTGCGCTCGGGCAGCAAGGCGGCGGCGGTGGTCACACTGCTGCTCGACGCCGTCAAGGGCTGGCTGCCCGTGGTGCTGGTGCGCTGGTTTGGCGAGCCCTGGGGGCTGGGGGACTTCACGCTGGCCCTGGTCGGGCTGGCCGCTTTCCTGGGCCACCTGTGGCCGGTGTTCTTCCGCTTCGAGGGCGGCAAGGGCGTGGCCACGGCGCTGGGCGTGCTGGTGGGCATCAGCGCCTGGCTGGGGCTGGTGCTGGGCCTGCTGTGGCTGGCCGTGGCGGCCATGTCGCGCTATTCGTCGTTGGCCTCGCTGTCGGCGGCGGTGCTGTCGCCGGTGGTGTATGTGCTGGCCTCGGGCCTGCTGTGGAATGCCGAACGCCCCGTCACCGCCGCCATCGTGGTGATGGCTGCTTTGCTGGTCTGGCGCCACAAGGAGAACATCACGCGCCTCATGCAGGGCAAGGAATCGCGCCTGGGCAGCAAGGGCAAGGCGGCGCAGGGGGCTGCACCGGCCCCGGCCCCGCAGGGCGCGCACCAGGCAAAGCCCAAGGGCCACAAACACTGAGCGTGCATGTCCCGGGACAAGGGCTCAGCGCGCCTGGAGCTTGGCTTGCCGGGCGCTTGATTCGCGCTCCAGGGCCTTGGTCAGCAGCCGGTCCTGGCCGTAGAGGTCGGCAAAAAAGTGCACCCGGCCGTCTTTGACGACGGCGGTGCTGTAGGCAATCACCACGGGCACCGGCTGGGGCAGGCGCACGGTGTGGGGCTGGCCCCGGCCCATGGCCTGGCGGATGCGCTCGGGTGTCCAGGCGGGGTCGTCCTGCAACACAAAGTGCGCCAGCGCCACCGGGTCCTGCACCCGGATGCAGCCGTGGCTGAAGTCCCGCCGCTCGCGCGCAAACAGCCCGGTGCTGGGAGTGTGGTGCAAGTAGATGCTGTGGCTGTTGGGCAGCACGAACTTGATGTCGCCCAGGGCGTTGCGCGGGCCGGGGCGCTGGCGAAGGCGCATCTGGCCCTGCAGCACGGCCTCCAGGTCGGCGTCGTTCAGCGCGGTGTGGGCCTGGCCCTGGGCGTCCACCAACTCCAGGCCCTGCTGCGTGAAATAGGCCGGGTTGCGGCGCAGGTGGGCCACGGTTTCCTCTTGCGCGATGGAGGGCGGAACGTTCCAGTACGGGTTGAATTCGATGGAGCGCATGTCCTCGTCGAACAGCGGCGTGTGCGTTTTGCGCACCGAGTTGCCCACGATCACGTTCATCTGCAGCACCGGGGTGTGCTGGCCCGCCCGCAGCTCGTAGGCGCGCAGCACAAATTCGGGCACGTTCACTTCCACCACGCGCATGGCCTGCTGCAGCGGCGTCCAGCGCAGGCGTTCCATGGTGAGCATGATTTGCTGTGCCCGCTGTTCGGGTGTGACCTCCAGCTGCGCCAGGGTGGTGCGGCCCAGCACGCCGTCGGCTGCCAGTGCGTGACGCTGCTGGAAGGCGCGCACGGCGTCCTGCAGCGCAGCGTCGTAGGTGGCGGGGGCTGGGGTGCTGGCAGGCAGGTCGCCCAGCGCCGCAAGCCGCTGGGCGAGCCGCGCCAGGCCGGGCCAGGCCTGGCCGGGTTCCAGCTTGCGGCCTGCGGGCAGGGGCGGCAGGGGCGCATCCCATGCGGGGTGGTGCGCCAGGGTGCGGTACTGCGCCAGCGCCGTGCGCAGCAGGGCGTACTGCGGCACGCCGGGCGCGGCGGCGCGCAGCGCCGGGCCCAGGGCGGGGGCTGCCAGTGCTGTTTGCAAAAAGCTGCCGGGGTCGAACGCTGGCAAGCGATCGGGGCGGAAGCCGGCCTGAACCGCCTGCGGGTGGATGCGGCCCGTGTGCAGATCGGCCAGGTAGGCCTGCAGGGCGGCTTGGAGCGCATTGCCCAGCAGCGTGGCGCGTGCTGCATCCAGGGCCGGGCCTTGGGACGCGGCTTGCACCGCGCGTGCCAGGGTGTCGGCAGCGTAGTCCTGGGGGCGCAGGCCCTCGCTGGCGGCATTGGTCAGCAGGGCGGTGGCTTGCTGTGCTGCTGCGGTGGGGCGACCCGCCGCATCCACCCAGGGGCCCGCCCACACGGGCGCCGCCAAGACGCAGGCCAGCCACAAAAGCCAGCGCAGGCAAGACGGGGCGATGGGGCGGCGGGAACGCATGGAGCGGGGCAGCGTTCGGTTGCGGTGGAAAGCGCAGCCCCGGTTGGGGTGCGCAAAGAAGAAGTTGACGAGCCTTACCCCCGGCACTGGCTCCACAGTTAGGGCTGCTTGGTTCCCCACCTGACCCGGTTGGCCGCTTCACCATGCGGGGAGGCCCGTCAAGATGGGATTCTACCCCCTGAACGGCTGCGCCGTTTCCCCCTTCTCTCGAATTGCTGCGCAACGAGGGCAACGCTGAACAAGTCCCTCGCGCGCCGCGCATCCCTGCTTTGGGCGGTTTGCGGCGTTGCAAATCCTCGCCATAGCTTCGGCTATGGCTGCGGTTTGCGCCTAGCATCCCATCCCAAAGCCGGGCGCGCGCCATCACGGGGACTTGTTCAGCGTTGCCCAAGGGAAGGGGGACGATGCCAGCGCGGCGGGGCGGCCCTTGCGCGGCATCTCTGGCATGGGGGCGCCCGCATCAAGCGTCAGTCGTGTGCCACAAACCTTGCCGTCCATGGGCCGTAGAATCGCGCGGATGTCCTACCTCGTGCTCGCCCGCAAGTACCGTCCGCGCAACTTCACCGAAATGGTGGGGCAGCAGCATGTGGTGCAGGCGTTGACCAATGCGCTCACGCAGCAGCGGCTGCACCATGCCTATTTGTTCACGGGCACGCGTGGCGTGGGCAAGACCACGGTGTCGCGCATTTTGGCCAAGTCGCTCAACTGCCAGGGCGCTGACGGGCAGGGCGGTATCACCGCCACGCCCTGCGGCGTGTGCCCGGCCTGTACCGACATCGACAGCGGCCGTTTCCCGGACTACACCGAGCTGGACGCCGCCTCCAACCGCGGCGTGGACGAGGTGCAGGGCCTGCTGGAACAGGCCGTGTACAAGCCGGTGCAGGGGCGCTTCAAGGTCTTCATGATCGACGAAGTGCACATGCTCACCAACACGGCCTTCAACGCCATGCTCAAGACGCTGGAGGAGCCGCCCGAGTACCTCAAGTTCGTGCTTGCCACGACCGACCCGCAGAAGGTGCCGGTCACCGTGCTCAGCCGTTGCCTGCAGTTCAACCTGCGGCCCATGGCGCCCGAGACGGTGCTGGAGCACCTGGCCCAGGTCCTGGCCACCGAACAGGTGCAGGCGCAGCCCCAGGCCCTGCGCCTGCTGGCGCGCGCGGCGCGCGGCTCCATGCGCGATGCGCTCTCGCTCACCGACCAGGCCATCGCCTTTGGCGGCGGCAGCCTTGAAGAAGCCACCGTGCGCCAGATGCTGGGCAGCGTGGATCGCAGCCATGTGCTGCGCCTGATCGAAGCGCTGGCCCAGGCCGATGGCCGCAGCGTGGTGCAGACGGTTGAGGCGCTGCGCCAACTGGGCCTGTCCGCCGCCTCCACGCTGGAGGAAATGGTCACCGTGCTGCAGCGCATGGCCGTGCTGCAGGCCGTGCCGGGCCTGGACAGCGGCGACGCCAGCGACCCCGAGGCGGCCGAGGTGCAGCGCCTGGCGGCCCTGCTGCCCGCCGATGAGACGCAGCTGCTCTACAGCATCTGCCTGCACGGCCGCGCCGAACTGGGCCTGGCGCCCGATGAATACGCTGCGCTCACCATGGTGCTGCTGCGCCTGCTGCCCTTCAAGGCCCCAGGGGGCGCGGCAGAAAAAAAAACACTGAAACCTGCTGAGAATGGCGCCACAGCGTCAGGTGCCAGCGCAGCGGCGGCGTCGCAGGATTTTGAGAGAAAATCGGCCCCAGAGCCCGAATGCACTGCGCAAGCAGCTATCAAAACAATAGCGAAAGACACGCCCGCAGAAGCCTTGGCTGCGCCTGCAGCCCCCGAGCCCACCGCAGTGCCAGAAGCACCGCTCGCCCCGCCTGGGCCAGCGCAGACCGACGCTGCAGCGCCTGGCGCCCAGGCCACGGCAGCCAACCCACCCGCAGCGCCCACACCCCTGCGCAGCCTGCCCGTGCGCCACCCCGAGGCCCTGGCCCCTGCGCCACAAGCCTTACCCGCAGCACCTGACCCCGCCCCGCAGGCGATGCAGGGCGCGCCGCGCGTCGCCCCCATCCCCGTGCGCGAGCCGCGCCAGGACGGCGCCCGCCTGCAGCCCCGGCCCGCCGAGCCAGGAGGCGCACCCGCTGCCCGGCGCCTGGTGCCCACCGAGGAGGGCGAGGTCTGGTACGCCGCCGTGCAGCAGTTGGTCGCGAGCGAGGCCATCACTGCGTTGGTGCGCGAGCTGGCCTTGCAGTCCCAACTGGTGGCGCGCGATGGCGGGCACTGGCTGCTGCGCGTGGAGCGCGAATCGCTCAACCAAAGCGGCACGCGCGAGCGCCTGCGCGCGGCGCTGGAGGCTGCGGGCCTGGCGCAAGACATCAGCGTGGAGCTGGGGCCTGTGTCCGACAGCCCCGCGCTGCGCAACACCGCACGGCAGAACGCCCGCCAGGAGCGTGCGCTGGAAGTGGTGCAGAACGACCCTTTTGTTCAGACCCTGGTGCGCGAGTTCGATGCGCGCATCGTGCCGGGCAGTGTGCAGCCGCTCTGAACATCTCCTTTTTTCATTTCCCACCCCATCAACGAAAGGTCTTTCCATGTTCAACAAAGGACAACTCGCCGGACTCATGAAGCAGGCCCAGGCCATGCAGGACAACCTCAAGAAGGCCCAGGACGAACTGGGCAACGTCGAGGTGGAAGGCGAATCCGGTGCGGGCCTCGTGAAGGTCGTGATGACCTGCAAACACGACGTCAAGCGCGTCACCATCGACCCCAGCCTGCTGCAGGACGACAAGGACATGCTCGAAGACCTGGTGGCTGCCGCCTTCAATGCCGCCGTGCGCAAGGCCGAGGAGACCTCGGCCGAGAAGATGGGCAAGATCACGCAAGGGATGCCAGGACTCCCCGGCGGCATGAAATTCCCTTTCTGAGGGTGGGCTACTGCGCGCCAGCCATGCGTCGTTGGGCGGTGCTCGCAATCCTCACGTACCGCAAGTACGTTCCGGTTGCTGCGCTCCGTCCGCCTAGCCTGGCAGGCGCTCGCTACGCCCTTGAGTGCGGGGTGAACGGCGCAAACTCTCTTCTCGGATCCTTCCCGTTTTTATGTCCAACACCCATTCGCTTGACGCACTGATCCAGGCTCTGCGGCGGTTGCCGGGGGTGGGGGCCAAGTCGGCGGCGCGCATGGCGTTTCATCTGCTGCAGCATGACCGCGCGGGCGCGCGCCAGTTGGCGCAGGCGCTGGAGCATGCCGTGGACGAAGTGCGCCATTGCGAGCGCTGCCACACCTTTACCGAAGCGCCCGTGTGCGCCACCTGCCTGGATGCACGGCGCGACGCCACGCGGCTGTGCGTGGTTGAGACGCCGGCCGACCAGTCCGCCATGGAGCGCACCGGCGCATTCCACGGGCTGTATTTCGTGCTCATGGGTCGGCTGTCGCCGCTGGACGGCGTGGGCCCGCGCGACATCGGCGTGCAGGCCCTGCTGGAACGCGCCAGCGACGGCGTGGTGCAGGAGGTCATCCTGGCCACCGGCTTCACTGCCGAAGGCGAGGCCACGGCCCACGTCGTGGGCGAGGCCTTGCGCGCGCGCGGGCTGCGCGTCACGCGCCTCTCGCGCGGCGTGCCTGTGGGCAGCGAGCTGGAATATGTGGACCTGGGCACCATTGCGCATGCGTTGGCGGATAGGAGATAGGGAGCACCCCCCTGTGGCGCTGCGCGCCTTCCCCCCGCTCTTGCAGCGCTGCGCGCTGCGGGCAGGGGAACGCTCCCAGCGCGGCGGGGCGGCCCTTGCGCGGGAGCCCTGGTTTGGAGAGCGCCAGTTTTGGCGACTGCGGGACCTGTAAAGTCAGCCTGATGATTTTCGCTCAGTAGTGTCCGGCTTATTTGATGCTGAAGGGCGGAAACACCAGTATTGATGCGGGTTCCAGAGGATTCATGGGTGTCCACGATTTGAATTTCGTTTCGCTCATTTGCGATGCTCGCGGGTTTCAACAACCCGGAGTG